>NZ_JBIRSJ010000011.1:0-430042 GCF_044334165.1 Streptomyces sp. NPDC020845 | reverse complement strand
CGCCGACCAGGCAGCGGCCGAACCAGTGAACCTGAAACCACGTCAACCCGCCCTGACCAGCTAATCAGCCACACCCGCACAGCGGGGGAACCTCAAAGACGCAGGCCGATCGTGACAAGGCCCGCCCCTGCCGTGTACGCGGCGCCCTGCAAAGCGTGCCAGGACAACCGACGCGCACGCTTCTTCCATGAGCAAGCCCTGGGGCTGGTGGGTACGGGTTCCGTAAGCTGTTGCATTGAGTCTCCTTGTTTTCGGACACAGGGACTTGCCAAGAGCCCCCTCCCGAACTCCTGGTCCTCAGCCGACAGTTCAGTTGCGGGGCTCTTGGGCTCAGATGCCTAATCTATCGAGCCCGAGCTTCGTTTCTAGAGTTATGCAACACCCTGACTGGGCACATTAGCGAATGAAAGCGCCAAGAAGCCTTGGTTTCGAAGGTTCACAGGCTTCCCGTGGCCATCGCGTGACGGCCTGCCGACCTTCCCGCCTGCGATTGATTTCACGATCCGTGGTGCAGCTCACACCCACTGGCTCGCCGCCTCAGCCAGCGACGCCCTGCGCGGCATCAAGACGACCTGGACGGTGTCCCCATACCCGCCTGATCCGCCCGCGTGGCCGTTGATGTCAGTTTGGATGTCAACGCATACGCCGGAGGCCCCTTCCGATGTTCGGAAGGGGCCTCTGAGCTGGGGCGCGCTCGGCAGGATTCGAACCTGCAACCTCTTGATCCGTAGTCAAGTGCTCTATCCGTTAAGCTACGAGCGCTTGGCTTCCCGGCGATCTTTCTTGCCGGTCGGCGTTGCGGGGACAACATTACATGACCTGCGGCGTCAGACGAAATCCGTTTCCCTCACCCCCTCTGAGCTGGGAAAACTCTCTTTTGGCGGCCATCCGGAAGATCGGCGGGGAGCGTCTGCGCGTACGGCAAAAGGAGGCGTGGGGCTCAAGGGATGCGGCCGTCGGCTGATCACCGCGCTAGGGCCCGGGGAAGCCACGAAGGGGGTAGCGGGGCGGGTGGGAGTTCACGCGAGTGTGGGGAAACGCAGCGGAGCCCCGGCCGTGGGGCCGGGGCTCCGGTGAGTGCGGAGGCTCCGGGATTTGAACCCGGGATGGGGGGTTACCCCAAACCGCATTAGCAGTGCGGCGCCATAGACCAGACTAGGCGAAGCCTCCATGCACACCGAGCATATTCGCGCGAGCGAGATGCGGTGTGTGCAGATGATGTCACAGCCCAGGGGGATGTCACCAATCGCCGCCTACGGTACTCGGCTGGCGGGGCGCATCGCAAAGCCCTTATGGCGGCGCAACGCGCACGACGGCGGCGCGTTAGAGGGGCAGGGGCAGTGCGCCCCGCTGTGATCACACCTGGAGCGCCCCCATGCCCCTGCTGCACCGCCTTGCCGTCGCCGTCCTCACGGCGACCGCCTCCGCCACCGCGATGAGCGCCACCGCCTGGGCGGCCGCGCCCGTGCCGCTGCCGATGCCGTATGACGAGGGGGGCACCGATCACCTGATCGTGACCGTGTCGCGGAGCGGCGGTGCCGCGGACTCCGTCACGTACACGCTGGCGTGCCATCCCGCGGGCGGGACACACCCGGCCGCGCACGGGGCGTGCGATCAGCTGGACTCGGCGACGGTGTGGGGGAGGGATCCGTTCGCGCCCGTGCCGCCCGGGGCGATGTGCACGGGGCAGTACGGGGGACCGGCCACCGCGCAGCTGCGCGGTCGCTGGGCGGGGCGGCCGGTGGACGCGGAGTTCTCGCGGGTCAATGGCTGTGAGATCGCCCGATGGGACAGATTTTCCGTTGTTTTGCGCCTTCCTGGGAGCTGACCTGGGGATTGGCCAGGCCTGGGACAGAACGGCCGGAGAGCCGGCCCAGGAGGTTTGTCCGGGCGTGCGCCGAGACGCGTACGTCGTGCTGCGACCTCCCTCTCATCTACCGCCGCGTCCGCCCCCGCTGCCCGTAGACTCCTCTGAGGACACTCCACGGACGGGGCGGCACAACGACCGCGAGTGTCGGGGCAAGGTGCGGTACATCAGGGAGGAAGCGTCGTCGTGAGCAGCAGGCCATCCCGAGGCGCTGCTCGCCTCGCAGCCATACTCGACGCCCTTCCCGACGCACTGCTGCTGGTCAACTGCAACGGCACGGTCGTCAACGCCAACCACATCGCGCTCGAGACCTTCGAGGTGCCGGGAACAGCGCTGGTCGGCCGTGGTCTGCTGGATCTTCTCCCCTCCTTCGACTCCAATCGCATTCCGGGCTCGATGCGCCGCCCCGGCGACGAGGACGAGGGCGGTCACACCAAGCCGACGCGTATGATCGCGCGGCGCACCGACGGCATGCAGTTCCCCGTCGAGGTCACCAGCGCCAACCTGGAGGACGGCAGGACCCCTTACGCCGACCAGTACAGCTACACCGGCGACGAACTGCTGATGATCGTCGTGCGCGACCTGACCGGGACGCTCGACACGGAGGCCGAGCTCGCCCGCCAGCAGCGCCAGACCGAGATGATCCTGCGCGCGGCGGCGGAGGGCGTGGTCGGCGTGGACACCGAGGGCAAGGTGGTCCTCGTCAACCCGTCCGCGGCGCAGATCCTCGGCTACCGGGCCAGTGACCTGGGCGGTCAGGAGCTTCATCCTCTTGTACACCACTCGCGCCCGGACGGTTCCCCTCTGCCGTACGAGGAGTCCCCGCTCACCGAGACCCTGCGCTCCGGCCGTAAATACCGGGTGCGCGGCCAGGTGCTGTGGGCGAAGGACGGCAGCCCCGTACCGGTCGACCTGACGACCGCGCCCGTGCGGGACGGGGAGCAGCTGGTCGGCGCGGTGATGACCTTCACCGACCGGCGGCCCGAGGAAACCCTCGTGGCGACCCACGCGGAAGAGGTCGAAAACCTCACGGCCAAGCACGCGAAGGAGCTGGAAAAGCTCACCGCGCGCCACACGGAGGAGCAGAAGAAGCTCACGGCGCAGCTCGCCAAGGAGCGGAAGGAACTCACCGCGCAGCTCGCCAAGGAGCGGGAGGCGCACACCGAGCGGTACGACGCGCTGGCCGCTCGCAACGCCCAGCTGCTCGCCGTCCTCGACCAGTCGCTGCGCGGCCCGTTGGTGGAGCTGCGCGGCGAGCTCGGCGTGCTCGCCGACGACCCGGCCGGGCAGCTGTGGCCCGAGGCCAACCAGATCCTGCACCACCTCGCCGCCGGGTACACCCGGATGACCACGCTGGTGGACAACGTCCTGAGCTACCAGCACCTCGACTCGGGCGACGAGGAGTTCACCCGGCACGCGGTATCGATGGACGAGGTCGTCGCGGACGGCGTCGAGGGCGCGGTCGAGCTGATCGGCCCCGGGCGGGCGCAGTTCGCCGTGCACGCACCGCCGATCGAGGCCGAGGTGGACGCGGAGCGGCTGGCGCAGGCACTGGCGCACCTGATCGCGGACGTGGCGGGGGTCGACTCCACCGGCAAGGCGGCCGGGGGCCCGGGCGGCGCGACAGGCGACTCGACCATCGTGGTCGCGGCGGCGCAGCGCGGCGATGTCGTACGGATCGAGGTGCGCGGGCCGTACGCGGGCGGCGATCCCGTACACGAGCCGATCGTCCGCGGGATCGTACGGCGGCACGGGGGCGTGCTGCAGACGCATGAGATGCCGGGCATGGGCGGGCACGCCTACGTCCTCGAGGTGCCGATCTCCGCGGCCGCCGCCGCCCAGGCGGACCAGACGGGCCAGGCCGACGGCGCCGCAGGGGCGTCGGGGCGTACGTCCGGCCGGGGCACCGGCGCCGGGAACACCGGTGCGGGCTCCGGTCCGAGCTCCGGTGCAGGCTCCGCGGCCGGCCAGGGAGGGACGAACGGCACAGGCACCGGCCAGACGCCGACCGGACCGACCGGACGGCGCGCACGGCGCGGCCCGGCCGGCGCGGCCGCAGGCGGAACCAACGGCGCCGGTACGAACGGGGCTGGAACGAACGGCGCCGGTACGAACGGCGCAGGGACCGACGGAAGCGGTGCCAACGGGGGCGCGGACGGACAGCCCCCCGCGCGCGGCGCCGACCCGCGTACGCCCAGCACCCAGGGCGCCGGTCACCGCGGCGCGCACGCCGGTTCCGTGCCCGCGGGGCCCGCGGCGCCCGCGCCCGACGGCGACAACACCACCCCGGGGCAGTCGGCCGCGGCCGGGGAACCGCAGCCGACCGGGCGTCGGCGCGCCCGCCGCCACCCCGACGAGGAGCAGCAGCCGGCGGTCGCGAACGCGAACGCCCAAACCGACGGCCAGGGTTCGAAGGCCCATCGCCATGCCCGCGGTGCCGGCCCACAGGCTGGCGGCCCACAGGCCGGCCCCCAAACCGCTCAGCAACCCGGCCCGCAGCCCGGTCAGCAAGCCAACCCGCAACCCGGCCCCCAGCCCGCCGCGATGGGGCCGGTGCCGCCCCAGGGCATGGCCGGGCAGCCGTCGCCCCCCGCCGGGCGGCGGGCCCGTCGCGCCGCCCCGGCCGAGGCCGGACAGGGGCGGGCCGCCCTCGCGCTGCCGCCCGCGGCGGCCGACGCCGCCCCGCCGGCCGGCGGCCGGCCCGGCGCTCCCGGCCCCGGCACGCCCCCGCCCGCCCAGGGCGGACCGGCCATGCCCGCCCTCCCCGCCGCACGCACCCCCGAACAGCAACAGAACGACTGGGCCCAGCCCCCGAGCGGCGCGAACGCGGGCCCCGGCCCGCTGCCCCCTGCCCAGCCCGCCGCCCAGCCCGCCGGACGACGGCGGGCCCGGCGCGCGCTCGCCGAAGCGCCCGGGCGAGCCGGGGCCGATGAGGCGCAGGCGCAACCCCAGTCACAGCCGCAACTCCAGCCCCAGGCTCAACCACAACCCCAGGCCCAGCCGCAGCCTGCGGGTGACCCGGTCGGCGGCCGGTCCCCATTCGCCCTGCCGCCCGCGGCGGCCGACCGGACCCCGCAGTCCGCGCTGCCGCCGGAGCTCGGGCCCGTGGGCCTCGTCCCCGCACAGCACGGGGCACGGGACCCGCGCGGAGGCACCCCCCAAGCAGCCCAAGGCAGCCACGGCGGGCACGGCGCCCAAGCCGCCCAAGGCAGCGCGCCCGTACCGAGCAGGGGCGGGGGCCTCGCCGTACGCGGCGGCCCCGTACCGCCCAACGCCGGTCAGCCGTCCGGCGGATGGCCGGCCGCCCCTGGCCCCGGCACGCCCCCGCCCGCCCAGGCCGGACCGGCCATGCCCGCCCTCCCCGCCGCACGCACCCCCGAACAGCAACAGAACGACTGGGCCCAGCCCCCGAGCGGCCAGGCCGCGCCGGACGGCCCGTACGACACGGACGAGGGTCCGTACGACGCCTACGACGCGGGCGAGATGGACGACGCCCCGCAGCCCACCGGGCGGCGGCGGGCCCGGCGGCCGTTGGCCGACGAGCAGTCGGCGCCAGGCGGGATGCCCGCCATGGAAGAGGGCGCGCCGCAGCCGGGCCCCTGGCCGGGCGGCCCCGCGCAGCCCCAGCCCTTGCCGCAACCTCAGCGCCGGCCGCAGCAGTTGCCCGCCGAGGCCGGGCCGGGCGCCGATGCCTCACAGGGGCGCGCGATCAGCGTGCGGACCCTGGGGCAGGGCGTGCCGTTCGCGCAGCAGGTATCGGAGCAGCACCCGCACCACCCGCAGGGCCAGCCCCAGACGCCGTCCGGCGGCACCCCGGCCGCGGCCGGGGCCTCGGGCAGGCGGCGCAAGCTGGCGGCCCGGCTCGACCCGGCGGCCCCGGCCGCCTCGGCCGCCCCGGCCGAGCTCGAACCGGCCGGCCGCGCTCAGCCGCGCCCCCAGCAGGGGCCTGGACCTGGGCGCCCCGGCTCGCCCCAGACCGGAGGCCGCGCCTTCGCAATCGGCGCGCCCGACGAGGGCGCCGAGGGCCCGGAGCCGCTGGACGGGCCGAACGGCGCCATCGAGATCGTCGACGACCGCACCCCGCCGCCCGACGACGAGCTGCCGCCCGAGCCTCTGGACAACCCGCGCCGGCTGCTCGTATGGCCCGCGCCGGACATGTCCACGCAGCAGGCGCTCAGCGACCGCGGCTACCGTCCGGTGATCGTGCACTCGCGCGAGGAGGTGGACGCGCAGATCGCGGCGTACCCGGCCGCGTTGTTCGTCGACCCGCTGACCGGGCCGATCACCCGTACGGCGCTGCAGTCGCTGCGTACCGCGGCGGTCGCCGCCGAGGTGCCGGTGCTGGTGACGGCGGGGCTGGGCCAGTCGTCGCGCGAGGCGGCGTACGGCGCCGACCCGGCCGTCCTGTTCAAGGCGCTCGCCCCGCGCGACAGCGAGCAGCACCCGCCGCGGGTCCTGCTGATCGAGGAGCACCAGCCGATCTCCGAGGCGCTGACGGCGACGCTGGAGCGGCGCGGTATGCAGGTCGCGAGGGCTGCGACGGACGCGGACGCGGTGGCGCTCGCCGCGCAGATGCGGCCGAATCTGGTGGTCATGGACCTGATGCAGGTGCGCCGCCGCCGGGCCGGGATCGTGGACTGGCTGCGCGGGAACGGGCTGCTCAACCGCACCCCGCTGGTCGTCTACACCTCCGCCGACATCGATCCGGCCAACCTGTCGCGGCTGAGCTCGGGCGAGACGGTGCTGTTCCTCGCGGAGCGCTCGACGAGCGCGGAGGTGCAGGGGCGGATCGTGGATCTGCTGGCCAAGATCGGCAACAACTGAGTCCGTGCCGCCGTGGCCGCCGCCCTGGCCAGTCCATTCCGGGCTGGCTGGTGGGTGCGGTTATGACCCGGGCCGGCTATGACCAGGGCCGTTATGACCCGTCCGTGCCGGTGAGGCGTCGGACGGCCGTACGGAGCGATTCGCGCAGCTGTGCCGCGTCCTCCTCCGTCTCGCCGACGAGCAGATTGCGGAACTGCGACACGGCGACGGGCCAGCCCGCCAGCGCGCTGATGATGAACACCAGGTGCTCCGGTGGGAGGTACCGCTCGATCGCGCCCTTCTCCTGCGCGGCGGCGAAGGCGGCTGCCTTCGCGGCGTAGTACTCCCGGCGCTCCTGTTCGCGCTGGACCTCGAAACCACCGCTTCCGTACTCCAGGCCCTCCCAGAGCATCAGCCGCAGCAGTTCGGGGCGCGCGGCGTGGTACGCCATCAGCCGGTCCAGATAGCCGTCCGGGTTCTCGGGGTCGGGCGGGACCGCGGCCGCGAGGTCCAGCATGGCGTGTTGGACCACCTGCCTGAACAGCTCGGCCTTGTCGCCGAAGTAGGCGTAGATGAGCTGCTTGTTGGCCTTCGCCTCGCGGGCGATGCGATCGATGCGGGCGCCCGCGATGCCGTGGGCGGCGAACTCCGCGGTGGCCGCCGCGAAGATCCGGGCTTTGGTCGCCTCCGCGTCCCTTGTCGATGCCATGGAGCCAGAGTAACCAACTATCTGGTTGACAACGTCTTCCTGGAGCCGCAGACTCACAACCAACCAGTTAGTTATCAGCGCCCGGCCCGGAGCGAACCCCGCGCGGAGGTTTATCAGCATGACGGGTACGAATACGGTCACACCGACCGCGACCAGTCACCCCACCAGCAGCAGCGCCGGGAGCCGCGCCCCTGTCACCCGTACCCGCACCTGGCGCGGCGGCCCGCCCACCGGCGTGTTTCTCGCGGTCGTCGCCCTGTGCACCGCCGTGACCGCCGCCAACATCTACCTCGCCGCGCCGCTTCTCAACCTCATCGCCCGCGACCTCGGCGTCGCCCCGTCGGCCGCCGGGTGGATCGCCTCCCTCGCCCAGCTCGGCTACGCGGCCGGGCTGCTGCTCTTCGCGCCCCTCGGCGACACCGCCGACCGCCGCCGCCTGGTCGGCGCGCTGTCCGTCGCGGCGGCCGCGGCCCTGGTCGTCGCGGGGCTGGCGCCGGGGCTGCCCGCGCTCGGTGCCGCCGTGTTCGCGGCCAGCGCCGCCACGGTCGTACCGCAGCTGCTGGTGCCGCTCGTCGCCGAACGCGCCCCCGCCGCGCGGCGCGGTCGCCATCTCGGCGTGGTCGTCGCGGGGCTGTTCGCCGGAGTGGTCGCGGCCCGGGTGCTGGGCGGACTCGCCGGACAGGCGTACGGCTGGCGCGCGGTCTTCCTCGGCGCGGCGGGCCTCACCGCCCTCATCGGCCTGGCGACCGCCGTACTGCTGCCCGCCGAAACCCGGCCGCGGACGAAGACCGACCCGCTGGCGGCCCTCAAGGGCATCGCCCGGGTGCCGCGGGTGCTGGGCGCCTCCGCCGAGCTGCGGAGCGCATGTCTGCGGCAGGCCGGGATGTACGGGGCGTGGAGCGCCCTGTGGACAGCCCTGGCCCTGCTGCTCACCGGGCCCGGTTACGGGATGTCCACGGGTACGGCCGGGCTGTTCGGCCTCTTCGGGCTGACCGCGAGCGCCGTGGGGCCGCTGGCCGGCGGGCTGGTGGACCGGTTCGGGGTGGCCCGGGTGGTCGGCTTCGCGTATGTGCTCGCCGCCGTCTCCGTACCGCTGTTCTGGCTCGGCGGCTCGTGGATCTGGGCGCTGTGCGCGGCGGCCGTGCTGCTGCACGCGGGGCTGATGGCGGGACAGGTGGCCAACCAGACCCGGGCCCTGACCGCGACCGCCTCGCCGGCCACGGCCAACACCGCTTACATCGTCGCGGCGTTCATCGGCGGAGCGGCCGCCTCCGCGCTCGCTGCGCCGGCGTTCGGGCACTGGGGCTGGAGCGGGGTGTGCGCCGTCGCAGCCTGCTGGCTGGCCCTGGGCTGGCTGGGCGCCGCCGGGCGCTCCGGCCGCGTCACCCGTACCGCCCGTACCACCCGTACCGCCCCCGCCCGTACGCGCTGAACGTTTCGGACGCATCGGGGCCTGCAGGGGGGCGCGGCTGGTCATCCGCGCCCCCCTGCAGGCCGTCCGACCGAGCCGCGTCACGTTCAGCCCGGGCAGGCCGGGTGAGACGGGGCGGGGCAAGCCGGGTACGACGGATCGGAGCAGGTCAGGCCAGCTGCGTGACTTCCAGCTCACCGTCCGCGTACCGCCTGCGGATGACCTTCTTGTCGAACTTCCCGACGCTCGTCTTCGGCACCTCCTCGATCAGCGCCCAGCGCTCCGGCAGTTGCCAGTGCGCGACCCGCTCCGCGAGGAACGCCCGAAGCGCCTCGTAGCCGACGCCGGAGCCGTCCTTGAGCACCACTGTCGCCAGCGGGCGCTCCCCCCACTTCTCGTCCGGCACCGCCACCACCGCCGCCTCGGCGACATCGGGGTGGGCCATCAGGTGGTTCTCCAGCTCCACCGACGAAATCCATTCACCGCCCGACTTGATGACGTCCTTGGCCCGGTCCGTCAGCGTCAGGAAGCCGTCCTCCGTTATGGCGCCGACATCGCCGGTCTTCAGCCAGCCGTCCGGCGTGAACTTGTCCTCGGGGCGGAAGGGCTCGCCCTCGGCCCCGCCGAAGTACGCGCCGGCGATCCACGGGCCGCGCACCTCCAGCTCGCCCACCGATGTGCCGTCCCAGGGCATGAGCTCGCCGTCGGCTGAGGTCAGCCGGTACTCCACCGAGGCCGGGAACCGGCCCTGGGACTCCCGGTACCGCCACTCCTCCTCCGCTGTGAGACCAGCGGGCGGATGGGCCACGGACCCGAGCGGCGAGAGCTCCGTCATGCCCCACGCGTGCACGACCCGGATGCCGTGCCGCTCCTCGAACGCCCTCATCAGGGACGGCGGGCAGGCCGCCCCGCCGATGTAGACCTCGCGCAGACTGGACACGTCTCGCGGCCTCGCGTCGAGCTCGGCCAGCAGCCCCTGCCAGATGGTGGGGACGGCGGCGCTGACGGTGGGCCGGACCGTTTCGATCATGTCGGCGAGCGGTCCGGGCTGCAGAAAGCGGTCGGGCATCAGGATGGAGGCGCCCGTCATGAAGGCGGAGTGCGTGGTGCCCCACGCGTTCGCGTGGAACATCGGCACCACAGGCAACACCATCTCCTTCCCCGACATGCCGAAGCCCTCAACGCTGTTGATCTGCATCGAGTGCAGATAGATCGAACGATGGCTGTAGGCCACGCCCTTGGGGTCACCGGTCGTGCCGGAGGTGTAGCACAACGCCGCCGCCCGGCGCTCGTCGATGACGGGCCACGGGTAGCGCACGGGACGGCCCTCGATCAGCTCCTCGTAGTCGTGGACGGTGGCCCGGCAGCCGTCCAGTACGGAACGGTCTCCCGGCCCGGCCACAACCACGTGCTCGACGGACTTCAGCCCCGGCAGAAGCGGGGCGAGCAGCGGCAGCAGCGAGCCGTTGACGATGATCACGCGGTCGGCGGCGTGATTGACGACCCAGGTCAGCTGGGCGGCGGGCAGACGCAGATTGAGGGTGTGCAGTACGGCGCCCATCGAGGGCACCGCCAGATACGCCTCCAGATGCTCACAGTTGTTCCACATGAGCGAGCCCACGACCTGGCCCTCTTCGACGCCGAGCTCATCGTGCAGGGCGTTCGCGAGCTGGATGGACCGCAGGCCCACCTCGTGGAAGGTACGGCGCTGCGGCTCGCCGTCACCGGTCCAGGTGACGACCTGTGCCTTGCCATGCGCGAGCGCCCCATGGACGAGGATGCGGGTCACGGTCAGCGGTACGTCCTGCATCGTGCTGAACACCGGGGCCTCCAGGGTGCGGATTTACGCGCGGGTCAAGGTGTCCGCCGATTGTGCAGCCGACCGGGCGGTATGTCACTACCCGGTGGTCACCACACCGGACCCGCTCCCCTGGCTCGGGCAGGTGGCTCAAGCAGGTGGCTCAGGCAGCCCGGGTGAGGGCCGGGTCCTCGCGCAGTTTGCCGAGGGCGCGCGAGACGGCGCTCTTGACCGTGCCCACGGACACTCCCAGCACCTCGGCCGTCTGAGCCTCGCTCAGGTCCTCGTAGTACCTGAGGACGACCATGGCCCGCTGCCGGTCCGGCAGCCGCAGCACCGCGCGCCACATCGCGTCGCGCAACACCTGCTGTTCGGCGGGGTCCGGAGCGGGGACCGGATCCGGCTCGGGCATCTCCTCGCACACAAACTCGTCGACCTTGCGCTTACGCCACTGCGAGGTCCGCGTGTTCACCAGCGCCCGGCGGACATAGCCGTCCAGCGCGTTGTGGTCCTCTATCCGCTCCCACGCCAGATACGTCTTGGCCAGCGCGGTCTGCAGCAGGTCCTCCGCGTCCCAGGCGTTCGCGCTCAACGCGCGGGCGGTGCGCAGCAGCACCGGCCCGCGCGCCCGCACATACGACGCGAAGCACGGGAACGCGGCGGTGGACGCGCCGTTGCACACACTCGTGGTCATACCTCCCACGCTAGGAGCGGGCCGCGGGCCAGGGATCGGCCGTAAGTGCCGAAGCCGCCTCACCCTCAGGTTGTAGGGGTAGGGCTGGCACCACCTCCTGCGGGGGGAGGGGCGGCGCAGACGACATCAGGGTTGTGCCCCAAGGGTGGGGTGGGGCGGGGGAGTCAGCCGATGATCGCCACGGGTGCGTCGACCTTGTTGCGGTCGATATGCAGGGTCCGGCCGCCGTGCTTCTCGGTGACATTGCCTACGTACTGGTGGATACGGCGGTGCGGATGCCAGGCGCTCTTGGGCAGGACCGGTTCACCGGACAGCGACGCCTTCCCGCTCCACCGCGCGAACCACATCACGGAGGGGAGGTGGTGTTTACCGGCCTCCCGGGCCTTCTCCAGATGCAGCACCCCCGACTCGGCGCTGCTGTAGAAGCCCGGAAAGTAGCCGTGTGAGCGCACTTCACGGCACCAGCCGCGGATGAAGGAGAGGGTGGTCTTGGCACAGCTGGTGCGCGTCTGGTCGTACGCCTCCATGTCGAGGTAGAGCGCGCTGCGCTTCTTGATGGCCAGCGCCTTGGCGCGCTTGACCGCGTCCTTGCCTTCCTCGCGCCCCTGCGAGGTGGGCTTGCTGCCGATGGTGACGTGCTTCTTGTTCGTGTTGCGGACGCAGGGGGACTGGGAGCCGACGTAGATGGGCAGCACCCGCCAGCCGATGTCGCGGGTCCCCCGCATCCAGGAGACGGTGAGGTTCGGCTGGTTCGGGCAGGCCCGGCCACGGCCGCCGTAGTAGACACCGACCGCCCGGTACTTGGAGCCGCTCCAGGCGCGCAGGGTCGCGAGCGAGGGGGCATGGCAGGTGTCGAGAGCCCAGCCCTGGAAGACCTTGGCGCCCAGCGGCCGTGGGTCGGGGAGGGCCACCGCCGGGGAGAAGCCGCGGGCTACCGCCGGGGAGGAGGCGGGGGCTGCCGCCGAGGATGAGGCGGCGGAAGGGGCGCCGACGATCAGCGTGGCCAGCGTCGCGGACAGGCCGATCGCACATCCGACGATCTTCCATCTGATCTTCTTTCTTCGGTCCATATGAGGAGTCAAAGTGCCGGTGGGGGGACCGGGCCCGCAGACACGCGCGCGGTTCAGCCGTCTGCCCCGATGAGCAGCCCGGATGTCGGTACCCCGGTGCCCGCCGTGACCAGGACGCGGGCCGCGTGCGGGACCTGGTTCACGGAGGTGCCGCGTATCTGGCGGACCGCTTCGGCTATCCCGTTCATCCCGTGCAGATACGCCTCCCCGAGCTGACCGCCATGGGTGTTGAGCGGCAGCGCGCCGTCGGCGACAAAGCCCGGGGCCTCCCCCCGCCCGCAGAAGCCGAACTCCTCCAGCTGCATCAGCACAAACGGCGTGAAGTGGTCGTAGAGGATGCCCACGTCGATGTCGTCAGGGGTCAGCCCGCTGTTGCGCCACAGCTGGCGGGCGACCACTCCCATCTCCGGCAGGCCGGTCAGATCGTCCCGGTAGAAGCTCGTCATCTGCTCCTGCCCCCGGCCCGCGCCCTGCGCCGCGGCGGTGATCACGGCGGGCGGACGCGGCAGATCGCGCGCGCGCTCGATGCTGGTGACCACGAGGGCCTGGCCGCCGTCGGTCTCCTGGCAGCAGTCCAGCAGCCGCAGCGGCTCGACGATCCAGCGGGAGGCGGCGTGGTCGGCGAGGGTGATCGGCTTGCCGTAGAAGTACGCGGCCGGGTTGGTGGCGGCGTGGCGGCGGTCCACGACAGCCACATGGCCGAAGACGTCCGGAGCCAGGCTGTAGCTGTGCAGATAGCGCTGCGCGGCCATGGCGACCCAGGAGGCGGGGGTCAGCAGGCCGAAGGGCAGCGCCCAGCCGAGCGCGGTGCCTTCGGCCGACGGCTCGCGGTGCTGCACCCCGGACCCGAAGCGACGGCCGGAGCGCTCATTGAACGCGCGGTAACAGACCACGACGTCGGCGACGCCCGTGGCCACGGCGAGCGCGGCCTGTTGGACGGTGGCACAGGCGGCTCCCCCGCCGTAGTGGACGCGGGAGAAGAACGAGAGCTCGCCGATGCCGCACGCCTGCGCCACGGTGATCTCGGGGCTGGTGTCCATGGTGAAGGTGACCAGCCCGTCGACGTCGGCGGGGGTGAGTCCGGCGTCGTCCAGGGCGGTCTGCACGGCCTCGACGGCCAGTTTCAGCTCGCTACGGCCGGAGTCCTTGGAGAACTCGGTGGCCCCGATGCCCACGACGGCCGCCCGGCCGCCGAGCGTGTCGGCTCCGCGGACGCTCATCGTGCCTCCCCCCGCAGAGTGTCCGCCTCGCGCTGGGCGGAGTCCGCGTCACGCTGGGCGGAGTCCGCGTCACGCTGTGGGGAGTCCGCGTCACGCTGTGGGGAGTCCGTCGCGCTCGCTGGGAAATCCAGGGACAGCCGCACGGTGACCTTGCCCATGACGTGGTTTCCGATGCCGTTGCGCCCGGTCACCGAGACCTCCGCGGTGCCGTCGGTGACCGCCGTGACCTGCCCGGTCAGCACCATCTCGTCGCCGGGGTAGTTGGGTGCGCCGAGCCGGATGGCGACCTTCTGGAGCCGGACGTGCGGCCCGAAGTGATCCGTGATGTACCGGCCGACCAGGCCATTGGTCGTCAGGATGTTCATAAAGATGTCCGGGGAGCCCTTCTCCTTGGCCGCCTCGGCATCGTGGTGGACGTCCTGGTAATCGCGGGAGGCGATCGCGCCGGAGACGATGAGTGTCCGGGTGATCGGAATACGCAGCGGTGGCAGCTCGTCGCCGACGCGGACCGTCATCCGGCCACCCCCGTCAGCTCATCGCCCAGCTCGGCCAGGAGCGCGGGCGCCGGTCCGAGATACGCGTCCAGCTGTCGGCCCCACAGAAAGTGCCGGTGGACCGGGTGCTCCACATCGGCGCCGATGCCGCCGTGCAGATGCTGGCCCGAGTGCACCACCCGCTTGCCCGCCTCACAGGCCCACCAGGCCGCGGTGAGCGCATGGGTAGCGGCGGGCAGGCCCTGGTCGTAGCGCCAGGCCGCCTCGTACGCTGTGACCCGGATGGCCTCGGTGTCCATATGAGCGTCCGCCGCGCGCATCAGCACGCCCTGATGGGTGGAGAGCGGGCGGCCGAACTGCTCGCGAACCGCGGTGTGGTGGACCACCCGGTCGAGCGAGCCCCGGCAGACCCCGGCCTGCAGCCCGGCGAACGCGGTGCGGGCCCGACCGAGCACATCGGCATGGGTCCCCTCGCCACCAAGCAGCTCGGCGGGCGCGCCGTCCAGGGTCAGCCGGCCCGCCGCCCACGGCGCGGTGGTCTCAACGGCCTCGACCAGAGCGGCGCCGGCCCCATCCGCAGCGGTCCCGTCCGCCTCGCTCCCGGCGGCTTCGGTCCTGTTGTCTGCGGTCCCGCCGCCTTCGGTTCCGCTGCCTTCGGTCCCGCCGCCTTCGGTCCCGCTGTCTTCGGTCTTGTCGGCTTCGGTCCCGACGGCGCGGACGTCGACCAGGAAGCAGCGCGGCTCCGCCCGTAACCCCGCAGAGGCCGCGGGGCCCGCATCCGTACGCTGGGCCCCCTCCGCCTCATGACCCACCCCTGCCTCATGGGTCACCCCTGCCTCATGGGTCACCCCTGCCTCATGGGCCCACACCACGACATCGGCCGGCACCAGGACATGGGTCGCCGCCCGGAGCCAGGGCACGGCAGGGAAGGCGCCGCTCAGCCGCCAGCCATGCGCCGTCCGACGAGCGGTGGCCACCCCCGAGTCGAACGCGCCCGTCGCCACCGCGGTGCCCTCCCGCAGGGCGGGCAGCAGCCGGTCTCGCTGCTCCGCCGTGCCATGGACGGCCACCGGCAGCACTCCGTACGCACATGTCACCGCGAGCGGCACCTGGGCAGTGGTCCTGCCCTGCTCCTCCAGCAACAGAACGAGCCCGACCAGGCCGATCTCCTCCACAGCGGCCGGAAGCCCCGCGGCGCACAGCGCCTTCCACAGCTCGGCGTCCGTGCCACTGCCGAGAGCGGACAGCCGCTCGTGGGCGGACAGGTCGCCGAAGATCTCCGCCGCCAGCTCGCGCGCGGCTCGCTGCTCCACGGTGGGCGCGAAGTCCATCAGGCCACCGCCCCTCGGAAGGCGGGAAGCTCCAAGTCGGCGTCCACGCGGATGAATTCCAGCTCGACGGGCATCCCGATGCGGACCTTGTCGTACGGCACCCCCGTGATGTTGCTGATCATCCGCACCCCTTCCGCGAGCTCGATCAGGCCTACGGCGTACGGAGGGTCGAAGGCCGGGAACGGCGGGTGGTGCATGACGACATAGCTGAACACCGTCCCGGCGCCCGACGCCTCGACCGTCGCCCACTCCTGGCAGCCGCACGCACCACATCCGGGGAGCCAGGGGAAGCGGAGTGTCCCGCAGTCCGTGCAGCGCTGGATGAGCAGTCTGTGCTCGGCGACCCCCGCCCAGAAGCCGGCGTTGTCACGGTTGATCACGGGGCGCGGCCGCCTCGCCTCCTTCACCACCCCTGTCCGCTCCTTCGCCGTCCGCTCCTTCCCCGCCGATGTCCGCCGCGCCGGGGCGTACTTGAGGATGCGGAAACGGTGTTCTCCGACCAGCTCCCCACCCGCCCGGATGTCCATACGCGTCGTGACGAAATGGCCGGAGCCCAGTTTGGTGGTCTTGCGGGGCGAGACCGACTCGATCACCGCGTCGAAGGTGATCCGATCGCCCGGCCGCAAAGGGCGCAGATACTCCTGCTCGCAGTCCGTGGCGACGACCGAGGTGCAGCCCGCCCCGTCGAGGAGGGCCAACAGCTCGTCGTACGCCTCGGACCGAGCCGAGCCGCCCACATGGCCGGACAGCCCGCCCATCGTCCATACCTGCAGCATCGTCGGCGGTGCGATGGCCGGATAGGCGGGGTTGGCGTCGCCCATCGCCTCGCACCAGTGCCTGATCATCGGCTCGTTGACCGGATCCTTGCCCTCGCCCCCGGACGCAGCCGCCCGGCCCACGTACGCCCGCAGCCGCCCGTAGAAGTCATCAGCGCAGGAGCCATCACCAGCCGTCCGCTCACCAGCGGCCCCCTCACCGACCGTCCGCTCACCGGTCATCGCTGCCCCCGCCGCATGCCGAGGCGCATCGTGGCCACGATTTCCCGCTGTACCTCACTCGCACCGCCCCCGAAGGTGTTGATCTGCGCGGCCCGGTTCATCCGCTCGAGCTCGCCGTCGCCGAACGCGCCCGGCGATCCCGCCCGGATCAGCCCCGCTTCCCCCACAATCTCCTGACACATCCTGTACACCTCGACGGCGCTTTCGGTTCCCGCGAACTTGACTCCGCTCGCATCGCCCGGGCTCAGCGTCCCCGCCCCCACATCCCCCACCAGCCGCCAGTTGAGCAGCCGGGTGGCCGCCAGCCGGGCGTGCGCCTCCGCGAGCCGGGACCGCACCCAGGGCTGGTCGACGGGGCGCACACCGGTCTGCGGATCCGGCGTGCGGGCGTGGGCGAGCGCCGCCTCGTAGAAGTCCTCGGCCTGCATGCCGATGGCGGCGAGCGCGACCCGCTCGTGGTTGAGCTGGTTGGTGATCAGTCCCCAGCCGCCGTTCTCCTCACCCACGAGGTGGTCGGCCGGGACGCGGACCGAGTCGTAGTACGTCGCCGTGGTGGTCAGTCCCGCCACCGTCTCGATCGGCGTCCAGGAGAAGCCGGGAGTGTCGGTCGGCACCAGGATGATGGAGATGCCTTCGTGTTTGCGGGCCGCCGGATCGGTGCGGCAGGCCAGCCAGATCCAGTCGGCGTTGTGCGCGTTGCTGGTGAAGGTCTTGGCCCCGTCGATCAGCCACTCGTCGCCGTCCCGCACGGCCCTGGTGCGCAGGGAGGCGAGGTCCGTGCCGGCCTCCGGCTCCGAGTAGCCGATGGCGAAGACGACTTCGCCGCTGAGGATGCGTGGCAGGAAGGTCCGCTTCTGCTCCTCGGTGCCGTACTTCATCAGCGTCGGGCCGACGGTGTTGAGCGTGACCATGGAGACCGGAGCGCCCGCCCGGTACGCCTCGTCGAAGAAGACGAACTGCTCGTCGGGGCCGCGCCCTTGGCCGCCGTACTCGACGGGCCAGCCGAGCCCCAGCAGACCGTCGGCGCCGATGCGCCGCAGCAGTTGCCGCTGCAGGGCCGGGTCATTCGGCAGCGCGGCGCGCGTCTCGGGGCTGATCAGATCGCGGAAGTAGCCGCGGAGTTCCTCGCGCAGCCGCCGCTGGCGGGGGGTGGGGGCGAGGTGCATGGGCAGCGGTCTCCCCTTCGCTCGACGGCGTCGCACATCCGGGCCGAAAGCTTTCTGACTATCCGTCAGATAATTCGGCGCTGTCAAGGTCGCACGACCGCGGACAAGGCGGTGCGGCGGCACCCCAGTACCACCGCACGGCCGTATGACCTCAACCGTCCCCTGGAATCAATGAATCACTTCCTCCACGGTCGACAGGACTCGGAGAGACGCGCAGCCAGAGTTGCCCAGCCGATCATCGGCGAACCACACAACCCGGCTCATTACCACGCAAGCATGATTGAGGCGCGTGGGCGCAGCGCGCGTGGCGAGGGCGCGCGGAACGTTTAAAAGGGCTCGCCTACCTCTCACTTTCGGCCACCATCAGCGGCGACACCGCCGTCACGATCCCAAGTTGTACAGAAAGTGACCTGTGCGCTACGCGTTTCAGTGGGACTATCGTGAGGGCACGACGAGACGCTCCGTGTGGGGATGGCACGGCCGCTGGTCGGCGCTTCCGCACCCAGGCGGACAGTGAATCCGGTTTCCCGCTCTCCCCATGACCGGACGCTCGGCAACCGTGACAGCGACACCGAGTCGGGACCAGGGGGAGCCGTGCACGAGCTCTATGCACAGGGGTGGTTCGCACACTTCGTGTTACCCATGGGGCTCTGCGCGCTGGTCACCTGGATCTCTCTGGTGTACCGGTTCGCCGAGAAGGGCCGACTGCTGGGGACCACGCGGTCGATGGCACTGTGCGGCACGATCATGGCCTGCACCTGCGCCGCGGCGCTGATCACCATCACACTCCTGCTGCCCCACGCCGCCGACGTACCGCCCGCCGTGGCCGCGGCCGCCGCCGGAGGCGCGCTGGCCCCGCGGGTCCGCCAGCAGCAGAACCAGCAGTCCACCCCGCCTTTCGTCGCCGTGATCACCCTGGGGATCGCCGTACTGCTCGGCCATCTGGAACGGCGGCTGGTCCACGACATGTACTGCCACTGCGAACGGATGGTCCGGGACTTCCAGGACATCGCGCAGCTCCGCATGTTCGCCTTCGACGCCCGCGCGCACCTGTACGGCTGTGCCCTGCAGGCCAAGGACAAGGCGGCCATCGACGGTCTGTACGAAGACGTGGTGGCGCTACTGGACGAGGCCACGAAGGTCGAGGCCGAAGTCGAGGCGAACCGACGGCAGCGAGAACTGCAGGACTTCCCCAAAGAGCTGCACAGCCGGACGAAAGAGGAGGCGGAAGACTGCCGGCAGGCCCTGGCCAAGGCCAAGGAAGCCTGCGTGCAGATGCTCAAATTCGGCTACAAGCACGGGAAGCGCAGCGGCGACAGGGACCTCATGCGAATCCGGCAGACGGCGATGGCCGTCGAACCGCTCGCAGAGGCCCCCGCGCCACATCTGTGACGCACCCGTCCCGACCCCTCTTCAATGGGTATAGACGTACGCGTCGGAACCGCCGTGCCGCATCGTGGTCACGTCCTGCGGGACGGCCTTGGGCTCGGCGAAGCTGATTCTCACGTCGAGTTCAAGCGCCTCCGCCACGGCGGCGAGGCTGCGCAGCGTCAGATTCTCGTCGCCGGAGAGGATCTGACTCACCCGCCCCGGGCTCACACCCATCAGCCTGGCGAGGTCAGCCCGGCTCATGTCGCGCTTGCCCAACACCCCGGCCACCTCCACGGTGGCCTGCCGAGCGAGCCGCGCACCGGCGGCGTCGGCGGCCTCCGCCCTCACACCTTTGCTCTTCCACGGCAAGATGCATCACTCCAAACCAAGCGGGTCGCCTTCCTGGCCTCACTCCTCGCTTCACAGTGTCAGGATCCCACCTTTAGCTTCACCTAAAAGCCCACTTTCGGCTCAATCTCGCGAGGAGCCGCCGGATCGCGCCTCACTTCCCGGCTGTGACCTGCAACGACGGCAGGCACCATACGATTTCGGCCAGATCGCGGCCGGAGGGGGCGTTCGGGCCCTCTTCCGTGCGTGCAGGGTGCGCACAGAAGGGGCGCCCCGCCCAGGTGACAGACCTGCGCGCGTCGGCCTGCACGCTGCCGGACGAGGGCTGGGGCGAACTGGTGCTGTCCGGCAGCACTCCCCGCGTCGGCTCCGCCTGGACGGTCAGCAGGGAGTCGTACGACACCAGGGGCCTCAAGCGACGGGCCCGTAAGGCGACTCGGTCCGTGCCCATCCCGCCCGTCCTGGTGCGCCTCCTGCGGGCTCACATCAAGGAGTACGGCGCGAGGACATCAGCGAGGGCAAGGCGGGTATCCCGCTCACCGCCGCCCTCACCGCCGCGGACGAGGCGGACGGCTGCGCCCCGCTCCATAAGTCCTGATCATCCCTCCATGGCCGTTAGGCGCTAAAAGCGTTCAACGCCGGGAAAATTATCCGCGAATTGTCACGCCTTCTCGTTAAGTTCGCCTTACAAGCGATCCGGTCAGCAAAGAACCCGTCTTCTGCTGTTAGCTTCATACGGCTGTAACCGCAGAACCAGGGGAGAATGAATTGCGCATCAAGAAAATCGTTCAGGGCGGAATATCCGCACTGGCCATGGCGGCGTTCGCAGTGGCCATGGCGCCGGGCTCTGCTCAGGCGATTTCCTGGGACCACGGGCCGCTGTATGACGGCGGCAGGGCCGCGGCGGCCTACTTCGAGGAGAACGGCGACCATGTGAAGGTCTGCGACACCAAGGCCGACGGCAAGAAGGCGTGGGTGAACGTCTACGACCACATGACCGGCAAGTTCTTGTACAGCCTCACCGACACCAAGAACGACGGGAAGTGCAGTTACCGGCACGCGTCGGACGGCGGCGTGTACAACCTTCCGGAAAGCCACGACATTGGCTTCTCGGTCTCGAAGGAGCCCTCGGACAATACAGATTCCGAGTATTACGTGTACTTCAACGACCACTAGGAATCGTCCAGTTGAGTGACACCGAGCGGAAACGGCGGCGGCCGTTCCCGCTCGGCCGTTCCGCCCCCCTTCTCAAGCCATGCGGATGACGTTCCAGGAGAGAGGCTCCAGGGCGGTGCGGAGGGATGGCGAAGACGGTGACCGCGCCCGTCGTCTTGTCGCGGACCGCCGTCGCGTGGAGGAAAGGGGCCTCGCCGTAGCGAGCCGTCGCGTACGGCGGGCCCGTGGAGGCTTCGGTCCTGCGCGATGCGCGACGGCCACGTCTCCACGCCTCGCCTTCTACGCCAAGCAGCCCTGGGCATCGGGCGGGCGGAGTGAGACACCGCCAACGCAGAAAGGGCACCCCTTCGATCGGGGCGCCCATTCTGACCTGCTCGTTCTCTCACCTGGGCGGAGGCTGAGGGATTTGAACCGCCGACAAGCGCGTGTTGACAGTCGGCCACGCGCGCCCGCAGATCGAAGCGATGGCTTGCCTCGCGTCGGCCGCCGAGTGCCGGGCGCGGCTGTCCGAGTACCTGAATCAACAACCAGGGGGCGACCTGCGCACCTGGCTGCGCGCCATGCGCCAGGGCTTCGTGGACTTCATTGAAGCTGGCGGCCCCGAGGGCGGACGTTTTGGTCCCGGCTCGGACAGGAGGTTCAACGAGGCATTGGCAAGGCTGCGAGACCGAATCCAACAGCAGGCCGACGAAATCTCGGACCGCTACAAGCTTGCAGGCCTCAGCCTGCCTGAACACGAGGGCTGGCCAACAGGTCCCTAACGGGACTTGGCCTATGGTGACCAGCAAAAACCCAGCTCCCCAAGATCCCCAGAAAGACCCAGGCAAGAAGAAAGGCCCTCGGCCTGCCCAGCGGGACGCCGCCAGCCTCTCGTCTCGGCTCGATCCGGCCCTATGGCTCGCATACGACAATCTACCGATAGTGACGCTGTCAGTGCCTCATGGCTTTCCGGATGAGCAAAAAAATCCCGATGCCGACCAAGGCTGCCCCCATAAGGATCAAGAGCGCCCCGAGGACGGTCAAGATCATCCCAATAAGGATCAAGATCGTCCCGATGATGAGAAGAAAGATCGCGAGGGCCACCATGGTGCACGCCTCCCTTCCCTCCCGACTGTGGTCCCTTCCCGTCTCCCGTGCAAACGCTTCCGGATGGGACTGCGAGGTGAAGGGTGAATCGCCAACGCCGGTAGTTCGGAACGAAGAGGCCGCCTGACGCCGGCCGTGACGCCAACGGCCCCGTAAGCCGACGCCACCAGCGGACGGCAACGGACCGCCAAGCCAGGCGAAACGGCCACCGGCAGCCGCCTCACCCCGCCTGAAAAGCGAAAGTTCACCGGTTCGACCCCGCCCCGTCCCAGCTCCGGCGCAGGTTGTCCGGCTCGTACGGCATCCCGATCCGGGCAGGACACCGGCCAAAGCCGCTCCACCGACTCGGGCACGTGCCCCCCCGCGTGCCCGGTCGAGCGGGAAACCACGGGGAACAGCGGCCAACGGCGGGCAGTGGACAAGGCGAAGGCCCCCGACCTCGATTGCAGGTCAGGGGCCATATAGCGGCGGAGGCTGAGGGATTTGAACCCTCGGTGACATCGCTGCCACGACGGTTTTCAAGACCGCTCGGCGGCCGGAGGTCAGACCGTCTTTGAGCAGCCGTTCCTTGACCGAGGGGTGCTCCGCGCGGTGAAAACTGGCCAGAGGATGGCCGCACTGCCCCCGACAGCGCTTATCTGGGCGTGGCCGACACGGTGTCTCCAGGAGCACCGCTCTGGGAGTTCGATCCGTACGTGGCTCACATCTGGAACTACGCCGTTACTTCGTCTACCGGAAGCTCCACAGAACCGCTGACATGCGCCACTGTTGATGTCAGCGGTGGATGTCAGCGCGCCACACGAAGGCTGGACTCAGCCCGGTACTGCTGCACCCATCATCAAGGCGAAGCAAGCCCCGCCAACGACGCCTTCATAGAAGCCAGCAACCATCTGGCGACCAGCCCTGTCCAGGCCTAATCAGTGCCGCGCTGGCCGCAACCTTGCAGCCTGCGAGTCAGAGGAGGCACTGGCGTAAGCGGCTTTCTTGTCAGTCCTGGCTGTTGATTAGTACCTCTGTCGCCAATAGGCGGGCTAGAGCGACATCAGGTTTTAGGCTGTTAGCTTCTGTGCTCCTCGGAAGCAAGACGGGAATGGAGTCATACTTCGGGTCATCCTTCGCGTGCACGATCCTATTCCTTAGGGCATAAATACGTTTTGCGGCCTGAGTAGGAAGCGGATCACTCTTGAGATGCATTACCACTTCAGGAACACCTGAAATCGGCCCTTTGTTGCTGAAGTGTTTCATATCTGCCGATTTGAAGAACTCGGTGATTTTATCGACGCGCACGAAGTCACGCAGAAGAACCTTGAGTTGATCCTCTTCGCTGACCTGCTTGGTTCGCTCAATCGAGTTCATCAGCTTGATTAGGGTCACATCCTTGTTCTCGTCAAAGAACGGGTCGCGCAACTCGCGGCGGAGCACCTTAAGTGCGTCCCGCCGGTGAGCCATCGGTAGGAAATGCTCCAGCACCTGATAATACGACAAGAATACGTAGGGAGGGTTGTCTAGTGTCTCGGAAGCAAACGAGAATAGGGCTGCTACTTCTCGGGGCACCTTCACCCTTGGGAACCGAATCCTAGGAACCTCCCTGGGGGCGTCGAACGAGACGCGCACCCTTTCACGTGGTGCAAAAATCAAAGAAATCCCGTTCCGAATATCGAGCTCGAAGATCGTTCGGCTAGCAAGTTCGAGTGAGCTCTCAGCAACCTTCGCCTCGTCCATGCTTTGATCGAAGATCACCTTTAGCGAGTAGTCTCTAGGCCCTCCATCTAGCGGGTGGTCTGAGACGAAGCTCCATGGATTAGTCAAGAACTCTGCTGTGGGGCTCGCAAGAGACAGCTCTATGCAGGTTTTCTCTTGTCTGGAGTTGACATGGAATCCGACAGTCCTTTTCTCCCCCGATGGCTTCAGTGCGGAGATTGAGGAGATTGGAGGGTTTGGCGTGAAATCGTGCCCGCAGGTCCTTTCGTTAGCTTCCCAATCCTGCCTTTCGAGGACACGGAGTTGGATCATGCCGAGGCTGCGATGGACCCTGACATAGTACTCGGCGGTCCTCTTACTGCTGTTTACGACTCCGGTGTACTCCTCGTGCTGAGTAGCCCCTCTGATAAGGTCATCTGCGACTTCAGAGACTTTATCCCAAGCAATGAAGCGGAAGGTATCACGGGACCGCTTCGCGGTCTCTTTGTCGGTGAATACCGCTACGCCATTGCGCTCGCCTTTGAGTTCGAAACCGTGAGCCTCGATGGCGCGCACTGAAGCCTTCTGGAATTCTTCAAGGCGATCTATCGTCTGCTCGCGATCGAGGTTCTCCCGACCGTCGTCCATGTCCCCCACCCTTTACCTAAGTGTCGCCACCACGGATACTCGGTTGCTTACCTTATCGAGCGGAGTGCGTTTCTGCAGATATTTCACCAAGGTCGGCGGAGCGTGATCATGGCCCCGTAAGCTTCCGGCGCGTCAGGCAGTCTGTGGACCTGCCCGCTAAAGCGCGACGTGGGGCCATGATCTTCGAGGCTCGCGTGAAGTGGCTGCCTAAAGCCGTGGAGCCGACCGGCCTCAGCCACAGAGGGTTTTTCTACCTCTGCCCGCATGCACGCAGCGCGCCGCCGGGCGGGGCCGCCGCTGGCGAAGACAGAGCGGCGGCCCCGCCGACAAGGCGGCGCGCGCCCGCGCCGTGCGCGGGCCTTGACGAAGCAGGGAAAGTTCGGCCGTACACAGAGCCTCCGCCGTGCCGGACCGTTCACCCACAGGTGAGCGCCAGAGGGGTAGACGGAAGTGCCTCAGCCAGTGATGCCTGACGTGGGAAGCTTTTGCCAGAGAAGCGCCACCATCAGCACGTCGGCGAAGTCGAGGAAGGGGAGTCAACGTGCCGCAGGCCAGTCCGCGAGGTACGTACTTGCAGATCTCGGAGTCTCTGCGCCAGAAGATCGAGAAGGGCAAGATCAGCGAGGTGCTGCCCTCCGAGGCAGAGCTGATGCGTACCTACGGTGTCGGCCGCTCCACGGTCGGGCGGGCGCTTAAAGCTCTTAAAGCCGACGGAGTGATCGAGTCTGTACAGGGCGCTGGCTGGTACGTCACGGGGACGGGCGACCGCCGGCCGCTCGTGGAGAAGGTGACTGATCTCCTGCGAGGCCCGGACGTTGAGGTGGGCGCCCCCTTCCCATCCGAGAACGAGCTGTGTGAACAGTTCGGGGTATCTCGCACGGCGGTGCGCTCCGCGATCGCGCAGATGGAGGGCCGAGGGCTCATCGCGATGGGCCCGAACCGCCGGCGGCAGGTTCGGGCTCTCCCGGAGGAGCGGGCGGACTCGTAGCCTTGGCCACCATGGATCTCACAGAGCGGGCTTATGGCCTCGCCGAATCGCTGCTGTCGGAACCGCTCCCGCGGCGCTGGTCGCACTCCCTTGGGGTGGCCGAGCGGGCCCGCTCGCTCCGGCCGATTCTCGGCGAGGACGCCGGCCCTATGGAGGCGGCGGCAGTACTGCATGACGTCGGTTACTCGCCCCAGATCGCCTCCACCGGGTTCCACCCGCTCGACGGCGCCCGCTTTCTACGCGATCAGGAAGGCATCGATGAGCGCGTCGTCCGCCTGGTGGCTCACCACTCCTTCGCGCTCCTGGAAGCCGAGGAGCGCGGTCTCCAGGCGGAGCTGGAGACCGAATTCGAGCTCGAGCGCCCGGAGCTGGTCGACGCGCTCGTGTTCTGCGACATGACGACCACCCCGGTCGGCACGCCTACAACCTCCAACGCTCGCGTTGCCGAGATCGTCAGCCGGTACGGGCCCGACACCGTCGTCGGGCGGTTCATCCAACGAGCAGCCCCCGAGATCCACGCGGCGGTGCATCGCGTGGAGGGACGCCTCTCCGCAGCGCAAGCGGCAGGTCAGCCGATGTAGGGAGCGGTGCGCGACCCGTCCAGGCCGTGAGTGATCCGGAGCCGCATTGACGGGTGGATGTCCAGCTTGTCGAGGTCCGCTGGGGAGACCCAGCGGACCTCCTTGGATTCGGAGCTGGTACGCAGCGCGCCGCCGACGGGGCGGGCATGGAAGCAGATCGAGAACTGTTGCCGGACCTCGCCGTCGTCGTAGGACATGACGTGCTGAGGGTCGGTGTAGAGCCCCACGATGTCTTCCACGACGACCGAGATTCCGGTCTCCTCCTCCACCTCTCGCACGACCGTTTGCGCGATGCTTTCGCCGACATCGTGACCGCCGCCCGGCAGAGCCCACAGATCGTTGTCGGTCTTGTGGATGAGCAGGAGGTTCCCGTTCTCATCGCGTACGACGGCGGTGACCGACGGTACGACTGAATTGGCCTGGGGCGCGTTCGGGTCGCGGAAGTAGTCGATACGGCTCATGCGGCTGTGCCTTCGTAGTCGGTGGGTGAGGCGATGCGGCGAGCGGTCTCCCAGACGCGTTCCACGCTGTCCGCGTACGTGTCGAACAGCTCGCCCCCGGGGACGCGCTGCAGGTGGAGGACGGGCGCCAGGTAGGCGCCGACTCCGTAGACGTGGCCGTTCGCCAGGAGCTCGTTGTCGGCGCGGTAGATCGAGTTGTACAGCGTCGTGTCGTGGAGCCTGAACTCCACGTTGGGGAGGCCGAACAGCGGCGCGTAGTTGAGTAGCGCGTTTCGGATCTTCCCCGCCATCGCCGAACCGATGCCCTCGTCTTCACCCCGTACGGCGACGGCCGGGCTAGAGGGGTCGCCCATCATGAAGCGCACGGGGACGCCGGCCGCCGACTTCTCTCGCACGAGTCGGTGGAACCGCGGGTCCTCCGTCAACCAGAAGCCGGAGTACACCAGCACGTCGAACTGCGTGACGGCATCGGCGTACAGCTTGGTCCAGGCATCCTGCGGGACGACGGAGCGGTGGGGGTAGAGCTTCAGGACCTCCGAATCGCTGGACGCCGCTACCTCCTCGGAGGTCCGCTCATCCGACCAGAGGTACGAGACCTCACGTCGCAGCATCGAGGCGACGGCGTACTGAAACCGCCGGTAGGGCTTGCGGTTCGGCTCGGAGATCCAGCGCTCAACGGTCTTCGGAGACACGCCTAGTCGCTGTGCTACCTGCTCGAGCGTCAGGCCACTCTCCACGATGGCCCCGCGCAGCCTTTCGTTCGCCATGCGGTCTCCCCCCACCTGGGACGTCCTGGGACGACTTTGACTGTAGCGGGTCGTGCGCAAGCCGTACATGCGCGGAGTCGAGTGTCCGTCACTTCGCCGCGACGCTGGTCATGTTGCTGATCGAGGGCGACAGTTCCGGCATCGAGAGCCACGCAAGTTGACGATGCGAAATTGATCTGCCACCTTGAGGAGCAAGTAATACATGCTTCGCTTCGGCGGTGCGTGAGACCTCGCTATGCGTGCGCCCGGAGAGCCCCGTGAGACGGGTTCGAAGGAAGCGCTCGCTCTTTGAGAACTCCATAGAGTGCCGACCCAGCCACATGAACACGTGTGGTCGATGGGTGCGGTGTCACCACCCCGACCGCCCATGTCGGGCCGGGTGACCCGCCTGGCTCCGCCTCTTGGGGGCGGTGTCCAGCATTTGCTTGATCTGAGACCGCAGAACCTTTGCCCGGGGTGTACGAGCCACGGGCTGAGCACCAGTGCTCACAGTCCCCGACAACCGCGCTTTCGGCGATGGGTGCCGGGTGGCTGTGGCCACTCGTGACGACGTGACGAGCGGTCAAAGCAAGTGCGGTCCCCAGGTGGCACCCCGGGGACCGCGTACAGGCACCTGTCTGAGAGGAAACCTGTGATCACCAGCATGACATGCGGCGTGCTCGCCGCGAACCCTGGCGACAGCGACCCGGACATGGACGAGGCCCTGCGGCGCGTCCGGGCGGGAGGCTCCCGATGAGCGAGATTGCCGAGCAGCAGGCTGCTGACGCGCTCACCCAGCAGCGGATCGAGTCCGCCCGCCAGGCCGCCGCGGCGGCCGAGGCGGCGCGGCAGGCCGCTGAAGCCATCCGGAGGCAGCGCAATGGCTCATAAGGACGCGCCCAAGCCGCCGCCCCCGCCGCTGCCGATCCGCAACCCCGGCGCGACCAACCCGCCGACCCCGAAGCCTCAGGGCTTCCAGGTCTTCAAGGGCGGCAGGAAGTAACCGACCTCGTACCTCGCCAGCAGGGCGGCCGCATCCCGCGATTCGGGGGTGTGGCCGCTCTGCCGTCTGTCTGATCGATTCGCCCTGCTCCGGGGCGGCGGCCTCCGGCCAACGACAGCCCGCCGCCCCGGCTTCCCCTGCACACCCCAAGACATCGGAGCCTCACCATGAAGAGCTTCATCGGCCACCACGAGGTGGCCACGGACACCGACTACTTCGAACTCTCCCTCGGCACCCCGCTGGAGCTGTGGCTCGGTGAGGAGGGTGAGAGCCCCGAGGAGCGCGCGGCCCGCCTGGACGCGGCCCGAGACATCCTCGCTGACGACCCCGAGCTGATCGACCGCGCGACGCGGATCGCCGCCGAAGCCATCGAGGCCCACGTCCCCGCGCTGTTCCACAACGTCAGCCGCCTCCCGCGCCCGGCTCGCAGCACGGGCCGTACCGCGCCGAAGGCGGTGGCGGCATGAGCGCGACCAACACCGCCGCCGCCCAACCGCTGCTGGAGATGATCGCCGCTGATGAGCGGACGCTGCTGCGCACCGGTGAGGTGGCCAGGGAGCTCCTGGCGCTGCATGCCGATCTGGCGCTGACCAGCGTGCAGCTGAAGTACGGCGGTGAGATCCGCCTGAACGCGCCGGCCCCTGAGGACGTGAGGACTTGGGCCGAGCGACTGCGTTCCGAGGTCACCGAGCACACCGAGGACCCCGGATACGGTGTGTTCCAGCACATCGCCACCCACGCCGTGATCGACGGCGTCAAGGTGTACGTCTGGCACTGCCGCATCCTCGCCGACCCCGAGGCCGCCGCCTGGCGCGAGGGCGGGGGCCGGCCGTGAGTCACACCCTCACCGCGATATCGGCCGCCGCCCCGCTGGCCGCCGGGTGGACCATGCACGGGCTGTGGTTCCGCCGCAGCCTCGACCAGGCCCGGCGGGACCCGCTGACCGGGCTGCCCACCCGGGCCTCGTTCGAGAAGCACGCCGAGCAGCTGCTACGCGAGACGCGCTGTGCGGTGCTGCTCATCGACCTGGACGGCTTCAAGCAGATCAACGACGTCCACGGGCACGCGGCCGGTGACGCGGCCATCCGCGCGGCCGGTGGACGTCTCGGTACCTGGGTGCAGGTGCAGGACGGAGCCGTTGGGCGTTTGGGCGGGGATGAGTTCGCCGCCGTCGTACCGATGCGGCACACGACGGATCTGCCCGTGGAGCTGCGCACCCTGCACGAGATGGTCTGCGAGCCGGTTGCGTTCGACGGCCACCTGATCCCGCTGGGCTCCTCGATCGGCGCCTACCACGGCCCCTTCCCCGCCCCGGGCCTGTCGACCGCGCTGCGGGTCGCGGACGAGGCGATGTACGGGGCCAAGCAGACCGGCGGCGGCTGGCTCATCACCAGCAACCCCATCCCCGCGTACCGCACGGTCAACGGCCGCCGCGACGGCCGGCCCGGAACCGATATCGACGCCGAAGAGGGAACGACATGATCCGCATCGTGACAAGCGCCCGACTGCGGCAGCTCTGCGCGGAGAACCTGCAGGCCCAAGAACGCGCTCGGGAGGTGCAGGGTAAGGCCGATCAGGCGTACTCCGGCTACATCCGCAAGCTGCACGAGGTGACCGCTCGGGCCGAAGAGGCTGAGAGCGACGCCGCGATCATCCGCGAGGAAGCTGTACAGCTCACGGCCGCAGTGGACGACGTCGCGGCGGAGCTGGATGCGGCGCGTGCCGAGTTGGCGGCCCGCGCGGACCGTATCGCGGCGCTGGGCAAGGAGCTGGATGCGGCCCGGTTAGAGGGCCGTTCTGTGTGGTTGCTGCTGCACTTCGGCGAGCCGCACAGCATCCACCGCACCTCGGAGGCGGCCAAGGACTACACGGCCACGCTGGGAGCGCCACGGGATGGCTGGGTGACGGACTGCGAATGCTGCCGCCCGGCTGGCGAGGTGGCCTGGCGGCTCATGACCTTCACCACGAAGGAGGGCCGAGATGCCTTCATGGCTCCCTGACCTCCGCGAGCTCGGCGGGCCGTGGGCGTGGGTGCTGCCGGTGGCGGTCGCCGTGTCCGCTCTCGCGGTCACGACGTGGACGCTGGCCCGGTTGCGGAAGTCGTCGTGGCTGTCGGGGATCGGTCCGCAGGCGGTTGTGGCGCTGGGCGGTGTTGCGGTCAGCGTGCACGGCCTGTGGGGGTTCGCGACTGACACCGCGTGGCTGCCCACCCCGATGGCGGTGGCGTTCATCGCCGTGTTCGACGCGGCCGAGATGACCCTGCTGGTCCAGATGTACCGCGCGGCCGACCCCGAACAGGGGTGGACGCCGGAGCTGCGGCTGATGCACCGCACCGCATGGCTGCTGGTGGGCTTCTCCGCCGCGATGAACGCCGTCCACGCCCCGAACTGGTGGGCCCGGCCGGTCCTGGCATCCATCCCAGGCCTGGCCGCCTGGCTGATCGAGCTGCAACTGCGCAGCAAGCTGCACCGCGAGCGTCCCGACGAGGACGACCAGGGCGGCCGGCCGGGGCCGGTCCGGCTGCTGGTGCTGCTGTGGCAGCACGCGTGGGCCGGGCTGTTCGCGCTGCTGGGCCTCGATGCCCGTACGTCCTCCTCCGCTGTGGCCCGCGCCGCGCTGGCGCAGCGGGCAGCGCACCGCGTCTACCGGCTCCGGCTGGCCCTGGAAATCGGGTCGGCCAGTGGGAGCTCCCGGCGGGCGCAGCGCCGGTTGCGGCGGCTGCGGGGCCGGGCGCAGAAGGCGCTCGACCGTGCCGACGTCGCCACCGATACCGGGCAGTCTCTGGCCCTGGTGCGCCGTCTGGCCGCGCTCACCCGCGCGGACGAGGTGGCCTGTCTCAACTACACGGATGCCACGGCGGTGCTGGCCCTGATCGAGGACCTGGCGGTCACCCCGGCCGCGAAGCGTCTGGAGTCTTCGGCTCTGGCCGAGCGCGCGGAGGACGCGCGACAGCGCGCGGAAGCTGCGCGGGAGGAGGCGGAGGCCGCGCGGAAGCGCGCGGAAGACGCTCTGAGCACCGCGCAGCGCAACCTCGAAGCAGCCCGGGAGGAGCACGAGGCGCTGCTTGCGCAGCGGCAGGATGCGGATGGTGCGGCGGAGGCTGCGCGGCAGCGCGCGGAGGACGCGCGGCAGGCCGAGCAGGACGCGCGGAAGCGCGCGGATGACCTGATCAGTGCCGCGCAGCAGGAAGCCGACCGCATCCGCACCGCCGTGGACGGCGAGCAGCAGCGGCTGGAGCGGCTGACCCTCGACACGGACGCGCTCCAGCGGGCCCACAGCGACGCTCAGACCGCGTTGCGGCAGGTCACGGACCAGATCGAGGAAGCCACCGCGCTGCGGGATCGGCTGCTTCGGGACGTGGCCGAGCACGTCGGCAGCGACCCGGATCCGGTGTTCAAGTCGGAGGCCAAGCAAGCCGGATGGCAGCTCTATCTGGACTCGGTCACCGCCGGGAACGGGAGCGAGCCGAGCGCCGCGGAGCTGGCCGAGCGGTGCTCGGTGGATCCGGGAAACGCGCGGAACTGGCTGCGTGACTTCCGTGCCGCGCGCGCCGCGCAGCTCACCGCGCGCCAGCCGCGCGCCCTGGTCGGCGTCAACGGCACCGACCGCTCATGACCACCCTGCCGGTCTAGATGCTCGCCTGCCGCACCTGCCCCGCCTGCCGGATGGATGCCGGTAACTGCATCCCGACCTCGCTCGGCATGTGCGTGACCTGCGCCTACCCGACCACGGCGCTTGCCGCCTGACGACCCCACCTCATTCGAACGGAGAACCAAAGTGACCGCCCAGACCCAGCAGACGACCAGCCCGACCGCTCAGCAGCAGGGAACGCACCACTTCATCCTCACCCTGCAGATCCCGGACGGCAGCAGCGGCTTCATGACGGCGACCTTCAACAACACCCTCACGCCGCCCGCTGGCGTCACCCGGGCCGACATCTACGAGGCGCTGCGCGGGGAGATCGCACAGGCGCATCCGAACCTGAGGCGCGCAAACGTCCTGTTCTTCTCGCTGGAGCCCAACCGGTTCTGGTCGCACGGCTGAACGTAGGCCGCACCACGGCGGCCCGCGTCCGCCCTCTCACGCGGAGAGCGAGGCGTAACAGCCGTCCGGCACCACCAGTGAAGGCCAGCCCAGGGCATGTGGGCTGGCCTTCGCTGCGACTGCCGGAAGCAGTCGGTTCCCGGAGCAATCGACGTGCCCCGGGGCACACTCACTAACCCACGGAGGAGCCGTATGGCACAGGAGAAGTGGACGCCTGACCTGCTCAAGACGCCGGAGGACCGGGCCATCCACCTCGCGCAGCGGCGGGCGCAGATCGAGCCGATCATCGATGACCTGCGGCGGCTGGCCCGCGAAATCGCCGCGGACCTCAAGGAGCGCGGGGGGTTGGAGGGTGACCTGCCGTTCCAGGCCAGGGCCCGCGCGCGGAACACCGGTCGGCCGATGTTCCAGGCCGTCGACGACCTGGAGGCGGCCATCACGCACCTGGTGGCGTTCGGCACCCGCTACGAGCGGTCGTACGAGGAGCTGCCGGAGAAGCGGGCCAGGAAGGCGGCCGAGAAGCAGCGGGTCAAGGAGCTGAAGGCGTCCGGCGGCGCACCGCAGCTTGAGCAGCCGCGGACCGACGAGGCCCCGCAGACCGCCCCCGGTGGTCTCTTTGATCACCTCACGAAGGGCGCGTGATGGCCGGCAAGGACCCGGCGCGCTCGAAACGGCTCCGCGCTGAGCTGTGGGCGCCCCGGGTCAACGAGGCCGACGACGCCCGGTCACGGGCCATCGTCCTGTTCGACATGGCCCGCGCGAGGCTCGCCGACGACGACCCGCTCTGGCGGTCGCTGGTGTCGGAGCTGTCGCGCTACCTGGACAGCAAGCAGTGACGCTCCGCGTTCAACAACAACGGTTCAACGAGGCGATCCGGCCTCGCGCGCATAATGCGCGCGCGTTACGCGCGCGTACGCGAGGCAGGCCGTTACGTCAAGTAGTTGAGAGGGGCGGCCGATGGCCGACGACGACCCGGGGAATGTGATCACACTCCCCGTCATCAACCTGTCTCCACCGGGGGACAGTCCGCCATCACCGGACGGTGGACTGCCGACCCTGCCGGACACCCCGCCCGCCGTACCGCCGGGGCGCATCAACCTCCCGTCGCCCGACCTGGACGGCGACGAGGACGAGGACGAGGACGACCCGGCCCCGGAGATGGTGGCGCGCGCCGCCGATGCCGGGTCACCGGCCCGGGGCACCGCATCCGTGGCCATGGTGGTCATGGCCGGTATCGCCGTGGCGGCCCTGCGTGGGGCCTGGAACGTGGCCGCGTACCTCAAGGCCCGGCGGGAGCATCACAAGGCCGTGGCGGAGCAGGCGCGACAGAACAACGCCAAGGGCCAGACCCCCTTGAACAGAGCCGAGGCGGGCGCCGATGCGGCCCGCCGCAGGTCCCGTATCCAAAGCGGCCCGGAGTACGGCCGCGGCGTTGCCAGGGGGAGCGCCTGGCCGGGCGGCGCGTCGTCCCGCATGGCGCCGGCCGCTCTGGCCAGGCCCCATCCCAGGGCAGTGCAGCCGAAAGCGGCCACCATGGCCGGAGCGGTCAGGAGCAGGACGCCGGACGTCAGGAAGGCCGCCGAAGCGCGTAGGGAAGCGCGGAAGGACGCTGCCACTCGTGCGGCCGACAAGAAGCCAGCAGGGGCGTCCTCGTCGGCGGGCGCCAAGAGGGACCCGGGCACGCTCGGGAAGATGGCCCTGGCGCGGCAGGCCCGGAAGAACGACGACGTCAAGGCCGCCCGGAGGGCTGACGCCGACCGCCGTAAGGCCGATCTGGCCGACCGGGCCAGCGCCCGCAAGCAAGCCACGAAGGACGCCGACGCCGAGCGAGCCCGGACGGCGGCCAAGGACAAGGCCCGGAAGGGCAAGAGCGGCAAGCCGGACGGCACGAAGAAGCACGGCAAGAACGACGGCGCGCCGAAGGTCGACCTCACCAAGAAGCCCAAGAACGACAACGACAAGGGCGATCTGCCGAAGGCATCCAAGAGCAGTAAGAAGCCGCGGCCATCCTCGTCGCACACGCCCGGCGGCAAGCCCGGCAGCAGGCCATGGAGGCACCGGGCCAAGGCGAGCAACACAAAGCCCGGCACAAAGAAGCGCCGGAAGGCTCGCCAGACTCCGCCAACTGGCGTGCATGGGCCGTCAGTTGGTTCCAGCCGTAAGAGCGGCGCCCGTGACAAGCAGCGCCCACAGGACGCGCCACGCTCTGACGGCGAGTGGCTGCGTCCGCCGCCCGGCTGGAAGGTCGGCTACTCCGTGACCATCACGCGGCCGGACCGCGAAAGGCCCAAGCCGCAGCCAGCGGCCATCGGCCGGGGCCGCCAGGGTCTTCCTGCCGGAACCTCGCCAGCCGCCTTGTCGGCCGGGACCGGCCCCGTGCCGACCGGTCCGGCGTCAACACCACAGAGAGGAGCGCGGCCCATGGGCGGAGCGCCGGCCGTACGGACCACGCAGTTCACGGACGCCGAACTGACGGTCTATGACGTCATCGACTCGGACGAGGACATGGCCGAGGAGATCATGGCGGGCGCCGACTACACCAAGGTGGTCGCCGACCGATGCGAGCAGCTGACGTCCACCCTGGAAGCCCTGCGCGCGGAGCTGATCGGCAAGAAGGTCCCCGGTGTCCTGGTCGGCTGGACGGCGCGGCTGATCGAGCGGGCCGGGGTGGTCCAGGACAAGGCGGAGGGCCTGGCGGCGGCGCTCCCCCGGGCGTCCGAGGCCATCGCTGCCGCAGGCCAGCGGGCGGCCGAAGCCGACAAGCACCGTGCCGACGCGGTGAAGGACGCCGGGCACATCGCTCCGGCCGAGCGCGAATACCACCAGGAGTAGCCCATGAGCCAGATCGAACCTGCAGGCGTCGGCGGCCGTATCGCCGACCTGATCGGCGACGGGGTCACCTTCACCATCGTCACGGCCAGGCTCACGGCCGCGTCCGTCGCCATGGCGGCCCTTTCACAAGCCGTGCGCGGCGCCTACGACTACGTCGAAGGATGCGCCACGTCGGTCGACCGGATGGCCGACACGGCCGCATCGCTCCATGTGGACGCCGACGTGATCGCAGCGCACCGGGACGCGGCGGCCGTCATGCGCTCCGTGCTGGCCGAGGCGGAAGCGCTGGCGAACGAGGCGGCCGAGATGGCCGGCGACTTCCGGCAGGCTGCCGATGGCCACGAGGCCGATTACGGCCCGGTCGCCGCCGCCATGCAGACCGGCGGCGCCGACGTGGCCGACCGGACGTACTACAGCAACCGATAGCACCGAACGCGACGAGGGGCGGCCCGCCCAATGGGCCGCCCCTCACGCGTCCCCTCTCCAGCTAGGAAGGAGTCGGCCGTGATGCCGCTGCGCACCTACATCGACACCGCACGAGGCCGCATCGGCCGCATGGCGACGGCCGCCGGAGCCGCCACCCTCACCGCGGGCCTCTTCACGGACGCGGTGACGCAGCCGGGCCTTACGGCCGCCGTCTGTGCGGCACTGCTCGGAGTGGGGCTGTCCCCGCGCCTCATGGCCGCACACGAGAAGGTCAGGACGGTCGCGATGATGGTCTACGCGTCGCCGCACGCAGGCATGGCAGGGATCCTCGTTGCCGAACGGCTCGCCTCTGGTGACGTGGCTCGTCTCGTGGAGGGGGGCGCCGTCGCCGCCTGGACGGCTGGTGTCTGGTGGATCCGCCCCGCATCCCTGGCCAAGCGGATCGCCAAAGCCCGGCCTGCAGCCGGGGCCATTGAGCAGCCTCAGGAGGCGGCGCCGGCCGTCGTCGACCAGGTGCCGACCGACCCGGCGGCCCGCTGGTGGGCGGAGAACGTGGCCCGTGAAGGCGGCATCGCACCGGGCACGTGTGTGATCGCCACGCAGCGGATCGACGCGGACCGCACAGCGGCCGTCATCGCCGCGACGACACAAGGCGAGCCCGTACCGGAGATCAGCATCACGCGGCTGTCCGCGCTGATGGACCGCCCCGAAGCGCTGATCTCGATTGACCCGATCCCCGGCCGGGGCGCGGGACTGCGGATGCTGACGGTCGGCAAGAAGCGCGAGGCGCCCGCCGACACCTGGACCGAGATTTCCCGGTCCGCCCTGCCGGGCGTGGAGCTGATGGAGGCGAACACGTACGAGCTCAAGGAATTGGGCTGATGGCGGCCGTCAAGGAATACGTGCTCAAGACTCCCCCTGGGGGAGTGAAGAACATTGATCACGATGCGCTGTGCGACCTGCTCAAGATCGATGACCCTTCACGGGTCATCTTCGAGCAGGCCCGAGGCGAAGCGGTGGTCAGGGTCTTCCCGACCAACCCCCTGATGAACGTGCGGCCCGCGACTGTAGCCGACCTGGCCATGGACGCACGCGGCCGTATCGTCGTCGGCGCGTACTACGACGGATCGCCCCTGCGGATCCGGCTGTACGACCCGAAGACGGGCAACGCGCAGCGGATGGCGATCTTCGGCACCACCGGGGCCGGGAAGTCGAGGGCGCTGCAATCGGTCCTGGCCGCCTGCAAGCGCTCCGGCATCGTCGTGCACCTGGCGGACCTCAAGGAGGGGCAGAGCGTCCCTGAGGCGGCCGGGAACGTCGCCACGAGGGTCACGACGCAGAAGGGCGCCATTCGGCTTCTCCGTCGCCTCGTTGCTGAGGCCGAGCGGCGTATGAAGGCGTACGGCGAGATGGGCCGGTCCGGCTTCATCCTCGGCGACCCCGACCCGCTGATGTACGGCGTCATCGACGAGGCGAACCGGCTCCTGGAGAAGGGGGCGCTCTACCGCGACGAGGCGGCCGGACTCATCAAGGAGCTGGGCCGTACCGGCCGGAGTGTCGGGGTCGGCATCATCCTGGCCGCGCAGGCCGGCCACCTTGAGGAGATGGGCGGAAGCGACACGCTTCGCGGCATGCTCAAGGAGGGGGAGGTGATCCTTCTCCGCTGGTCGTCCGCGATGATGGCCCAGCTCGTCTCCGACGGCCTGCTTCCCCGGGGCGAATCGCTCCAGCCGATCCCCAAAATCGTCGGCCAGGTCCGCCGTATCCGCCGCTGGAACGAGGCGGCCGACGAGGACGAGGACGAGCCCAATTCGCAAGGCATGTGCTACCACCTGACCTCGTCGCGGCCGACGAGCATGGCGCGGTTCTTCCTCGTCGGCTCCTTCGCGCCGTGCCGCGGGCACGACCCCGTGATCCTCGCGCTGTACGGCGACGGACCGCCCCCGGGCAAGCCGTTCGACCTGGACGACTCGCCAGACCCCGACCAGGTCACTCCGGGGAGCGCTACGGCACCGTCGGGCCTGCCGTCCGTACCGGCCACAGCGAAAGCGATGCCGCCGGGTCCGGTGACGCTGGCCGACCGGATCACCGCTGTCCTGTCCGGCGGCCCGCTCAGTGAGGCCGAGCTCCTGGCGGCCGTCAACGCCGACGGCCACAAGCAGATCAAGCGCGGGTCGCTCCGGACCCGCATCTCCGACCTCCGCCGGGACGGCGTGATCGGGCCGCCGGACGGTGGCCTCGTGACGCTGGCGTAGGCGCGCGCCATGCTGTCTCCAGGGAGGAGACAGCATGGACTTCGAGTTCGAGTGCTGGCGCTGCGGCGCAGACTGCGCCGTCTACGGCAAGCCGGTGGGCTTCTGGGAGCAGCGCTACCGGCTGCCGGACGAATGGGACTGCTGGAACTGCGGCGCCACGAACATCACCCCTGACGAATAACCCAACAACAGCCCACCCACGAAGACCCCGGAGAGCAAAGCCTCCGGGGTCTTCGCATGTCCTGTCACGTTCAGTAGGGAGCTGCCGTGATCGTCTCTCTGTCCTCCGTGCTCCTCCTCGGGGCCGTCCTGGGCCTCATGCTCCGCAACCGCACCCTCGGCACCGGCGGCGCCACCATCGCCGCGCTCTTCGGCTTCTGCCTCGCCTCGACCGGCGCGGCCCCCGCGATCAACGACGCGCTGCAGTCCCTCGCGGACTCGCTGAGCCAGATCGGCTGACGCGCCTCGACCATCCCCGCACCAACCGGCACCGGAGGCAGCTATGCAGCAGCCCGACCCACACCACACCATCCCGGGCAACCTCGCCCCGCACATACCCGCCGACCTCTACCGGCAGTTAGACGGCCGCCAGGTCGTCATCATCCAGGCCCCCGCCCCGGCGCCGACCCGCTCCGTGGGGAGGTGGGCGGTGCCGCTGGCCATCGGGTTCGCCGGAACCGCTGGCGTCCTCGGCCTGGTGGCCGCCGCCGTCGCGGTCTTCGACTACGCCGTCCGCACCGCCGCCCTCATCGGCTCCACCACCGGGCCGATCGGGCTCGGCCTGTCTCTGAAGCTCTTCCAGTCCAAGAACAAGTAGCCGACACAGCTCGGCCTGACCTGCAACAGGAGGACACCACCGTGACCCGCCCCATGCCCTGGTTCGAAACCCTCGCCGACAGCGTGTACGCCCTCGGCGCCGCGGCCCGCGAGGCTCAGCGCGCCGCCCGGACCGCCGAACTGGCCCGCGAAGCCTATGACCTCGACCGGCTGCGGCCGGTGGACGGGGAAGTCCGTCTCGACGGCCGGGACCCGGGCGGCGTGCCGTTCCGCCCGCACGACGCCGCCCTGTTCACCATCGGCAAGGCCCTCATGGAGCAGGCGAACAAGCTGCGCACCCTCTACACCCAGACCGCCGAGGGCTACGCCTACGGCACCGCGTGGGCCATCCTGCGCGTCCTGGACGGCCAGCAGCCCGACGCCGTCCAGCTCGGCCGCAGCCGGGAAGGGTTCTACGTCATCCCCGGTGAGCTGTCCCCGATCCCGCCGCTCATGCCGGGCCTGGAGCGCTGGAACGACTACAAGAAGTTCGTCCAAGCCCATGCCCGGTGGGCCATCTGCGAGGACGCGGGCCTGTTCGCCGAATACCTCGACGAGCGGCGCCCGCTCTCCGACCACGAGGCCGGTGAACTCCACGAGGCCATCGACACCGCCACCGGGGCGCCGGACGCCGCGTACGCCTACGGCCAGCTCGCCGAATCCGCACTCCACTTCGCACTGCTCGAGCCCCGCGCCCAGCACGCCCGCAGCAGCAAGGAGCAGTGAGGGACACCATGACCAGCCAGACCAGCACCACCGCCGCTGAACTCTCCGACGCGGCAGCCGAAGCAATCCGCCAGCTCAACCACCTCACCCGCCAGACCGACGGCGGGCTGGAGTACCCCGGCGACGCCTACAGCACCGTCGCCAACCTCTCCACCCTCGCCATGCGCCTGCCGCAGTCCCTCGACCAGATCCGCGTCTTCATGGACCGCCTGGGCCACGAGGGTCACCTGCGCAGCGACAACGGGCCCGGCGACCTCGCCACGCGCCTGGAGGACCTGCGCGAAGGAATCGCCGCCGCACGACGCTGCGCCGAAGCCCTGCACGTCTCCCTGAACCGGGCCCACAACGCCCTCAGCCCCATCGGCTACGCCGAATAGCTACGCCCGGGGCGGCGGCCTCCGGCCAAGGACAGCCCACCGCCCCGGCTTCCCCTGCCCATCCACAACGGAACAGGAGACCACCAGCATGACCCAACCCGCCCCCATCATGCGAGACGCCCCCGGCGGCTCCCATCTACGGACCGCGCTGGAACTGGCCAAGGCCGGTATGCCGGCGCTTCCTCTGCGGGCCGGGAAGGTGCCGTTCAGGAACTGCCGTGCATGCGCCGACACCGCCTGTGGCGGACGCCCCAACATGAAGGCCCCGGGCCCCTGCCAGTGCCCTTCGGTCTGCCACGCCTGGGCCGCCGCCACCACCGACCCCAGCGTGATCACCTCCGCCGCATGGGCCCCGGCCTGGCGGCAGGCCGTAGCCGTCGCCTACCACCCCGGCGGGGCCGGGCTCACCGTCATGGACCTCGACAGCCCGGCCGCCGTCGCGTGGGCGCGCCAAACTCTGCCGCCCACCCGGACCGTGCCGACGACGCGCGGCGAGCACTGGATCTACCGGGGCCCGATGCACTCGGCCAACGGGGTCCAGCCGGACGTGGATGTCAAGTCGCTCATGCAGTACGCCCGCTGGCTGGGGCCCGGAACAGGCACGATGGTGGATCTGCCGCCCGCCGTCCGCGCGCTGGTCGCGAGGGAAGAGGCCACCCCCGCCCGGGCGCGGGTGGCTTCTTCATCTCCCCAGCGCGCGCAGTGGAACCGGACCGTTGCGACCGGGTGCAGGCACACCGAGCGGTACGTGACCAACGGCCTGGAGCGAGGGCTGGCCAAGGTGCGCAGCCACGCCGAAACGGGCGCGGGATCGCAGGCGTTCGGGGTGGCCCGGTTCCTGGGAGCCCAGCACGCACAGTGCCCCGGGCCGTGTGACCTGGACGGCATCGGGGAACAGATCGTCGCCGCCGCCGTGTCCGTCGGCGTGCCCGAGCCGTACGCCCGCCGCGCCGTTGCCAACGGCTTCGATGCCGCTCCGGGGAGGGCAGCGTGACCTCCCGTCCCCACATGCACGGCCTTCCCGCCGTCGCGAACGGGCCTCAGCGCGCCGTACAGGCTCCGCCCCGGATTGCCGTAGGCGAGCCGAAGGGCGCCGCCCGTCAGGGCGTCCGCTCTGCTCTTCGCCCTGACCCGCAACAGACCACGGTGGCCGGCATCCAGCCGGGCCTGCACGTCCGCGTCGAAGGCATCCCCGTCGCGGACTGGCTGTGTACCTGCGGCCATCACGAACGAGCCCGCGGCCATACCGCCGTGGCCGAGCTGACCGAACGCGTCAGCGTGGGCGCCTGCCCTCACCGCATCACGACCACCAGCACGAAGGAAGGGAGGAAGGCAGCATGACGACACCGGACACCGATCTGTGGGCAGGCTTCGACGCACTGTCGGCCGAGGACGTCACCGGGCCCGTCTGGGACGAGCCCGTACCACTCAACCCGCGCGGGCAGCTTCCGACCTTCCCCGTCGACGCGCTGCCCGACTGGCTCGCCGCCATGACGGCCGGTGTCGCCGAGGAGACCCAAACGCCCGTCGACCTCGCCGGATGCCTCGCGCTGGCCTCCATCGGCACCGCCGCCGGCGGTCGCCTCACCGTGACCGTGCGCGGCCAGTGGAGCGAGCCCGTCACCCTCTACACCGCTGTCGCGCTCCCGCCCGGCAACCGCAAGAGCGCCGTGTTCGGGCTCATGACAAAGCCGCTCCTCGCCGCCGAGAAGGCCCTGATCGAGCTCACGGCACCGCAGCGGGCCGAGGCCGCCGCCTCCGCGCGGATCGCGAAAGCCGCAGCGGAGAAGGCCGAGAAGCTGGCCGCCAACGCCGAGGCCGACAAGCTGGCCGCCCTGACCGCCCAAGCCATTTCCCTGTCCGAAGCCGCCGAGCGGGCCGTCATCCCGGCCGAGCCCCAGCTCGTCGCCGACGATGTCACCGCCGAAAGCCTGACTACCCTGCTCGCCCAGCAGGACGGGCGGATCTCGATCCTGTCCCCCGAGGGCGAGATCTTCGAGATCATCGCCGGACGCTACTCCGGCGTCCCGAACATGGGGATCTTCCTCAAGGGGCACGCGGGAGACATGACCCGCGTCAACCGCCAGGCCAGAGACGCCCAGTACATCGAGAACCCCGCCATCACCATGGGCCTCGCCGTACAGCCGGAGGTCCTCGACGCCATCGGGCAGATCAAGGGCGCCGACGGCCGAGGGCTGCTCGCCCGGTTCCTCTACTCCAAGCCCGAGTCACTCGTCGGCTACCGCAACCTCACCCCGGAGCTCCTGAGCTCCGACACCGCCGACACCTACGCGAAGAAGCTCGGAGGCCTGGCGCTGACCCTCGCGGGCTGGACCGAGACCGCCGAACTCACCCTCACCCCCGAGGCCGACGCGGTCCTCCTGACCTACCAGCGCGTCACCGAATCCCGCCTCCGCAAGGACGGGACGCTCAGGCCGATCGTGAACTGGGCCAGCAAGCGAGACGGAGCCGTCGCCCGCATCGCCGGACTCCTCCACCTCGCCGCCCACCCCGAGGACGCCTGGACCCGGCCGATCGAGGCCGCAACGATGGCCGCCGCGACCGAGATCGGGGACTACTTCACCGCCCACGCCCTCGACGTCTTCAACGCCATGAAGGCCGACCCCGCCCAGGAAGCCGCCCACACCCTCCTGACCCACCTGAGCGACACCAGGGCCACCACCTTCACCAAGCGCGACCTCTTCCGCGCGATGCCCCGCGGCGAGTTCCCCGCCATGGGCGACCTCGACCCCGCCCTGAACCTCCTGGAAGACCACGGCTGGGTCCGCCAGCAGCCCTCACCGCCCCGCACCACACGCGGCGGCCGGCCACCATCCCCCCGCTACGACACCCACCCCCGCCTCACCCGAGGCGCCTGACACAACCCCCAGCAGACCGACAGAACTGACAGAACCCCATCCGAAGGCCGCTGACCAGCGGAAACAGCCGGATCGGGGCCTGTGACAAAACCTCCGGAAACTCTGACAGAACCCCAACCGCTCAGACGGGACTGCTGTGACAGAACCCCTTGCTCGGAGGTTCTGTCAGAGTTTCCGCGAGTTCTGTCACAGCCGTCTCTGAGCCCGAAGCAGCAGGTCAGAAGGCTATGACCCAGGTTCTGTCAGTTCTGTCACCGATTCCAGGGCGGCGGCCCCGGCCAAGGACAGCCCGCCGCCCTGTTCGCCCATCCCGACACCTCAAACAGGAGAACCCTGTGAGCCAAGGCAAAAGGCGCACGTCGGCCGCATCCACCGTGACCAGGAGCGGCGGTCAGAAGCTCAAGCTCAAGGAAGTACTGGCAGAGATCGACATGTCCCGGTCCGCCTTCTACCGGATGAAGGCCAGGGGTAAGGGGCCGAAGTGCATCAAGCTCCCGAACGGGCAGCTCAGGGTCCGCCGCGTGGACCTCGACGCCTGGTGGGAGGCGAACGAGGAAGCGTCCGTCTGACCCCAAGTCCGTTCCTAGGGGCGCGCCGTCACGGCGCGCCCCTTTTCGCCTGTTCAGGAGACACCTCGTGTTGACCTACGACGTACGGATCTGGGGCATCCGGAAGCGCAACAGCAAGAGCGCCCCCTACCAACTCCGGTGGCTGGTGGGCGGCGAGACACATCAGCAGCCGTTCCAGAGCCAACCGCTCGCCGATGGGCGCCGGGCCGAACTCATGTCGGCCATACGGAAGGGCGAGCAGTTCGACATCGAAACGGGCCTGCCCGCCTCCGAGCTCCGGCAGCTCAACTCGCCCACCTGGTATGAGCACGCCTGCGACTACGTGGTCATGAAATGGCCCAAGATCTCCGCCAAGCATCGCGCGAGCATCGCCGAGGCGCTGACCAACGTGACGCCCGTCCTGGTGTCCGCCCCGAGGAAAGGCGCACCCGATTCGACGGTGCTGCGGAGAGCTCTCCGCGAGTGGGCGTTCCAGCTCACCCAGGACGACGGCGGGGAGTTCGCGGCGCGGAAGGACGTGGACGACCCGCCGGAGGAGATCGAGGCCGCCCTCGAATGGATCGCGAAGCACTCGGTCAAGGTCGCGGACCTGGCCGACTCGGAACAGACTCGCCGGGCCGTACGCGCCCTCTCCCTCAAGCTCAACGGCAAGCCGGCGGCCGACAACACCTTCCGGCGCAAGCGCACGGTGCTGAGCAATGTGCTCCGCTACGCGGTCGAGCGCGACCGGCTGACCGTGAATCCGCTGACCCGCATCGACTGGGACCCGCCGGAGACCGACGACGAAGTGGACTTCCGCTACGTCCCCGCCCCCGACCAGGTGCGGGCGCTCCTGGACGCCGTCAGGGCCCAGGGGCCGCGCGGGGAGCATCTGCACGCGTTCTTCGGCTGCCTGTACTACGCCGCCATGCGCCCTTCCGAGGTCGCGGCGCTGACCAAGCGGGACTGCAAGCTGCCGGCATCCGGCTGGGGCGAGCTGATCCTCGCAGGGAGCCGACCCGAGGTCGGCGCCGGGTGGACGGACGACGGAAAGTCGTACGAGGTGCGCGGACTCAAGCGCCGTGCTCGGCGTACGACCCGGCCGGTGCCGATCCCACCCGCGCTCGTGCAGCTGCTCCGGCGGCACCTGGACGAGTACGGCGCCGCGCCGGACGGCCGGCTGTTCCGGGCGGTGCGCGGCGGCCGGGTGCGGTCCACGGAGTACACCGAGGTCTGGCAGGAGGCACGCGGCAAAGCGCTCCCCGCCGACGAGGCCGAGACGCCGCTGGCCGAGGTGCCGTACTCGCTGCGGCACGCGGGCGTCTCGCTGTGGATCAAGGCGGGTGTGGACCCGGTGGAGGTCGCCCGGCGGGCGGGCCACAGCATCGCCGTGCTGTGGAAGTTCTACGCGAAGCTTCTGCGCGGGCAGCAGCACCGGGCGAACCGGCTGATCGACGACGCGCTCAACGGCCCACCCGACAAGGCCGAATGACGCACGGTAGTGGCCTGCTGCCTGGCCACAGCTTGGCCGCACACGCTGGTCAACGCTGGGATCCAGGTGGGACAGGCTGAGACAGAAAGCCAGTGGGAGGGGTGCCCGGAGACTCCGGGCACCCCTCCCACCTGCGCTTTTCTCACCTGGGCGGAGGCTGAGGGATTTGAACCCTCGGTGACATCGCTGCCACGACGGTTTTCAAGACCGTTCCCTTAGGCCGCTCGGGCAAGCCTCCTCGCGCCGGGCCCGCCTGGGGCGGCGCGGGGATCAGCCTAGCGCGTCAGCTGTCACCCTTGCGCTGTCCCAGGGTGACCTCGGTCGTGGACTGTTTACCGTCGCGCTTGTAGGTGATGGTGACCTTGTCACCCGGCTTGTGGGTCCAGATCTCGCTGATCAGGGTCGGGCCGCTGTCGATCACCGTGTCGTTGAGCTTGACGATGACGTCGCCGGCCTTCAGGCCGGCCTTGTCGGCCGGGCCGCCGGGGACGACCGCCTGGCTGCCGCCGGTGCCGTTGCCGGCGATGGTGGCGCCGTCACCGGTGTCTTTCATGTTGACCGTGGCCTCGATCACCGGGTAGACGGGCTCACCCGTCTTGATCAGCTGCTGGGCGACGTGCTTGGCCTGGTTGATGGGGATGGCGAAGCCGAGGCCGATGCTGCCGGACTGCTGGGTCTCGCCGCCGAGGCCGCCGCCGTTGCCCGCGGACTGGATGGCGGAGTTGATGCCGATGACACCGCCGTCGCCGTTCAGCAGGGGGCCGCCGGAGTTGCCGGGGTTGATGGAGGCGTCGGTCTGCAGGGCGCTCATGTACGAGGCGTTGCCGCCACCGCCGTCGCTGGAGGCGACCGGGCGGTTCTTGGCGCTGACGATGCCGGTGGTGACGGTGCCGGAGAGGCCGAAGGGGGCGCCGATGGCGACGGTGGCGTCGCCGACCTGGACCTTGTCGGAGTTGCCGAGCGGGAGCGGGGTGAGTTTGGCGCCCGAGGCGTTCTTCAGCTTGACGACGGCGACGTCGTAGCCCTGGGCGCGGCCGACGACCTCGGCGGTGTATCGCTTGCCGTTGGAGAAGGTGGCGGTGAGCTTGCCGTTGTCGGCGGCGGAGGCGACGACGTGGTTGTTGGTGAGGATGTGGCCCTGTGTGTCGTAGACGAAGCCGGTGCCGGTGCCGCCTTCGCCGTTGCTGCCCTGGGCCTCGATGGTGACCACGCTCGGCAGGGTCTTGCCCGCGATGTCGGAGACGGAGCCGGGCGTACGGCTCTCCGACTTCGGGTTGCCGAGGGCCGAGATGGTGGTCGAGTCGCCGCTGTCGCTCTGGTCGGCGGCCCAGTAGCCGATGCCGCCGCCGATGCCTCCGGCGACGAGGACGGCGGCCAGGAGGGCGGCGACGAGCCCGCCGGAGCGCTTGCGCGCCGGGGGCTGGGAGGGCGGGGCGGGAACGGTCCCCCATGGGTCGGCCGGGCCGCCGGGGGAGCCGTGGAGGGCCTGCGGGCCGTCCTGGGCGGCCTGGCCGCCGCCTTCGGCCCACCACGCCGCCGTACCGCCGGAGCCCGCGGCCGGGTCGGGGAGGGGGCGTCCGGCGCCCGAGGCGACGGGGGCGCCGTCGGCCGCGACGGCCGGGGGCGAGGCGGGCGGGGTGGGGGCCGGGGGCGCCGGCTCGGGCAGGCGGGATCCCGCCGCCGACTCGCCCGGCGGGCCTATGGGCCCGGACGGGGCGTCCGGGGCCGCGCCGACCGCCGGCTTGAACTCTGGCGCCGGGGGTACGGCGGGGTCGGGGTGCGGCGTCGGAGGTGCCGGACGCGACCCGGCCTCAGGCGGAACGGCAGCGCCCTCGTTCTCGGTGCTCACAGCTCTCTCCTCATGTGCACGACAGTTTGCTTCGGCGGCCCACGCTTACGAATGTCCGACGTAAGCCTTTCCCACCGCGCGTCAGACCGCTGTAAGGAGCGGTGGCCCCGCGGGCTACCAACCTTTATCCCGGACAAAACGGACCGCCGCCAATCCGCGCGACGGTGGACGGGACCTCCTGCGACGCCCCGCACCGGGCGGTGGCACCATAACGCGGTGACCTATGAGCGCCCGGACCGGGACATCCGCCCCGGTCCGCACACCCCCTCCGTCGTGGCCCACCGCGGCGCCTCCGAGGACGCCCCCGAGCACACCCTGGCCGCGTACCGCCGGGCCATCGAGGACGGCGCCGACGCGCTCGAATGCGACATCCGGATGACCGCGGACGGGCACCTGGTCTGCGTCCACGACCGCCGCGTCAACCGCACCTCCAACGGCCGGGGCGCCGTCTCCACGCTCGAGCTGGCCGATCTCGCCGCCCTCGACTTCGGCTCCTGGAAGGGGCAGGCGAGCGACAAGGAGGAGCCGGACCGCGACAGCCGCGACAACACCGCGGTCCTCACCCTCGAACGGCTCCTGGAGCTCGTCGCCGACGCGGGACGCCGCATCGAGCTGGCCATCGAGACCAAGCACCCGACCCGCTGGGCCGGCCAGGTCGAGCAGCGGCTGCTCGACCTGCTCCGCCGCTACGGCCTCGACTCCCCGCCGCCCGGCGAGCCCTCGCGCGTGCGCGTCATGAGCTTCTCGGCGCGCTCGCTGCACCGGGTGCACGCGGCCGCGCCCGCGGTCCCCACGGTCTATCTGATGCAGTTCCTGCTGCCGCGCCACCGGGACGGCGCGCTGCCGCGCGGGGTGCGCATCGCGGGGCCGAGCATCCGGATCGTACGCAATCACCCCGACTATGTGGCGCGCCTGCACCGCGCGGGGCACCGAGTGCACGTATGGACCGTCGACGATCCAGCCGATGTCGAACTGTGCGCTCATCTGGGCGTCGACGCGGTGATTACGAACCGCCCCAAACAGGTACTGTCCCAACTCGGACGCTCATAATGGGCATTACAAGGCGTGCACCGGCGCGTTCGGTACGTATTTGATCGTGACGAGTGCGTCACCAGATGCCACATGGCCTGTTTCTGCTCCAGCCCTGCGGGGCATCCATCCCGTGGCGTGGGGCTAAGGAGGTCTCGGGGGTGGCGTTGGTGGTGGCACGGCAGGTGCCGACGTCTTCGACCATGGCCGTACCCCATGGTCCTGCGGGCGTAGGTGCGGCACGGCACCGGATGCGTGACGATTTGAGCAGGACTGGGGTATCGGATTCGGTCATAGACGATGCGGTACTGATCCTTTCGGAACTACTCAGCAACGCATGGCGACATGGTCGGCCATTGGGCTCCGACGCTGGCGACGGGACCGTCCGGGCAGCCTGGCATGTCGACGAGTATGGCCGGCTGACCGTCGAAGTGACCGACGGCGGCGGACCGACAAGGCCGGTTCCGGCCAATCCCTCGATCACTGCGCGTGGCGGCCGCGGGCTCAACATCATCACGTCGCTCGCCGCGGACTGGGGGGTGCGCGACGACACCGGGGAAGTGACCGTATGGGCGTCGCTCCCCGCCCATGACGGCTTCCGTGACGGATTCAACAGGCCCATCACCCTCCTCCCGACGCTCGACCCCGATCTCGGCCCCGATCTCGATCCCGGCCTTGATCCCGATCTTGATCCCGGCCTCGGCCCGGATCTCGGCCCGGATCTCGACTTCGCCGATCTGGACGAGCTCGCCTAGGGCACCCACCCAGGGCACTCGCCCAAGGCATACGGTCGGCCTCGCCGACGGGGTTCGCCGACTGGGTTCGGCCAAAGGGCTAGGCTCCCGCCCGTACCAGTCGTACGGGCCGTGCGGAGCGACCGCGGCCGTACGAGACGCACGCGGCCGTACGAGGACGCCACGAGCCGCACGATCGGGAGACAGCCACGCCATGGGCAAGAAGCGCCGCCCCCAGACGACGAAGGCCGGACCGCGGGTCACGAGCGCGGAGATCCCCGTGGTGGGGGCGCGCGAACCCTGCCCGTGCGGCTCGGGCCGCCGCTACAAGGCCTGCCACGGCCGGGAGGCCGCGCACGCCGTCACCGAGCTGGTGCAGCGCCCCTTCGAAGGGCTGCCCGGCGAATGCGACTGGGTCGCGCTGCGCGAGCTCGTACCCGCCGCGACCGTCGAGCTGAATCTCGTCGAGGGCCTGCCCGAGGACGTCCCGTCCGTGACCCTCGCCACCGTGCTGCCCATGGCCTGGCCGGCGCTGCGCCGCGACAACGGCGCCGTGCTGCTCGGCCTGCAGAACGACACCGCCTCCGGTGACATCAGCCGCGACCTGGCCGACACCCTGCAGCGCGCCCTGACCGCCGAGCCGGGGACGCCGGTCGCCGCCGAACGGGTCGCCGGAGAGGGCCCGCGGCTGCAGGATCTGCTCGATCCGAAGGGCGGTTTTTCGCCGACCCTGCACGACGGGTTCGAGTTCTGGCTCGAGGACGCCGCGAGCGCCACCGGTGAGGTCGCCGCATCCCTCGAACGGGCGAACGCAGCCGCCATCCCGACCGCCCGGCTCACCAGTGTCGAGGCCGCGTACTGGTGCCGTACGCCGGAGAAGAACCACCTGCGCTGGGTGATGTCCCACCCGGAGGAGCAGCTGCTCGACGCCCTCGCGCGGCTGCACGCCGCGGGCGCCTCCTCGCTCGGCGAGGGCACCCGGCTGGTCGGCTCCTTCCGGGCGCACGGCCTCACCGTGCCGGTGTGGGACCTGCCCGGCGCGATGGGCGCGGAGGAGACGGAGAAGCCCGCCGAGGCGTTCGCGGAGCGGCTCGCCGAGGCGCTGGCCTCCGACACCCCGCTGACCGCCGAACAGCGGCGGGCGCGCGGCGGTCTCACCAACCGTCAGGTGACGCTCAGCTGACGGTCATACCGGGCTCGGGCGCGGGGAGACCGTACGCGTGACACTGCTCACAACTCTCCGCTACACCCTGCAATTACGCGTCCGGAAATCCGCGATCGAATTTGCGAACCGCCGATCTCTTGTTACGGTTTTAAAAGCCCGGTCGCTGGTGCATCCCCCGTCGCCAGCGACCGGGCGCTTCCATGTCCGCTCCGCGGCCCGCGCCCCGCGCAGGCGCACGGGGCGGCCAACGCCCCCCGCGGTGCCGTGAGTTGACTCCCGTACCGCGCGGCCTCGGCAGACCTCTCCCGCCGCGACCTCGGACGGTTCTCCTCGCGACCGCGGACCGCTCCCGTCGCAACCGCAACCGCGAGGGCACACACGGCCGTCTCCGCGCCGCGGGCGGCCTCGCGGCCACCGGGCCCCGGGGACGGCACCCGCGGCGCCGCTCGCCGCCTCTCCGGCGTTCTGCGGGCCATCCCCGGGCGCCATCCCCAGGCGTGCCATCCCCGGGGCGCGCCGCCGGGGCGCCATCGCCGGACGCGTCACCGGGCCGCGTGCGCCACCGGGCCGCGCCAAGATCCCCCGCGCGCACGTACGGCGGGGCGGGGTCAACAGGCGCGCCGGGAGGCGTCAGAGGCGTGAGTGCAGGCGGTGTCAGGAGGCCTTAGGGGGCCTCAGGGGCACGGCAGACGTCGTCAGTAGGCGAGCCGGCTGCCGCCGTCGGGTGCACTGGTGCTCGCCTCGACCAGCGCGTCCACCACCGTGGTGACCTCGGGCAACCACGGCCGCCCCCCGCGGCGCAGCGGGGCCCGCTCCCAGCGCACCCCGCCCGCGCCGATCTGCGACGGGGGCAGCACCAGATAGCCGCCCTCGCCGTGGAACCGCAGCGAGCTGGGCACCCAGTCCTGGCGGTACAGCAGATCGCCGAGCTCTTCGAGGGAGTACGGGGCCACCAGAAGCGCCCACCTGGTGGGCGTGGCGATCACGGGGCCGAGCCGTACGCCGGACCGCTCGATGGCGTCCAGGGCCCGCGTCCCGGCGACCGCCGGCAGGCTCACCGCGCATGGGCCGCGCCCTCCGGTGGCCAGGAGCACGGGCGCGGTCGGGCGGTTCGTCCACCACCAGCGCACCATGCGCGGGTCGGTGGTCGCCGCGAGGAGTACGGGGTCGAAGGGGTGGCCGCCGGGCACCGCGCAGTCCGGCTGGGGGCATCCGCACTCGCGCGGCCGGCCGCTGCCGGGCGCCAGGCCCACGCCGGGGAGCACGGGCCACTGCCACTCGGTGGCGCAGGTGAGCGCCGCACGGAGCAGCGGCGATCGCGCACCGCGCCGCAGCGAGAACTTGCGTCGCCTTCCGAGGATCTCGCGCATGAGCGCTCGTTCCTTTCCGTTAACGCCGAGGGCTGTTCCGTCGCACTACATGGCACTTCACATGGCACTACGTGGCGCTGTCCGGAGATGTTCGGCCCGTCACACCACGTGGATCACAAGTCACTGCGCGTACAAGGCAGCGCATCACGCCTCAGGCCGAGCGTGGAACGTGGCGAAGGGTGGCGCGCGCATGGCGCTTGCCGTCTTCGGTGGTGCTTCCCTCGCCACTCGGGGATGGGCGCCGGCCGTTGCCGTCTATGACGCCTGGACCGGCCACAGGGTTCCGGGGCGGTCCCAACTGCCCCTGCCCTTCTCCGAATGTGTACCCGCCGCGGCGGAGACGACGCGCTGTCGAATGACGCCAGTCGACCCTAAATAGGCAACGTAACGACCTCTTTTCAGCCAAGTTCAATTCAGCACAGACACCAACAAGACCACCGGGGCAATGCTGGACATCGCCTCTCGGGTGCGTGTACATCTGGAGACAGTAGCGGCACCGTAGCGGCGCAGCACGACAGGGGGTTTGCGATGCTATTGAGCAAGCCGGAGGCCGCGTGCGAAGGCAGTGGGCCATGAGCTCACCTCACCCGCCGAAAGTGGCCGGAATCGATCCTTCCCTCCCCGCCCCCACGCACACTTCCGACCCCGTCACGCCGCCCCACGCCCCCAACCCCGCCCCCGATCCCGCGATCCAGGACCATCTGGCCGGGTGGCTCTCGGACCTGACCACCCTCCACGAACTCACCGAGCGGCTCGCCCTTACGGGCACGCTGGACAACGCGCTGGACGAACTCCTGCGCGCCGGAGCCTCGCTCGTCGGCGCCCGGCGCGGGCTGGTCGCGCTGGAACCGGCCGACGGGCTCGGCCCGGTCACCACCGTCGGCCTCGGCCTCGGGCGCGCCGACCTCGGCCATATCGAGACGATCCCGCGCGGCACCGCGTCCGCCGGCCACCTCCTGGACGGGCTGCCCGAGCCGGACGGCGAGCCGCGGCCCGGCGTCGCCCACCCCGACATCCCGGGCGAGGCCGAACTCGACCCGCGCCACCGCGAAGTCGCCGCCCGCCTGGGCTACTCCGCGAGCTACGCCGTGGCCCTGGACCCGCTCGCCGACCCCAGCACCGCCTCGAACGGTCACACGGGCGCCACGGGACCCCTCGGGCGGCTCGGCGCGGCCGCTTGGCTGTACGACGAACCGGCCGAGCCCGCGGAGCGCCAGCGCCACCTCGTGGGCCTGTACTGCCGCTACGCCGCCGCGCACCTCGCCCGGCTGGTCGAGCTCGCCCGCGCCCGCGCCACCGTCGCGACCGTCCAGGAGGAGCTGCTGCCCACGCGGCTGCCCCGGATCCCCGGGGTCCGCCTCGCCGTACGCCACCGCGCCGCTCCCCGCGGGGGCGGCGACTGGTACGACGCGCTGCCGCTGCCCGACGGCGCGCTCGGCCTGTCCGTCGGCGGGGTGACCGGATCTGGCCCCAGCGCGGTCGCCGCGATGGGGCGGCTGCGGGCGTCCCTGCGCGCGTACGCCGTGATGGAGGGCGAGGATCCAGTGGCCGTGCTCTCCGACCTCGAACTGCTGCTGCGGCTGACCGAACCCGCCCGCTCCGCGACCGCGCTCTTCGCCTACTACGAGCCTCTACCGCGCAGGGTGGTACTGGCCGGGGCCGGACACTGCCCGCCGCTGATCACCGGCGAGCGGCGCACCGAGTTCGTGGAGACCGCCCTGTCGGCGCCGCTCGGCATGCTCTCCTGCTGGGAAGCGCCCAGCGTGGAGCTCGAACCGGGCCGCGGAGAAACGCTCCTCTTCTACAGCGACGGGCTGCTCCACCGCACCGGAGAGCCCATGGACCGGGCCTTCGCACGGCTGCACACGGCCGCCGCGAGCGCCCCCAGGGCCGTACGGAGCGACCCGGACGGCTTCGCGGACCATCTGCTGCGCACGGTCCTCCCCAGGGGCGAGGCGGGCCAGGGCGCGGACGCGGACGACGGCACGGAGGACGTCGTCCTGCTCGTCGCCCGCTTCGACTGACCGCGCCGCGCCGCCATCAACCAGCCGACCCGCCACCAACCACCTGAAACCGGCCATAGCCCGCGATCACCGGTGGATCATGCACATCCCGGCTGTCATACCCCCCACCTACCATGGACACGGTCCAGCTCGAGGAGGATGACGTGACCGAGGAGCCCACTTCCGAGGCCCTGGAGACCCCAGAGGCCGGGGAGCAGCCCATCAAGCAGCGGAAGAACAGCCTTTACACAGGCATTTCCGACGAGCTCACCGAAAACATGAGGTCAGGCTGGGACGACACCGAGCTGCGCGGCCTGGAGCCCATCGAGCAGGCGCCGCACACCGCCCGCCGCCGCGCCGCGCTCTCCGCACGATTCCCCGGGGAGCGCCTGGTCATCCCCGCGGGCAATCTGCGCACCCGCTCCAACGACACCGAGTACGGGTTCCGCGCCGCCACGGAGTACGCGTATCTGACCGGTGACCAGACCCACGACGGCGTCCTGGTCCTGGAGCCGGACGGCGCCGAGGGCCACACCGCGACCGTGTACCTGCTGCCCCGTTCCAACCGCGAGAACGGCGAGTTCTGGCTGGACGGCCAGGGCGAGCTGTGGGTCGGCCGCCGGCACAGCCTCGCCGAGGCCGAGCAGCTGCTGGGCCTGCCGGCCAAGGACGTGCGCGAGCTCGCCGACGCGCTGCGGGCCGCGACCGGCCCGGTGCGCATCGTGCGCGGCCATGACGCCGGTCTCGAAGCGGCGCTGACGGACAAGGTCACCGGCGAGCGCGACGCGGAGCTGCGGACGTTCCTCAGCGAGCAGCGCCTGGTCAAGGACGAGTTCGAGATCGGCGAGCTGCAGGCGGCCGTCGACTCGACCGTGCGCGGCTTCGAGGACGTGGTCAAGGTCCTCGACAAGGCCGAGGCCACCTCCGAGCGCTATATCGAGGGCACGTTCTTCCTGCGCGCCCGCGTCGAGGGCAACCACGTCGGCTACGCCTCCATCTGCGCCGCCGGCCCGCACGCCACCACGCTCCACTGGGTGCGCAACGACGGCCCGGTCCGCTCCGGGGAGCTGCTGCTCCTGGACGCGGGCGTGGAGACCCCCACGCTCTACACCGCCGATGTGACCCGCACGATCCCCATCAACGGCCGCTTCACCCCGCTGCAGCGCAAGATCTACGACGCGGTGTACGAGGCGCAGGAGGCGGGCATCGCCGCGGTCAAGCCGGGTGGGAAGTACCTCGACTTCCACGACGCCGCCCAGCGGGTCCTGGCCGCGAAGCTGGTCGAGTGGGGCCTGATCGAGGGCCCGGTCGAGCGCGTCCTGGAGCTGGGCCTGCAGCGCCGCTGGACGCTCCACGGCACCGGCCACATGCTCGGCATGGACGTCCACGACTGCGCCACAGCCCGCCGGGAGGCGTATGCCGAGGGCACCCTGGAGCCCGGTATGTGCCTCACGGTCGAGCCCGGCCTGTACTTCCAGGCCGACGATCTGACCGTGCCCGAGGAGTACCGGGGCATCGGCGTCCGTATCGAGGACGACATTCTGGTCACGGAGGACGGCAGCCGGAACCTCTCGGCCGCCCTGCCGCGCACCTCGGATGACGTCGAGGCATGGATGGCCGCGCTCCTTCAGGGCTCGCAGGGCTCGTAAGACCCGCGGGGTTCGGTCAGGGCCCGGACAGCGGTCGGTCAGGGCCCGGACAGCGGCCGGTCAGGACTCGGGCAGCGGCCGGTCAGGGCTTGCGGTGCTGGTGACCAACGGTATCGTCCGGTTCCATGGCGGAATCCTGGGTCAATTCGGCAGACGGCCTCGGCAGTGACCTCCACCTGGAGCTGTCCGGTACGGGCAGCCGCCGGGCGGCCCTGATGGGGGCGCTGCGCGAGGCCATCCGCAGTGGCCGGCTCGCCCCCGGCACCCGGCTGCCGCCGTACCGCTCCCTCGCCGTCGACCTCGGCCTGGCCCGGAACACCGTGGCCGACGCCTACGCCGAGCTGGTCGCCGAAGGCTGGCTGACCGCCCGCCAGGGCTCCGGCACCCGGGTCGCACCCCGCGCCGCCCCGCCCCCGCCCAGGCGAGTGAGCCGAAGGGGCGCGCCGCTGTCGAAAGGGAGAGCGCGCGGAGGCCCCGAGGAACGAGGGGCCGAGCACGGTCGACCGTCGACAGCGGCTGTAGCGCCCCGGAGGCGAACCGAGCCTCAAAAAGAGGGCGGTGCCCGGGGACGGGAGCAGGGGCGGGGCCGCCCGGCCGTGGGTACCGGCGCCCCACCCGCCGCCGCGCCGGCCGGAGGCGGGCCTGTACGGGCTGCCCGGAGAGTGCCCGCGCGCCCTCCCGAGCCCGTCCACAATCTGCTGCAGGGCCAGCCCGACGCCGCCTCCTTCCCCCGCACCGCGTGGCTGGCCTCCGGCCGCCGCGCCCTGACTGCCGCGCCCAACGAGGCCTTCGGCCCCGGCGACCCGCAGGGGCGCCCGGAGCTGCGCCTCGCCCTGGCCGAGTATCTGGCCCGCGTCCGCGGGGTGCGCACCGACGCCGACCGGATCGTCATCTGCTCCGGGTACGCCCACGCGCTGCGGCTGCTGGCCGGAACGCCGGCGCTGCGCGGCACGGCGGCCGTGGAGGCGTACGGCCTCGGCTTCCACCGCTCGCTGCTCACCGCCGCCGGGATCCGCACCGTGCCGCTGTCCCTGGACGCGGACGGCGCCCGCACCGAGGAGCTGGCCTCGCACCAGGGCGTACGGACCGTGCTGCTCACCCCCGCCCATCAGTTCCCCACCGGCGGGCCGCTGCACCCGGGGCGCCGGGCGGCCGCCGTCGACTGGGCCCGGGCCCGCGGCGGGCTGGTCCTGGAGGACGACTACGACGGCGAGTTCCGCTACGACCGCAAGCCCGTGGGCGCCGTCCAGGGCCTGGACCCGGACCATGTCCTGTACGTCGGATCGGTCAGCAAGAGCCTGTCCCCGGCCCTGCGGCTGGGCTGGATGGTGCTGCCCGACCACCTCGTGGACGAGGTCCTGGCCGCCAAGGGGGACCGGGAGGCATGGGCGAGCGCGCTCGACCAGCTGACTCTCGCGGACTTCATCGAATCGGGCGGGTACGACCGGCACATCCGCCGGATGCGCCAGCGCTACCGCCACCGCCGGGACCAGCTGGTCGCCATCCTCGCCGAACGCGCCCCGCACATCCGCGTCAGCGGTGTGGCGGCGGGGCTGCACGCGGTGCTCGAACTGCCGCCGGGCACCGAGCGGTCCGTCGTCCAGGCCGCCGCCTGGCAGGGCCTCGCCATCGAGGGCCTGGCCGACTACCGCCACCCGGACGCCCCGGGTCCGCCCCGCGAGGGCCTGGTCGTGGGCTACGCCACCCCGCCCGACCACTCCTTCACGGGCGCGCTGGACGCGCTGTGCCGCGGGCTCCCACCCGACCTCGGCGACTCCACCGCAACCCCGACCGCGACCCCGCAGACCATGACCACGACGACCGCACCCACAACAAGCGGGAGGGACGACGGGGCTGTCACACACCCGTCAGGGAGTCCTCGCGCCACTTGAGGATCTTGTCGAAGCTGACCACCACACCGCCGTGCCCCGGGCGGTCGCGGTAGCGGACCCGGTCGGTCAGCGCCTCGATCAAAAAAAGCCCTCGCCCATGCTCTGCCTGGGCGGGGGCCGGCTGTCTCGCGGTGGACTGGGCCTGGGGGGTCTTGGCCCAGTCGCCCCGGTCGGGACGGGAGGGGCGGCGGGGAAATCCGGGACCGGAGTCGGTGACCTCGATGCGGCAGGTGTCGCCGTCGATATAGGCCGTGACTCTGTAGTCCCCGCCCGCGCCGTCCGCGCCACCGCCGTGCTCGACCGCATTCGCGCAGGCCTCGGAGAGGGCGACCGACAAGTCGTAAGAGATTTCGGGATCGACCCCTGCTGTCTCCATGGTGCCGAGGAGCAGGCGCCGGGCGAGCGGGACGCTCGCCGCCTCACGCGGCAGATGGAGTGACCACCAGATGCTCATGCTCCAGCCTCCCGGCCACGGCTCGACATACCGTTACGTATTGCCTGGGTCCATGGTCCGTAAGCGTGTGATTGACGTGACTCCGCTCATTCGGCGGAAGCGCGAATTCCGCATACCGGTGTATGGGGCTGTCCAGGTGTGCGTCGGTACGCCCCACCCGCCGTAGGGGAAATCCGGGCCCAGTGGGATGATGGCGCGGCCATGTCTGCCCCCCACGGTCGCGCCGGAGCCGATCTGCGGATACTGCGGGCCGCGGTTTTCACCGCGGTCTGCGTCGTGCTGTCCGCGGGCGGGCACATGCTCGCCTCCTGTACGACGGTGCCGCTGTGGACGGTGGGCGTGGGCTGCGCGGTGCTGTTCGCCGTGGTCGCCCCGCTGGCCGGGCGTGAGCGGTTGCTGCCGGGCATCGCGGCGCTCCTGGGCGTCGGCCAGCTCGCGCTGCACGCGCTCTTCGCGCTCGGGCAGAGCACCACCCAGACACCCATGACCCCGGGCACGGGCGGCTCCGAGGGCGGGGTGACCGCCATGGCCGGAAGGCTGTTGTGCGGTGCGGGCCCCGTCCGGCTGGACGCCGCCACGGCGCACCGGATCGTCCGCCACGCCGGGCTCGACCCCGCCGCGGCGCACCAGACGCCGTCCGGGCCGGTCATCGAGGCCGCGCACCCGGGCGCCCTGCTGCCGTCGCCGCCGATGGTGCTGGGGCATCTGCTCGCCGCCCTCGCCGTCGGCTGGCTGCTGCGGCGCGGCGAGGTGGCCGTGTGGCGGGCGGTGCGGCTGTCGGCGGACGGGGCGCGCGGGGTCGCGGAGGCCGCGCTCGTACGGGCGCTGCGCGCCGCGCTGCGGCTGGTACGCGCGCTGCGCGCTGGTCAGCGCAAGCCGGACCCTGCTTCCGTACGCCGTCCGCGCACGCCCGGACGAGACGATGACGGTGCCGCCGGGGCCAAGACGTTCGTACTCCAGCACAGTGTGATCAGGCGGGGCCCGCCGCGCTTCGCCCTCGCGGCTTGACCGACGCGGCGCACTCCGGCGGGCCCGGGGCGTTCGCGCTGTCGCCGCACGCGCGCCACCCACCCACCCTGATTCATTCCTGTCCATGGAGTGTCTTGTCATGAACGCCATGCGTCTTCGCCGTCTACGCCGTCTTCCGATGATGGGCGGCATCGCAGCGGGAGCCCTGGTGGTGCTCGCGGCCACCCCCGCCTTCGCGCACGTCAGCGTGCAGCCGGGCCAGGCCGAGCAGGGCAGCTACAGCACCATCGCCTTCAAGGTGCCGAACGAGAAGGACGACGCCTCGACCGTCAAGCTCGAGGTGACCCTGCCCACCGACCACCCGCTGGCCTCGGTCATGGCGCAGCCGGTGCCCGGCTGGGACGTGAAGCTCACCAAGACCAAGCTCGCCAAGCCGGTCGAGGTGCACGGCGAGAAGATCAGCGAGGCGGTCACCAAGGTCACCTGGACCGGCGGCAAGATCGAGCCGGGCACCTTCCAGCAGTTCCCGCTGTCGGTCGGCGAGCTGCCCGAGGACGCCGACCAGCTCGTCTTCAAGGCCCTCCAGACGTACGACGACAAGGAGGTCGTGCGCTGGATCGAGGCGCCCAAGGACGGTGCGCCGGAGCCCGAGAACCCGGCGCCGGTGCTCAAGCTCGTCAAGCCGGCCGAGGGCTCCGACGGCCACGGCTCCGCCGCCTCGGGCGGCACGGACAGCGCCGCCCAGAACGCGAAGGCCGAGAAGACGGAGGAGACCGCCTCCGACTCCAGCGGTGACAGCAGCGACACCACCGCCCGCGTGCTGGGCATCGTGGGCATCGTCATCGGCATCGCCGGTGTCGCCTTCGGCGTCCTCGCCGGCCGCCGCCGCAACGCCTGAGCCCCCTAAAGGGCCCTGAGGGGTGGCGGGCACTGTGCCCGCCACCCCCGTACCACCGATCCATCCGTCTTCTTCGGAGAACCACTCCATGCGCACCAAATCCCTGGGCGCGGCCCTCGTCACCGCCGCCGCGCTCACCCTCACCGCCTGCGGCAGTTCCGACGGCGACAGCGACAAGACAGAGAAGGCCGCCGAGGTCTCCGGCGGCAGCAAGCCCGGTCAGGCGATCGTCCTCGACCAGCCCAAGGCCAAGCCCGATCTGGTCCTGACCGACACCGACGGCAAGAAGTACGACCTGCTGAAGGAGACCAAGGGCAAGCCCACCCTGATCTACTTCGGCTACACGTACTGCCCTGATGTCTGCTCCCTGGTCATGAGCAACATCGGCATCGCGGAGAAGAAGCTCCCCAAGGCCGAGCGCGACAAGCTCCAGGTCGTCTTCGTCACCACCGACCCCGAGCGGGACACCCCCAAGAGGATGCGCTCCTGGCTGAACGGTCAGGGCGGGCAGGACTTCGTCGCCCTGACCGGCGATATCGAGACCATCCAGGCCGCCGCGCGGCCGCTGGGCATCCTCGTCGAGAAGCCGAAGAAGGAGAAGGACGGCAGCATCACCGTCAACCACGGCGCCGAGGTGCTGGCCTTCTCCCCCAAGGACGACAAGAACCACTGGCTCTACACCACGGAGACCACGGCCGACCAGTACGTGAAGGACCTGCCCAAGATCATCGAGGGGCAGAACCCGTGACGCGGACCGGGGCGGGGTCGGCGACCGGCGTGCGGCGGCGGACGGCCGCCGCCGCGCTGGTCCTCGGCCTGTCCGCCGTCCTCGCCGCCTGTGGCGGCGAGGACGGCGGCGACAGCCCGAAGCTGTCCGTCAGCGGTGCGTACGTACCCCAGCCCGCGACACCGGACATGGCCGCGGGCTATGTGACGGTGACCAACAAGGGCGGCGCCGACGACGAGTTGACCTCCGTCACCACCCCGCTGGCCGCCGAGGTCACCATGCACACCACCACCGGCACCCGGATGAAGCAGGTGCGATCGCTGAAGGTCCCGGCGGACGGCGAGCTCAGGCTGGCCACCGGCGGAGATCATCTGATGCTGACAAATCTGACCCACAAGCCAAAGGTCGGTGACAAGGTCAGTTTCACCCTGCACTTCGCCTCCTCCGACCCCGTCGAGATCAAGGTCCCGGTCGAGCCGACGACGTACCGCCCCAAGGACTGACGCCCGATGACCTCGCGCACCCCCTCCCTGACCAGGCCGGCCACCAGGCGACTGCTGTCGGTCTGCGGTGCCCTGCTCGCCGCGCTGCTGTGCGCGCTGAGCTTCGGCGCGTCCCCCGCGGCCGCGCACGCCGCGCTGACGGCGACCGACCCCGCCGACGGCGCGGTGGTCAAGACCGCGCCCGAGCAGGTGCGGCTCACCTTCTCGGAGGGGGTGCTGCTGTCCCGCGACTCGGTGCGCATCCTCGACCCGAAGAGCAACCGGGTGGACACCGGCAACCCCGCCCATGTGGGCGGCAAGTCGTCGACGGCCGCCGTCGCGCTGCGCCCCGGGCTGCCCAACGGCACGTACACGGTGGCCTGGAAGGTGGTCTCGGAGGACAGCCACCCGGTCGCCGGGGCGTTCACCTTCTCCATCGGGGCGCCGTCCAAGACGAAGGCGAAGGTCCCCTCGGACGCGGGCGCCGACGGCACGGTCGGGACGCTGTACGACATCGTGCGGTACGTCGCCTACGGCGGCTTCGCGGCGCTCGTCGGCGGCTGCGTCTTCGCCGGGCTGTGCCGCTCCTCACGCGCGGTCCAGAAGCTCGCCGTCGGCGGCTGGGTGGCGCTCTTCTCCGCGACCCTGCTGCTGTTGCTGCTGCGCGCCCCGTACACCAACGGCGAGGGCATCGGCGGGGTCTTCGACCTCGGCGGCCTGGGCGATGTGCTGTCCACCAAGCCGGGCGCGGCGCTGCTGTCGCGGCTGCTGCTGCTCGGCGCGGCGGCGCTCTTCCTGGCCGTTCTCTTCGGCTCGTACGCGCGCCGCGCCGCGGACGAGGACCAGGGGCGGCGCCAGGACCTGGCCTTCGGGCTCGCCTTCGGCGGCACCGTCCTCTCGGTGGGCATCGCCGCGACCTGGGCGATGGCCGAGCACGCCTCGGTCGGCATCCAAGCCAAGGTCGCGATGCCGGTCGACGTGGTCCACCTGCTCGCCGTGGGGGTGTGGCTGGGCGGCCTCGCGGCGCTCGTGGTCACGCTGCGCGCGGGGGAGCCGATCGGGCGGTCGGCCGTACACCGCTTCTCGCGGCTGGCCTTCGGCTCGGTCGTCGTCCTCGTCCTCACCGGCGTCTACCAGTCCTGGCGGCAGGTCGGCTCCTGGGACGCGCTGACCGACACCGAATACGGGCGCTGGCTGCTGGTCAAGGTCGGCCTCGTGGCGGTGCTCATCGCCATCGCCTCCGTCTCGCGCCGCTGGACGGGCCGCCTCGTGGACGCGCCTGCGGCCGGAGCTGATGACAAGGCCGACAAGACCGACCAGAAGGCCGGCAAGAACGCCGACGAGAAGGCCACCGAAGAGGGCGCGGAAGAAGAGGAAGCCGGGAACGAGACGGCGGAAGGGACGGCCGCCGACCCCGTGCGCACCGCCCAGCTCGCCCGCCAGAAGGCCGCGGTCGCCAAGGCCACCACCCTCCGCGCGCGCTACGGCGACCTCGCGCGCGGCTCGCTCTACCGCTCCGTGCTGGCCGAGACGGTCGTGGCCGTCGTGCTGCTCGCCGTCGCCACCCAGCTGAGCACGACCCAGCCCGGCCGGGCCGCGAGCGCCGTGGCGAGCGCCAAGGACGGCGGCACGGCCGCGGACACCAGCCCCACCGTCGACCCGATCAGCGTCGAGATCCCGTACAACACCGGGCCCAAGAGCGGCCGCGGCAAGGCGATCTTCATGCTGGACCCGGCCCTCCCCGGCGACAACCTGATCCATGTCTTCACCTTCGACCTGGCCGACCGCCCCGTGGACGCGGCCGAGGCGAAGGTGACCCTGACGCTCCCGAAGAAGAACATCGGCCCGCTGTCCGTGCCGCTGGAGCACGTCGCCACCGGCCACTGGAGCGCGAAGAGCTTCCAGCTGCCCATGGGCGGCACCTGGCGGCTCGCCCTGACCGTACGGACCTCCGACATCGACCAGGTGACGGAGACCAGGACCCTGAAGATCGGCCAATGAGCAAGACCCCGAACACCCAAGGCACCCCGAACACCCAGCGCACCCCGAACACCCAGCGCACCTCGGACACCCAGCGCACCGCGCACACCCAGCCGGAACCCCCTTCCCCGATCTCCCGGCGCCGCCTGCTGGGCACGGCCGGCGCCGTCGGCGCGGCCGGGCTCGTCGCGGGCGGCGCGGCCGGGGCGTACGCCGCCGAGTCGGTACGCAGCGACCCCGACCCGCTCAGCTCCGTCGGCTCGACCACCGTTCCCTTTCACGGTGAGCGCCAGGCGGGCATCACCACCCCCCTCCAGGCGCACGGCCACCTCGTCGCCCTCGACCTGGCGCCCGGCGCGGACCGCAAGGCGGTCGCCGCGCTGCTGCGCCGCTGGTCGAAGTCGGCCGAGGAGCTGACCGCGGGCAAGGCCCCGGCCGACGACACCGGTATCGCGCTGGACGCGGGCCCGGCGTCGCTGACCGTCACCTTCGGCTTCGGCCGCGCCTTCTTCGGCAAGGTGGGGCTGAAGGAGCGGCTGCCCGAGGCGCTGGCCCCGCTGCCCGACTTCTCGGCCGACGTACTCGACCCGAAGCGCAGCAACGGCGACCTGTGGCTGCAGATCGGCGCCGACGACGGGCTGGTCGCCTTCCACGCGCTGCGCGCGCTGCAGCGCGGGGCCCGGGGGGTGGCCCGGGTGCGCTGGCAGATGAACGGCTTCAACCGGACGCCCGGCGCGACCTCCCGCCCCATGACGGCGCGCAACCTGATGGGGCAGGTCGACGGCACGAACAACCCCAAGCCCACGGACGACGACTTCGACCAGCGGATCTTCGTCCCGGCGAAGGGGAAGCCGGACTGGATGGCGGGCGGCTCGTACGCGGTGGTGCGGCGGATCCGGATGCTCCTGGACTCCTGGGACCATCTCTCCCTGGAGCGGCAGGAGCGGGTGATAGGCCGCCGCAAGTCGGATGGCGCCCCGCTGTCCGGCGGTACGGAGACCACACCGGTCGAGCTGGCCAAGGTGAACGCGGACGGCTCGCTGGCCATCGCGGGCGACGCACACGTACGGGTCGCCGCGCCGGCCTCGAACCAGGGCGCGGCGATGCTGCGCCGCCCCTTCTCGTACCACGACGGCTTCCGCGAGGACGGCGCGCCGGACGCCGGGCTGCTGTTCGTCGCCTGGCAGGCGGATCCGATGAAGGGCTTCGTCCCGGTGCAGCGGAAGCTGGACCGGGGGGACGGGCTGTCGCGGTTCCTGCGCCATGAGGCGAGCGCGCTCTTCGCGGTGCCGGGCGGCTGCGCCCCCGGAGAGTACGTCGGTCAGGCACTCTTGGAAGGGTGAACCGGAACGTCAGGGGCCGGACGCTGGGTATCGTGACGGTTCTCGTCCGTTCCAGGGAGTCAGCGTGATGTCGGCCAGTGTTTATACCTACCTCGGTCCCGAAGGCACCTTCACGGAGGCCGCGCTGCGCTCGCTGCCCGAGGCCGCCACGCGCGAGCTGATGCCCATGGTCTCGGTGCCGACGACGCTGGACGCCGTGCGGTCGGGGGCGGCGGCGGCCGCGCTGGTCCCCATCGAGAACTCGGTGGAGGGCGGCGTGACCATCACGCTCGACGAGCTGGCCACCGGCGAACCGCTGATGATCTACCGCGAGGTGCTGCTGCCGATCGCCTTCGCGCTGCTGGTGCGGCCGGGCACCCAGCTCACCGATGTGAAGACGGTGACGGGCCATCCGGTGTCCCAGCCGCAGGTCAGGAAGTGGCTGGCGGCGAATCTGCCGGACGCCGTATGGGAGTCGGCCGCCTCGAACGGGGACGGGGCGAGGCTGGTGCAGGAGGGACGCTACGACGCGGCGTTCGCCGGTGAGTTCGCGGCGGCGACGTACGGGCTCGAGCCCCTGGTGAGCGCCATCCACGACGCGGAGAACGCGACGACCCGCTTCGTACTGGTCGGCCGCCCGGCGCGGCCCGCGGTCCGCACCGGCGCGGACAAGACGTCCGTGGCGATCTGGCTCGGCGACGACCACCCGGGGGCGCTGCTGGAGCTGCTGCAGGAGTTCGCGGCGCGCGGGGTCAACCTGGTGCGCATCGAATCGCGCCCGACGGGTCAGGGCATCGGCCGTTACTTCTTCTCAGTGGATCTCGAGGGGCACATCACGGACCGGCGGGTCGCCTCCGCCCTGATGGGGCTCAAGCGGATCTGCCCGAACGTGCGGTTCCTGGGCTCCTACCCGCGGGCGGGGTTCGGGCCGACGGAGATGTCCCCGCTGCGGAACGGCACCGCGGACGAGGACTTCGCGGTGGCGGAGGAGTGGCTGGCCCGCTGCCAGGACGGCCGGGCCTGAGAGGACGGCCGGGCTTGAGAGGACGGCCGGGCTTGAGAGGACGGCCGGGCTTGAGAGGACGGCCGGGGCCTCGCCGGACGCCGGGCCTGACGGCCAGACCAGGGCCTGGGTGAGTTATCCACAGGCTTGAGGCGCGGGCTGGGGACAAGTCGACACATCAACCCGACGTAATCGACGTATCACCCAGCTCGCCTCAACCCACCTACCATCACATCTATCACCCACGTCATCACTTTTCTCTTGACCGACGCTCCGGTGTGAGCAAATCCCACCCGAAAGAGTGTGTGAACCAGGTTTGAGTGGGGAATCCATCGCCGAGCACTTCGCGTACCAGATGATCAGCCCGACATCCACAGAACTCACACACAGCCTGTGGATAACTCAGGCCGGAACCATCCCCGCCTGTGGACAACGCGAGGCCAACTCCCCCTTCGCATAAGGGAAGCCGGACACCCACACCCACCCCTTTGCCCCTTTTCTCCTTTATCCCTTTCAGGGGAGCGCGCGGGCTTTCATCGACGGGCATGCGGATGCACGGACGGGCGAATTTCCACGAATCCATACCGTTCCAAACGGGGTGAAGCGTGATGAAAGGGAATATCGGATCGAGCGCCGGATGTGCACACCGGTAACCTGGTGGGGTGATTGACCTTCGTCTGCTCCGTGAGGACCCCGACCGTGTGCGCGCCTCTCAGCGCGCCCGTGGAGAGGACGTCGCCATCGTCGACGCCCTGCTCTCCGCCGACGAGCGGCGCAGGTCGTCCAGCGTCCGCTTCGACGAGCTGCGCGCCGAGCAGAAGTCGCTCGGCAAGCTCATCCCCAAGGCCTCCGGCGACGAGAAGGCGGAGCTGCTGAAGAAGGCGGGCGAGCTGTCCGCCGCGGTGAAGGCCGCCGACGCCGAGCAGGACCAGGCCGCGGAGGAGACCCAGCGGCTGCTGCTCCAGCTCGGCAATCTGGTCCACCCGGACGTGCCCGTCGGCGGTGAGGACGACTTCGCCGTCCTGGAGACGGTCGGCACCCCGCGCGACTTCACGGCCGAGGGCTTCACCCCCAAGGACCACCTGGAGCTCGGCGAGCTGCTCGGCGCCATCGACACCGAGCGCGGCGCCAAGGTGTCCGGCTCGCGCTTCTACTATCTGACGGGCGTCGGCGCGCTGCTCGAGTTCGCGCTGGTCAACGCCGCGATCGCGCAGGCCACCGCCGCGGGCTTCATCCCCGTCCTCACCCCCGCCCTGGTCAAGCCCAAGGCCATGGAGGGCACCGGCTTCCTCGGCCAGGCCGCGGACGACGTCTACCACCTCGACAAGGACGACCTCTTCCTGGTCGGCACCTCCGAGGTGCCGCTGGCCGCGTACCACATGGACGAGATCCTGGACGTGTCGCAGCTGCCGCGCCGCTACGCCGGATTCTCCTCCTGCTTCCGCCGCGAGGCCGGCTCGTACGGCAAGGACACCCGCGGCATCTTCCGGGTGCACCAGTTCGACAAGGTCGAGATGTTCGTCTACACGACGCCGGAGGAGGCGGAGGCCGAGCACCAGCGGCTGCTGGAGTGGGAGAAGCAGTGGCTGACCTCGCTCGAGCTGCCGTTCCGGGTGATCGACCTGGCCTCGGGCGACTTGGGCGCCTCGGCGACGCGGAAGTTCGACTGCGAGGCGTGGATCCCGACGCAGGGCAAGTACCGCGAGCTGACCTCGACGTCCAACACGACCGAGTTCCAGTCGCGCCGGCTGTCGATCCGAATGCGCGAGGACAAGCGGGTCCGCCCGCTGGCGACGCTGAACGGCACGCTGTGCGCGGTCACGCGGACCATCGTCGCCCTCCTGGAGAACCACCAGCAGGCCGACGGCTCGGTGCGGGTGCCCGAGGTGCTGCGCCCGTATCTGGGCGGGCGCGAGGTCCTGGAGCCGGTCGCCCGATGAGCGACAGCCCCTCGGTGCCCCTGCCCTATCGACTCATCGCCACCGACCTCGACGGCACCCTGCTGCGCGGCGACCACACGGTCTCCCAGCGCACCAGGGCGGCGCTCGCCGCGGCCACCGCGGCGGGCGCGGCGCATATCGTGGTCACCGGGCGGACGGTGCCGGTGGCCCGGGGCATCCTCGACGACCTCGACTACCAGGGGCTCGCGGTGTGCGGGCAGGGCGCGCAGGTCTACCACGCGGGCGAGCACCGGCTGCTGACCTCCGTGACGCTGGACCGGCAGCTCGGCGCGCTCGCGCTGGAGAAGATCGAGTCGGAGATCGGCCCGCTCTTCCTGGCCGTGGCCCGCGACGGGCTCGACGGCAAGGTGCTCTTCGGGCCCGGCTACCGGGTGCATCCGGCGGAGCGGGCGGCCCGGTCGCTGGAGGACCGGGCCGACCTGTGGTCCGCCCCCGTCAGCAAGATCTACATCCAGCACGCGCGGCTGGGCGACGACGAGTTGGCCGATGCCGCGCGCACGGCCGCGGGCGGCCTCGTGGGGGTGACCGTGGCGGGCGAGGGCCTGGTGGAGCTGTTGCCGCTGGGGCTGACCAAGGCGACGGGCCTTTCGCTGGCCGCCCGCCGCCTCGGCCTAACCGCCGAGGACACCATCGCCTTCGGCGATATGCCCAACGACATAGCGATGCTCCGCTGGGCGGCCCACGGCGTGGCCATGGCGGGCGCCCACGACGAACTCAAGGCCGTCGCCGACGAGGTCACCGCGTCCAACGAGGAGGACGGTATCGCCCTCGTCCTGGAGCGGCTGTTCAGCCCAGCGCCTTGACCGCCTGGTAGTACGTCCAGGCGGTGCTGTTGCAGGCGGTCTTCGACGCCCCGCTGTAGCCGTTGCACACCCGCTTCAGGTCCTCGTAGAAGGCGCTGTCGATACGGGCCTTGTTCGCGCTGAAGGTGCCCATGGCCTTGTAGTTGCGGTAGCCGAAGTCATGCCGGGCGCAGGCGGTCTTGAACGGGAAGCCGAAGGGGTTGTCGGGGGACTTGCTGCAGTAGTCGGTCGACCAGTCGAACTGGTAGGCGGCCCAGGCGCTCTGGTTGTTCCGCGCCGCGAGCCAGGCGTTGTAGCTGCTGGCGCTCGTCTGGGTCCAGCTGGAGAGCACCTGCGGCTTGTCCGCGGGGGCGGCTTGGGCGGGCCCGGAGAGGGCCACGGTGGCGGCCGCGGCGACCGCGGTGGCGGCGAGGCTCGTGGCAAGACGACGCATCGGTTCCTCCGATGTCTCTGACGGCCCCTCATCAGGACCGTAGGGAAGGGAGTTGGAACGGGTACGAGGAGTTGCGCTGGTGCACGCCAAGAGTTCGGCAGGTCCCTGACAATCGTCAAGATTTATTGAGTCGTCTGCTTGAACAGAGTTCAACCAACGGGAGTTGGGATTTTCCTCCAAGTGACCCTGCTGACCATGGGTTTCAGCGGCAAGGTCAGGGAACGCGCCGCGCCGGGCCCCGCGGAGACGGCGGCAGCGGCCCCGCGCCCTTGACCCGGCGGATCGTCGGGGAGGTCTCCATGCCCCGCACCCCCGGAAGCGCGGCGACCCGCGTGGTCAGGTACTCGTACAGATGCCGGACGTCCCGGCACACCACGACCGCCAGCAGATTGTGCGGCCCGGTGGTCGCGCAGACGAAGGCCGCCTCCGGGTGCTCCGCCACCGCCTCCCCGGCGGCGGCGAGGTGGGCTGGCAGCACCGACAGCCACAGCACGGCCGTGGAGCCATGGCCGAACATCCGGTGGTGGTAGTCGACGTCGAAGTAGAGGGTGCCGTCGGCGCGCAGCTCCGCCAGGCGGCGGCGTACCGTCGACTGCGACCACCCCGTGGCGGCCGCCAACTCGGCCAGCCCCGCCCGCCCGTCGCGCGCCAGCACGGCCAGAAGCTGACGGTCGCCGTCGTCCAGCCGGGCGCGGCCGTCCGGCGGGCGCTGGACGACAGGGACGACCAGCCGCTCGATCTGCCGGGGCGTCAGCGTGCCCGACTTGCTGACCAGCCCCTGCGGCCCGCCGAAGTACTCGTGCAGCACACAGTGCGCGGTCACGCCCACCACCCGTGGAGTACCCGGCAGTTTGCGCAGCAGCAGCGCGTCGCTGTCCTCGCCGGACGCCGCGCGCGTGATGCCGGAGATCTCGGTGCCGCCGGACATCAGGCTCACCCATGAGGTGTCGGAGCGGCGGGCCATCGCCTCGGCCACCGACACGGCCGCGTCCGGGGTGCACTGCACCCGCAGCAGCCAGACGACTTCGCCGAGCGCGGCGGGGTCGGTGAGCCCCAGCACCCGGATCGTCCCCGTCGTGCGCAGCCGGGTGTAGCGGCGCGCCACGGTCTGGTCGGAGACGCCGAGCACATCGGCGATCCGGCTGAACGGGGCCCGGCCGTCAAGCTGGAGAGCCTGGACGAGCTGCCGGTCCAGGTCGTCGAACGCGTCGGAATTCACCGCAGAAGGCTAGCCGTTGTCGGATAGCGCCACAGACGCGGTGTTGGCTGGAAGCGGCGGGGTCCGCTGACGGACTTTGGGCTCACGGGGGGTACGGCGTCGGGCCGGGCCCCACTCTCTGTGGAACTCGGAGTTCGTCATGCGGAGCAAATGGTGGCCGCTCGCGGCCATCACCCTCGGCAATTTCATGCTGTTGATCGACGTCACGATCGTGAACACGGCGCTGCCGGAAGTGGCGCAGGGCCTGGACGCCTCCTTCACCTCACTGCAGTGGGTGATGGACATCTACGCGCTGGCGCTCGCCGCCCTGCTGATGGCCGCCGGATCGGCAGCCGACGTCTACGGCCGGCGGCGGCTGTATCTGTGGGGGCTCGCCGTCTTCGCGCTCTCCTCGCTGGCCTGCGGGCTCGCCCCGGACAGCGGGGTGCTGATCGCCGCCCGTGCGGTGCAGGGCGTCGGGGCGGCGGCGATGTTCGCCACCAACACCCCGCTGCTGATGGCCACCTACAGCGGGCGCGACCGCGGCGTCGCCTTCGGCGTATGGGGCGGAACCAGCGGGGCCGCCGCCGCGGTCGGTCCGATCCTGGGCGGGCTGCTCACCGAGTACGCCGACTGGCGGGCGATCTTCCTGGTCAACCTGCCGCTGACCGCGATCGCGGTGTGGATCACGATCCGTACGGTCGACGAGTCGCGCGGCGCGCCCGGGGCGCGGATCGACTGGCCGGGCGCCGCCCTCTTCACGCTGTGCGCCGGCGCGCTGACGTACGGGCTGATACGGGGCGGCGAGGAGGGCTGGTCCGACAGCGGCACGATCGCGTCGCTGGTGGTCTCCGCCCTCGCGCTGGTCGTCTTCGTCCTGGTGGAGCGCCGGAAGCGGCAGCCGCTGCTGGATCTGGCACTGATGCGCCGCCCGACCTTTGTGGTGCTGATGACGGCGGCCCTGCTGGTGCAGGCATCGGCCTTCCCATACCTCACCTACGCGGGAATGTGGCTCCAGTCGGTGCTTGGGCTCAGCCCGGTGCAGGCCGGGCTCGCGGTGACCCCGATGGCCGGGGTGGCGCTGGTCGTCGGCGCGGCGGGCGGACGGGTGCTGGAGCGGGTCGCTCCGGGGCGCGCGCTCGGCGGCGGGCTGCTGCTGGTGGGCGCGAGCGCGCTGGTCACCGCCGCGCGGCTGACGCCCGGCTCGGACTGGACGGCCTTTGTCCCCGGACTGATGCTGGGCGGCCTCGGCATCGGTCTGATCATGCCCGTCCTGGTCTCGGCGGCGCTCGGCGCGGCACCGCCGGAGCGCGCCGGGATGGCCAGCGGCGCGGTGAACACCTTCCGGCAGCTGGGGTACGCGCTCGGGATCGCGGTCCTGGGCACGGTGTTCGCCGCCCGGGTACGGGACGTCGTCGAGGACAGCGGGACCATCCCGGGGCGCGCCGCCGGGCAGGCGTCCGAGGCGATCAGCGGCGGCCACGCCGACGCGGTGATCGCCGCCGCTCCGGCGGGACGTACGGCGGCGGCCAAGGCGCTGGTCCACGAGTCCTTCGTGGCGGGGCTCGACCGCATCTGCGTGATATCCGGGATCACCGCGCTGGCGGCGGGCCTGCTGGTGCTGGCCGTCGTCCGCGGCGGCCCGTCCGCGGCGACCAGGTCCGACGCCCCCGCGAAGACCGCGTCCCCGGCGGAACCGGCCCGCACCTGAGGCCGGTTGCCGACGGCCGAGCGCCCGGTCCACAGCTTCCCCGTAGGTGACGCAGGGCCGATCGACAACTCCGCCCGTCAGGATCGCCTCATCGGCACCGACGAGGATCGGAGGACGGCATGAGCGGCACGGCGGGTGTGAAGCGTACGTCGGGGTGGGTGCGGATGCTGCGGGCACCGTGGACGGTGGCCTGCGTGGCGGCGACCGTGGTGCTCGGCTCGTCCGCCACGGTGGCCTCGGCCCTGGACCAGGCCAACGCGGCCCCGGGGCACAAGACGGTGGCGGTGGCCGCGCCGAGTGCGGCGGCCACCGCCGAGACCGGGGGCCGTTTCACGGCGGCCCCGGCCCGCTGGCGTCCGTAACCGGAACACGGGGTCACTCGTCGCCCGCGAGGGTCAAGGTCCGCAGCTTCCGGCCCGCGTACCAGGTCGCGGCCACGGTCACCGCCAGCAGCAGCACCACCGCGGCGGGCAGGCCGACCTCGGAGGTGACCGCCCCGTCGTCGGCGACCTTCTGGGCGAGCGCGAGCGACCACTGCTGGACGCTGAGGTCGCGGGCTCCGCCCACCAGGCTGCCGAACAGGGACTCCCACACCAGGGCGTAGACCAGCCCCACGATCACCGCGTGCCGGGTGATGGTGCCCAGCAGCAGGAACATCGCGCTGTAGGTGATCGAGGCGACGGTGGCGGCGAGGGCGTAGGCGACCGCCAGCTGCTGGCCGTTCCCGTTGAGGACGTAGCCCGCCAGCAGGGTGGGCAGCGCCGAGAAGACGACCGTGACGCCGGTCGCGACGATGAACTTGGTGAAGATGATCGTCGGCCGCTTGACGGGCTTGGCCAGCAGATAGACCACCGAACCGTCGTCGATCTCCGGGCCGATCGCGCCCGTACCGGCGATCACCCCGATCAGCGGGACCATCGTGGCGAGCGCGAAGCCGCCGAGCACGGCGTCGGCGGTCTGGTCGTCGGCGCCGGACAGCGCCCGTACGGCCACCGCGATGACCAGCAGCAGCCCGGGCAGGCTGAACAGGATCAGCGCGCGGCGGCGGCCGAGCAGCGCCCGGTAGGTGAGCCGGGCGACGGTGGGATGGTAGAGCGAGGACATCGCTTTCAAGGCTCCTTTCCGGCCGCTCAGGCCGCGACGAGGTAGGAGAAGACGCTCTCCAGGGACTCGTCGGAAGGCGAGACCGTGAGGAGCCGGACGCCCAGATCGCGGGCGACGCGGGGCAGCAGTTCGGTGAAGCGGGTGAAGTCGACCGCCTGGATGTGCAGCCCGGCTTCGGGACCGCCGCTCGCGTCCACCTCGATGCCCGCGGTGGAGTGGTCGGCGATGAGGGCTGCGGCGAGCGCGCGGTCGTCGCTGGAGCGCACCAGATAGCGGTGCGGACGGTCGGTCATCAGGCGGCGGATCTTGCGGAAGTCCCCGGAGGCGGCGTGCCGCCCCGCGACGATCACCTCGATATGCGCGGCGAGCTGTTCGACCTCCTCCAGGATGTGCGAGGAGAACAGGACGGTACGGCCCTCGTCCCCCATCCGCCGCAGCAGCTCCATGAGTTGCATCCGCTGGCGTGGATCCATGCCGTTGAACGGCTCGTCGAGCAGCAGCACCGACGGCTCGTGGACCAGCGCGGAGGCCATCTTCACCCGCTGCCGCATGCCCTTGCTGTACGTGGCGATGCGGCGGGCGCCCGCGAAGTCCATCTCGACCGTCTCCAGCGCCTTGCGGGCGGCGGCGCGGGGGTCGGGCAGACCGTGCAGTTCGGCGTTGGCGATGACGAACTCGCGGCCGGTGAGGAAGTCGTACATCCCCTCGCGCTCGGGGACGATGCCGATCTGGCGGTAGGCCGCTTCGTTGCGCCAGACGGTGGCCCCGTCCAGGGTGACGGAGCCGGTGGAGGGCGCCAGGAAGCCGCCCATCATGCCGATGAGGGTGGACTTGCCCGCTCCGTTGGGGCCGAGGAGGCCGGTGACGCCGGGGCCGATGCTCATGGTCACGTCGTTGACGGCGACGACGTTCCCGAACCAGCGGGAGACATTGTCGATGGCGATCGTGGTCACAGCCCGACCTTTCGGTAGCGGCGCAGGAGCAGGCCGTAGGAGCCGGCGATCAGGCCGAGGAGGACGAGGAGGAAGACGAGTCCGGCCCCGGTGCCGGGCCCGAATCCGCCGGGGTAGGCGGAGGAGGCGCCGAGGAAGGCCGTCTGGACTCCGTCGATGATGGTGATCGGCGAGAACAGGCCGATCCAGCTGACCGCGTCGGTGTTGTTCTGGTCCCATGCGATGGCCTGCAGGGTGGACACCGCGCCGTACGAAATGGACAGTACGGCGATGACGGCCGCCACGCCGAAGCCGCGGCGCGGGGTGAGCGCGGCGATGACCAGGCTGATGCCGGCGAAGAGGAGCGAGAGCAGAAGCACGGAGACCAGTCCTTGCGCGAAGGCCTTCGTCTGATCGGCGAAGTCCAGCTTGGCGAGCAGGGCACCCACGTACAGGATCACCAGCGGAGCGCCGGTGAGGGCGAAGAGCGCGGAGGCCATGGCGGCGAACTTGGCCGTCACATAGTCCGCCGCTTCGATGGGGCGGGAGAAGTAGAGCGGGATCGTCTTGAAGCGCAGGTCCCTTGAGACGGACTGGGGGGCCTGGGCCGCGGTGTACAGGCCGATGACGGCCTGCATGATGATCGCGTATCTCGTGTACTCGACGGGAAGTTCGTTCGCCTTGGTCGTCACTGCCACCGCGACGATGATGAGCGCGGGCACGCACATCACGGCGGCCAGCAGCATCGGCGCGACCTTGGACTTGGCGGAGCGGCCGAGGCCGTAGGCGCCGCGCAGGCTCTGGGAGAACAGCGAACGGCGGGCGTAGGCGCGGCCCAGGCGCGGGCCCTCGTAGTGGCGGTAGCCGATGTTGTGAATGACATCGGCGCGCTGCTGGGTCGCGGACTCAGGCGGCATCGGCGGCACCTCCGCTTCCGTTCGATGTGCGGCTCCGCCGCGTGGCGTTCCTGTCTCCGTCGGGGGCGTCGTCGGGCGCGTGGCCGTGCGCGTCGTCCGCGGCGTCCTCCTGCGCGTCATCCTGCGCGTCGTCGTGCGCGTCGTCGTGCGCATCCTCGTGCGCATCCTCGTGCGCGTCGTCGTGCGCGTCGTCGTGCGCGTCGTCGTGCGCGTCGTCGCGGAAGATCTCGGCGATGCGGTGGCGGCGCTGCTCCATACGGATCAGGCCGAGGCCGAGTCCGGCGATGGCGTCCCGGACCGCGTCGTACGTCTCGTCACCCACGACGTCCACCAGCAGCACATGGTCGGAGCCGGGCCCCCCGTCGCCGGTCCGGCCCGCGGGCCGGACCGTGAGACCGGCCTCGGCGAGGTGGGCGCGGAGCGCGGCTGTGCCGTCCGGGTGGGCGGCGGTGTCGGTCACCTCGACCGCGAGCGAGGCCGTGGCCTGCGTGAAGTCACGGGTGGAGCTGGAGCGCAGCAGCTTGCCGCCGTCGATGACCACGACGTGGTCGCAGGTGCGCTCCAGCTCGCCGAGCAGATGCGAGGTGACCAGGACCGAGATGCCGAAGTCGGTGTGGACCCGGCGGATCAGGCCGAGCATCTCGTCGCGGCCCGCCGGGTCGAGGCCGTTGGTGGGCTCGTCGAGCAGCACCAGCCGCGGGTCGTGGACCAGCGCCTGGGCGAGCTTGACGCGCTGCTTCATACCGGTGGAGTAGCCGCCCATGGGGCGGTACCGCTCCTCGTAGAGCCCCACATGGCGCAGGGTGTCGGCGGTCCGCTCACGGGCGGCGGCGGGCGGCAGCCCGGACATGCGCGCCATATGGACGACGAACTCGGTCGCCGAGACATCGGGCGGCAGGCAGTCGTGCTCGGGCATATAGCCCACCCGCTCACGGATGGCGCTGCCGTCCTTGGCCACGTCGAGGCCCAGGACGGTGGCACGCCCCTCGCTGGCGGGGGACAGCCCCAGCAGGATCTTGATCAGGGTGGACTTACCGGCCCCGTTGGCACCTACCAGGCCGGTGACGCCCGGCGTGATGTCGACGGAGAGCCGGTCGAGCGCGGTGACCCGGGGGAACCGCTTGCTCAGGCTTTCGGTGGCGATCACAGTCACGTATTCGACCGTAGTGGCGTGCGCCACAGCGGGCGTCAGTCCAGACGGCTGGTTTTCCCTAGTTCTCGGGTCTGACGGTCCCGTAAGGGACAGCACTTTCGACAGGGTCGGCCCTCGCGGACGAGCACCGCTGGACGGCATGCTCCGTCCGCCGAGTGCGGGCATCGTCTCGCGCCTTCGGCGCAAAGCGACCGGCAGCGGGGAGGGGAGGGGAGGGGTGCCGGAGGCATCGTCGCCGTCCTGCCCAGGAGGGCGACGTCACCGGCTGGCGAGCGGTGGAACTGCGCATGGCCGCCCGGAGCGGTGGACGCCGGTCCGGTTCGGGCTTCTCCCCACCCCCTCTTAAAAAATGCTTGCTCTACGTCAAACGTTTTTCTGAGAGGGGGTGGAGGGAGGCCCGCGCCTGGACTTCGGTCCCCCGCTCGGCGCAACGCCACTGGGAAGGGAACCGGGGCTGCTTCCCGCCGCCGCGACCCGCCGACCCGCCGGGCCGCCGGACGGCGACGGCGGCGTACCGCCCCTCCCCTTCCCGCTGCCGGCCGCTTTGCCGAAGGCGCGAGACGATGCCCGCACCCGCCGGAGCCGCATGCCGCCCAGCGGCGCTCAGGCTCCGCGACCTGCAGCAGGGGGTGGGGCCGTGGGTCACCTCGTGTTCCTAGCATGTGGTTGCGAAGAGATGCGTGTCAGTCACCCAAAGTGTCGGTCACCTGTGTGAAGATAGCCCTCATGTTTGGGGGAGGGAACACCAGACCGCCAGGTCAGGGCGGCAAAGCAAGCCTGGCCGACCTGGTCCGCCAGGAGACCGCCGCGCAGCTGTCGGAGCGGGAGAAGTGGGCAGCGCTTCGGAAGGCGCGGCTGTACTTCCAGCGCCCGGAGAACCCGGGCTTCCTGGTCTCGGAGACGGCGGAGGCCGGCCCGCTCGTGCCGGTCTTCACCTCGATCGAGGGCCTTGCGCGTTTCGCGGGAGCGTGCGGATGGGCCTCCACGACGGTCGAGGACCTGGTGGGGCTGTTGCCCGAGGGCGTACGGGCGTTGGTGGACCCGCTGGGCAAGCACCCGTTCCTGCTGGACGCGCAGACGCTGCGCGAGGCAGAGGACGAGGACCAGGGCAAGGGGGCTGACGATGGCGGATCCTGACGCGCGGAATGTGAACCGGGCCCCCAGCGAGGGTGGCCCGGACGGCAAGTACGGCGGCAACGAGGGCGCTGACGGCTACAAGATCGAGATCGCTGCGGTGAAGGCTCTGATCAGCCCGTTGGAGGAGTCGGTGGTCGGGGCCCGGGCGGTGAAGAACGGCCAGGAGAAGCTGACGGCTTATCTCCAGCACTGTGGCGCGCCCGATCTCCTGGAGTCAGGCAAGGCGTTCGTCAAGGCGTGGGGTTTTGGCATGGGTGAGCTGGCGGACCACGCGGATGTGGTGGTGGAGCGGCTGTACGAGGCCATGGCCGGGTACATGCTGGCGGACTTGATGCGGGTGAAGGACTTCTGGCCCTCGGACGCGAATATGGCCAAGCTCCCGTCGGGCGCGGCGGGCAAGTGGTCCTGGGAGCACGTGGGCGCGCCGGAGATGGAGAAGCGCCCGGGAGACACGGCGTTGGCGAAGCTCGCGCGCAAGGCGCTGGCCGGGTACGAGGATGAGTCCTGATGGCGGACCCGGATGCGGTGCGACCGCCGCAGATACGCATACCGGTGGGCGCCAAGCCCAAGGACCTGATCCCCGGCAATCCCGACGATGTCGACGACTTGGTGCTGGAGCTACGCGCGTATGCGGGCGCGTTCCAGGATGGCAAGGACAAGCTGCGGCCGGCGGATCTGGAGGATTGGCAGGGCAGGGGGGCGGGTGAGTTCAGGAAGGCTGTCGACCGGCTGCCGAGGGAACTGACCTCGGGCCACGACCAGTTCACGCACGCGGCGAGTGCGCTCGCGTCGTACGCGACCAAGCTGCGCTCCGTACAGAAGCGCTGTGAGCCGATCATTGAGGACGCGGATGCGGCGCGCGCGGCGTCCAAGGCGCACAACAAGAAGGTCGAGACCTACAACGACGCGGTGACGCGCGGCGACGAGCAGCTGCCGGAGAAGCCCGCGGAGACTGATCCGGGCATCTCCGCGATGGAGGACTGTGTCGGTCGGCTGGACAAGCTGGTCGCCGAGTTGCAGCTGGTCGTCGACGCGTCGAAGAAGAAGATCGACAAAGCGGCGGAGAAGGCCCCGAACAAGCCGAGCAACTGGCATAGGGCCGGGGAGAGCCTCAAGGACGGGCTGTGGAAGGTCCATTACGCCATCCTCGATCTGGGCAGCATCCCCGCCTCGCTCCTCGAAGGCGACGGCGCAGGGTTCTCGATGCTGCTGGCCGGCATGCTGGACGGCGCGGCGTACGCGGCGGCGCACCCGAAGGAGTTCGTGAAGGCGGCCACCAACTGGGACATGTGGTCCAAGGACCCGATCCGCGCGGCCGGCGAGATCACCCCGTCGCTGCTGCTCGCCGTGGCCACGGGCGGTTCGAGCGTGCTGCGCAAGGAGCTGAAGAACGTCGGCAAGACCCCTGCCGAGCGGCTGGCGCTGCGTAAGAAGGAGCTGGGCCGGGACGGCGAGGCGCACGACCGGGCGGACCGCGAGGGCACGCACGACCAGTGCGGGCCTGAGAAGAAGGAGTGCGGCGACCCGGTCGACGTGGTGACCGGGGAGATGGTCATGTCGGCCACGGACGTGTCCCTGCCCGGCGCGCTCCCGCTGGTCCTGGAACGCACCTTCGTCTCCGGCCACACCTGCGGCGGCTGGTTCGGCCGCTCCTGGGCCGCCACCCTCGACCAGCGGCTGGAGCTGGACGCGGACGGGATCGTGTTCGTCGCGGCCGACGGCATGCTGCTGCGCTACGCCGTGCCCCGTCCCGGGGAGGACACATACCCGGTGCGGGGCCCCCGCTGGCCGCTGCGCTGGGACGGTACGGCGGGCGGCACGATGCGGATCGAGATCCCGGAGCAGGCCCGCACCCTGCACTTCACACCACTGGCGGGTAATGAACTCTCCCTCCAGATGATCGAGGACCACAACGGTCGGTCCATCACCTTCGTCTACGATCCGGATGGCACCCCGCGCGAGGTGGTGCACTCCGGCGGCTACCGCATCGCGATCGACACCGACCCGGAGCTGCTGCGCATCACCGCACTGCGCCTGCTGGGCATCGGCAACACGGAGGCGGGCACCACGCTGGTCTCCTTCGGCTACAACGGCGCGGGTGACCTGACCGAGATCTTCAACTCCACCGACGAGCCACTGCGGTTCACCTACGACGACCAGCACCGCATCACATCCTGGACCGACCGCAACGGCACCAGCTTCGGATACGTCTACGACCACCGGGGCCGAGTGCTGCGCACCATCGGCTCGGACAACATGATGACCGGCCGCTTCCACTACGACGAATCGGCCCGCACCACCATCTACACCGACTCACTGGGCCACCGGACCACCTACGTCTACAACGAGGCGTGCAAGGTGGTGACCGAGACCGATCCGCTGGGCCACACCACCCACACCCAGTGGCACCCGCAGAACAACCGCCTCCCGCTGTCGGTGACCGACCCGCTGGGCCACACCACGCGCTACGCGTACGACGACACCGGCAACCTCATACGCGTGGACCGCCCGGACGGCACGGCGGCCACGGCTACGTACAACGCCTACGGCCAGCCGCTGGAAGTCCGAGAACCCGACAACGCGGCCTGGCGCCACACATACGACGACCGAGGCAACCGCACCCGAACCACGGACCCCACAGGCGCCACGACTCACTACACGTACGACGAGGCGGGCAACCTGAGCTCCGTCACGGACCCGCTCGGCCACACGACGAACGTTGTGTGCAACGAGGCGGGCCTGCCGGTCGAGGTCACCGACGCCCTGGGCAACACGACCACCGTCCGCCGCGGCACCCACGGCCGCATCACCCGCATCACCGACCCCCTGGGCCATGTCACCCGCCAGGGCTGGACCATCGAAGGCAAACCCTCCTGGCGCACCCGCCCCGACGGCACCCGCGAGACCTGGACCTGGGACCCCGAGGGCAACCTCGTCGAACACACTGACCCGGCGGGCAACACCACCCGCTACACCCACACCCACTTCGACCTCCCCGCGACGCGCACGGCCCCGGACGGAGCGACGTACGCCTTCACGTACGACACCGAGCTGCGTCTGACGACGGTCACCAACCCCCGGGGCCGGACGTGGACCTACACCTATGACGGCGCAGGCCAGGTCACAGCCGAGACAGATTTCAACGGCCGCACGCTCAGGTACGCGCACGACGCCGCAGGCCGCCTGATATCCCGGGAGAACGGCGCGGGCGAAACCCTCACCTACGCCCGCGACACGCTGGGCCGCACGATCGCGTCGCGCGCGGCGGAGGGCACGGAGACGACGTTCGAGTATGACGCCGTAGGACGCCTGACGCAGGCGGCGAACCCGGACGCGGAGCTGCGCCGTACCTATGACGCGCGGGGCAGGGTCCTGACCGAGACGGTCAACGACGAGACCACCATCTACGCCTACGACCATGCGGGCAATCGCACCGAACGGATCACCCCGAGCGGCCTGCGCTCGGAATGGACACACGACGCGACGGGCCGCCCCACAAGGCTCACCACGGCGGACAACGCGCTGCACTTCGCCTACGACACGGCGGGCCGCGAGACCTCGCGCACACTCGGCGACGACGTAAGCCTGACCCAGACCTGGGACGCCCTGGACCGCCTGACGACCCAGTCCCTCACCCACGGCGACACGTCCACGCTGCTCCAGCACCGGGAGTACGCCTACCGCCAGGACGACCACCTCACCGAAATCCGCGAGCTGACCTCCGGCACCCGCCGCTTCGACCTCGACCCGGTCGGCCGCGTCACGGCGGTCCACGCCCACGGCTGGACCGAGACCTACGCCTACGACAGCGCGGGCAACCTCACCCACGCCACCGCCCCCAACCACGAGGCCCCCGGCGACCGCCAGTTCACCGGCACGATCATCCACCGCGCCGGCCGCACCACCTACGAACACGACGCCCAGGGCCGCCTGGTCCGCCGCACCCGCAAACTCCTCAACGGCCAGACCCGCACCTGGACCTACACCTGGAACGCGGAAGACCGCCTCACCCACGCCACCACCCCGGGCGGCGAGGAGTGGACCTACACCTACGACCCCCTGGGCCGCCGCACCACCAAACAACGCCTCGCCGAGGACGGCACAGCCGCCGACCGGATCCACTTCACCTGGGACGGCACCCGCCTAGCCGAACAAACCACAAGGGACGGGGCCACGACAACCTGGGACTATGCCCCAGGAACCCACCGCCCCATATCCCAAACCGAGCGCCGAACTCCGCTGGATCCAACGGAGGAGCAAGCGTCATCCATCCTCCACGCGGCCGACAGCACCCCCCAATCGGAGTACGACGCCCGCTTCCACGCCATCATCACCGACCTCGTCGGCACCCCCACCGAACTGGTCACCCCCGACGGCACTCTCGCCTGGCAACACCGCACCACCCTCTGGGGCACCCCTCTCCCCACCCCACCCGGCACAGCCGACTGCCCCCTCCGATTCCCCGGCCAATACGCCGACCCCGAAACCGGCCTCCACTACAACTACTTCCGCCACTACGACCCCGAAACCGCCCGCTACACCTCACCGGACCCCCTCGGCCTCGAACCAGCACCAAACCCCACAACCTACGTAGACAACCCCCATATCCGTATCGACCCGCTAGGCCTATTCGGGTGCGGGATCTCTGATGACCTTTACGACGAGATCGACTCCAAATACGGACCGGACATCGCCGATGGTGTTGACTATAATCTTCAGGTCATGAATGGGCGGGACGGGGATCGCGCGGCGAGTCACACAATTCCAGGGGTCGGAAAAGATGCCCGAGCACTCGCCGAGTACTTCGCAGGATTCAAAAATGCAGAATTCACCCACATTGATACCAAAATCAATGAGGGGACGTCTCAGGCGTATGCTCTCTATGACGCCGATAAGGGTGTAGCCATCATCAAGAATGCCTATATGATCCATGGCTATAAAATGAGCCCAGAGGCCTTCGCAAAACGCTACGAATCCATTGGATGAGGTGACAATGAGAACAGAAGTGAAGCTCGAAAGGAAGAACGCAGGGTACCAGATTCGACTAACCAAGGCACAGCATTGGCTCTTGGTTAACTCCCTTTCGGCCATGCTGGAGAGCATCCAATATCCAGGTGAACTAGATCTCATGCTTGGGCCAGCTGGCGCTAGGCTAGAGGAACTGTTCTCAGCTGCTGTGCCCGCCGAGGCTGGCAGCCGAATCGTGTTGGACGTTAGCTGCGAGGAAGCGCACTCCATTTACGCTCTTCTGATCTGCTTGCCGTCGCTCTTCTCGACCGAGGAGACCTTCCATAGGCGAGTCGGAGCCTATAGGGAGAATCTCATCGGGCTTGCTGCGGGTCTGTCATCGGCCATCCGCGAAGTAAATCAATAGCGCCCCACAGAGTGGGCTCACGGTCGCCCCGTCTATATCGATATGAAGGCGCGTTGCGCTAGATGAGTCGCTTCTTTCGATCGATAGGCGAGACGTGCGGAACCCGTTCGAGCCCCTTTGCCGAGTGAGTATCCCGGCTCATAAAGGTTCAGCAAAGCCAGGGCAAGCAGTACGAGAATCTGTAGCCGTCCGACTTCGACGGCGGCCCCGCCCGATACATCGGACATCAGATGCCTCACTGCAGTGGGGTCCGAGGAGCAAGTGAGCTGGCGGATGAGCGGGGCACGCAGACGCGTCGCTGCTGACCGTGCAGGAGAACAAGTTCCACGCAGACACCGCGGCCATCCAGCAGTGCCTCCGGGTGCATCCGCAGCTCACGACCGGAGAGATGGACGGGGTTTTCTGGTGTGGCGGGGTGCTGGTGAGCTGACTCTGACCACGCCAGCGCCCCGTCGCCCGCCCGCCGGACGGGAGATCAGACGTTCAGCCAGCGGCGCTTTACGCGGCCCCGCCCGTCACAGACGTAACAGGAAGTAGCACGGGCCCGGGCGACCCGGTTGGGAGCCTGTCAAAGCGCCTCCGGGCCTTCACCTGTCGGCCTGGCCTCTACGGCGGGACGAGACAGAGATCCATATGCCGACGTCACTCCCGCCGTGGCCCGTCGTAGACATCGGGACGCTTCTTCGCCTCCTCCGGAAACTGGACGTTTCCGGCGTCGGTCATCCACTCCAGCCCGCCTGCGGCCGGACGCAGGAAGGCGACGCGGGGCCCCGGCATCCTGTGGTCGAAGATGAGATCGTCAACGTGACAGATGTCCTGGAGGACACCAACGCGCCCCGTGGCGGCGTCGTACGGTTCCTGGCCCACCTTCGGGCCCTTGTACGGAGTCGGCCGACTCATGCGGGCAACCCCCAGCGGGCCGTACGACTCGGTGTTTCGTGGGACGGGTGGCGGCGACGCAAGATCTCGTATGCGGTCGCCTGGCCGAAGTCCCCGTCCTGCTTGGCCTTCTCGCGCAACGCGGTGTACTCCCTGCACTTCGCGCAGCCCCGAGTTCCAGCGGTCATGCCCCGCGCCATCAACGACCTCACCGCCGAGTCCCCCGCTCCAGGTGCTTACGGATCGCCTTGGCCAGAGCCTCCGCGCGCTGCTCCAGCTCCTTGAGAGTGGGGCGCGGGCCGGGACCTCCCGGCGTTTCCTGTGGAGGTGTCCCGGCGCTCATCGCGTCATTCCCAACGCCCGCTCACGCTCGTACTGGACGACGTACAACCCCACAGGGTCGGCATCCCAGACGATCGGGAAGCGCTCAGCAGCAGGGATGCGCGGGAGGGGGAGCGTGGGCGGGTCCTCGTAGACGACAGATGAGGACGCGGAGAGCTCGACGGTGTCGGCGACGGGCATCGGAGGCGGCGGTACAGGAGGGTGGACCGGGCGAGCTGCCATGTGTGCCGCGCTATGCCGACCCTGTTCGGTCGCGATGACGTGCCGCATGCGCCGCAGCAGTTCTCCAGTTGCGCTCACCGTGCGGCGCTTCACCGACATCCAGCCCGCTCGCAGCGATTCGAGCGACCGAAGTGCGGCGTCCTGTAGCCGGTGAGCTATGGGGACAGACACGAATCGGAGGTCACTCGTGTTCGCAGCGTCTGACGCGGAGTCGATGATCTGTTCGGGGGGAACCATCATCAGGGGGCCTTCTTTCATCTGGCACTCCTGCTCGTGACCAGTAGTCACCTTGCGTGGTCACAGCCTGTCGCCCCGCGCGTACGATCTGAAGTCATTGATGTCCCAACCGGCCCATCGGGAAAATGAGGTTGCTCGATGCCAGCTCGGCCACGCGCACTGACGCCAGATCGCTCCGCCCGCCACCTGTTCGGTTCGGAGATGCGCCGATTGCGTGAAGCGGCGGGGATGTCTCTTGAGGCCCTGGCCGGGGTCACCAAGTTCAGCAAGAGTTCGCTGGCGCGGTTCGAGACGGCAGAATCCATGATTCCGCCGGAACTGCCGCCCATGCTCGACGTGGCGTTTGGAACGGATGGCATCTTCGGCAAGCTCTACGCCCTTGCTCGTCACGAGATCCATCCGGACAAGTTCCGACGACGCATGGAGCTGGAGGCCCGAGCCATCCGGATCAGGGAGTACTCACCTCAGATCGTTCCCGGCTTGCTACAGACTCCGGCGTACGCCGAAGCTCAGTTCCGCGTACACCTGCCGGACGCCTCCGACGATGAGGTTGAGCAACTACTCACGGCCCGGCTCAGCCGTCAGGAACTGCTCTCGAAGGAACCCCAGCCTCACTACGCGGCAATCTTGGATGAAGGCGTTCTACGGCGTCGGTACGGCAGTTGGGCCGTGATGAGGGAACAGCTCAGCCGGTTAACCGAGTTGGCGCTGACTCCTGCGTCGTTCGTGCAGGTGCTTCCCTTCGAGCACGGAGGCCATGCCCTTGCAGGCGGAGCGTTGTCCCTGCTGACGCTCGATGATGACTCCCCCGTAGCCTATGAAGAGGCCACGACAACTGGGACACTCGTCGAAGAAAAGGAAGAGGTCCGGGCCCGCATCCGGGCCTACGATCTGCTGAGCGCTTCGGCGCTGTCCCCCGAGCAGTCGGCGGGGTTCATCCGGTCCGTTTTGGAGGCACTTCCTGATGAGCACAACCCCTGACCTCACCGGTGCTCGGTGGGTCAAGTCCTCGTTCTCCGGCAACGGAGGGGCTCAGTGCGTCGAGTGGGCGCCGAACATCGCCGCCTCCGGACTGGTCCCTGTCCGGGACTCCAAGACCCCCGACGGCCCAGCGCTCATATTCGAGGCCGCCGCCTGGGCGTCATTCGTGGCCTTCGCCAAGACGCGCGACATCTGACACCCGCCCGCAGCGGGAAGCCCCTGGGGCGCTCAGCCGGCCATACCGGGCGCGCCCCACACCGGGAACCAGCGGCTCAGGTCCTCCTCGACCCGTAGGTCGTCGCCGAGCAGCCCCCGCACCTGGAGCTCCAGCGCGTTGTCGCGCTTCTCGCCGCGGGCGGGCAGCGGGGCGAAGGGGTAGAACGTACCGCGCTTGTACAAATACACCAGCGCGAGCGGCCGAGCCTCCGCGTCCCGGAAGCCGACCAGGGAGCACAGCAGCTGCGGGCCGAAACCGGCGTCCTGGAGCAGGGTGTTGACCGCGTGCAGATCGCTCACCAGGGCCGCCAGATCGTCCCGTGGCTGCCGCGCCAGCAGCCAGGTGTAGCCGTACTCGTCGCGGCTGAACTCGACGGGCACCCCGCCGCGTTCGGTGTCCGCGTCCAGCAGGGCCCGTACCTCTTCCTGGAGCCGGTCGAAGGCGCCGCCCTCGACGCTCGCGAAGCACACCGAGCCAAGACCCGTGGGGGTGAACCCCGCCCCCGCCTCCAGCGTCACCGCGGCCGATGGCAGCGCGAAGAGCTGGTCGAGGTCGGGCCGTACGGGCCTGCTGCGGCCGAGGACGGCGTCCCAGAACCCCATGGCTCCTCAGCTCCTCTCCGCCCGGCCGAGCTGCGCGGCGATACGGGCCAGCTGGTCCAGCCGCTGCTCCAGCGTGGGGTGCGAGGACAGCAGCCGGCTCAGGCTCTCCCCGCTCAGCGCCGGGGCGAAGTAGAAGGCGTTGAACGGCTCCGCCCGGCGCAGGTCGCGGGTGGGTATTCGGGCTATCTGCCCGGTCACCTTGGTCAGCGCGGCGGCCAGCGCCGAGGGACGGCCGGTCAGCAGGGCACCGGCGCGGTCGGCGCTCAGCTCCCGGTAGCGGGAGAGCAGCCGGGTGAGCAGGAAACTGATCGCGTAGACCACGGCGCTCACCAGCGGGATGATCAGCACCGCGATGGCGGTGTTGGGGTCCCGGCTGTTACGGCTGCTCAGGCCGCCCCACAGGGCGACGCGGGTCATGATGCCCGCCAGGACGCCCAGGAACGAGGCTATGGTCATGACCGCCACATCCCGGTGAGCGACATGCGACAGCTCATGCGCGAGCACGCCCTCCAGCTCCTCCGGCTCCAGCCTCCGCAGCAGCCCCGTCGTCGCGCAGACCATCGAGTTGCGCTGGTTGCGGCCGGTCGCGAAGGCGTTGGGCACATCGGAGTCGGCGATGGCCACCTTCGGCTTGGGCATATCGGCGAGCGCGCACAGCCGGTCGACCGCGCCGTGCAGCTCGGGCGCCTGCTCGGGGGTGACCTCCCGGGCGCCCATGGAGAACGCCGCGATCCGGTCGCTGAACCAGAACTGCGCCACGAACAGCCCGCCCGCGATCAGCAGGATCAGCGGCCAGGCCCCGCGCAGCAGGGCCAGCAGCACGCCGACGAAGACCACGTAGAGCAGACCGATGAAGAACATCGTGGTCACCATGCGGGTGGTCAGCCCCCGGTCAGGGGCGTATCGGGTGCGTGGCATGGGTGCCTCCCAGCAACGGTGGTGGCCGGAATCTCTACACCCGATTCTGCGCCCTATAGCCGTCTTGTCAGAGTAAATCCGCCTCGATCTGACAAAACCAGTCACATAGGAGTGAAGGCCTTTGATCCATTCGCACTATTTGAGGTTGCGGGACCAGGGGCTGGGCCTCTCCGGCTACCCGTCGAGCTGCGCCAGACCGTCCGTGGCGATCTTCTCGAAGACCGCGAGATCCGCCGCGAAGACCGAATCGGGGATCGGCCAGTGCAGCACGATCTCGTCGATGCCCAGCCGTGCGTGCTCCCCGGCGAAGTCGACGAACGCGTCGACGGAGGAGAGCGGGCGCTTCGGATCGGGGGTGAAGCCGGTGAGCAGGACCTTGTCCAGCTCCGCCACGTCCCGCCCGGCCTCGGCGCACGCCTCGCCCAGCCGGTCGATCTGGCGCCCGATGGCGGCCACCGACTCGGCCGGCGTCCCCGTCTCGTAGATCTTCGGGTCGCCCGTGGTCACCCACGCCTGCCCGTGCCGCGCCGCGAGCCGCAGCCCGCGCGGGCCGGTGGCGGCGACGGCGAAGGGCAGCCGGGGCCGCTGGACGCAGCCGGGGATGTTGCGCACCTCACGCGCGCTGTAATGCCGGCCCTCCTGGGTCACCGCGTCCTCGGTCAGCAGCCGGTCGAGCAGCGACACGAACTCACCGAAACGGTCGGCCCGCTCACGCGGCGTCCACGCCTCCTCGTCACCGGACAGCAGCGCCGTCGCGTCAAAACCGGAGCCGCCCGCCCCGATGCCCAGGGTGATCCGGCCGCCGGAGATGTCGTCCAGGGAGATCAGCTCCTTGGCCAGCGTGACGGGGTGGCGGAAGTTCGGGGAGGTGACCAGGGTGCCAAGCCGCAGCCGGGACGTCGCCGCGGCCGCCGCCGTGAGGGTCGGGATCGCCCCGAACCAGGGTCCGTCACGGAAGCTGCGCCACGACAGGTGGTCATAGGTGTACGCGGCGTGGAAACCCAGCTCCTCGGCGCGCTGCCACACCTGGCGGCCGCCCTCGGACCAGCGGCGTACGGGAAGGATCACGGTGCTCAGTCGCATACCGCCGAGCCTAGGCCAGCCTGAAGGCACTCGTGCGCGGCATATGCGGGAGGATGGTTGCCGTGACTCCAGCAACCGAGCAGTCCGAGACCCCGGCCGCAGGCAGATCCCACTCCACCACACCCCGACCCCGGCTGATCGCCACCGACCTCGACGGCACCCTGTTGCGCAATGACAAAACGGTCTCGGACCGCACCGTCGCCGCCCTCGCCGCGGCGGAGCGTGCGGGTATCGAGGTGTTCTTCGTCACCGGCCGGCCGGCCCGCTGGATGGGCGTGGTCAGCGAACATGTGCACGGCCATGGCTTGGCCATCTGCGCCAACGGCGCGGCCGTCGTCGATCTGCACGACGGCGGCCGGCTGCTCGACGCGCGCCCGCTGCCCGTGGACCGGGCGCTGGCCATCGTGGAGGCGCTGCGCGGCGCGGCCTCCGGCACCTCCTTCGCGGTCGAGCGCACCGAGGGCATCGCATACGAACCGGACTACCCGCCCTTCCACCGCGACCCGAGCGCGATCATCGCCGCCGCCGAGAAGCTGCTGGACGAAGACGGCGAATGCGGCGGCACGCCGGTCCTCAAACTGCTCGCCCACCACCCCGCCATGGCGCCCGACGCCTTTTTGGAGCTGGGCCGCACGGTGGCGGGGGCACACGGCGACTTCACCCGCTCCAGCCCGACCGCCCTGCTGGAGGTCAGCGGGCTCGGGGTGAGCAAGGCCAGCACCCTGGCCCGGTGCTGCGCCCGCCGGGGCATCGCCCCCGAGGAGGTCGTGGCGTTCGGCGATATGCCCAACGACCTGGACATGCTGGCCTGGGCGGGCACCTCGTACGCGATGGCCAACGCCCACCCGCAGGTGCTGGCCTCGACCACCAGCCACACCGCGAGCAACGAGGAGGACGGCGTCGCGGCCGTCATCGAGCGGATCCTGGAGGAGATCCAGGAGGGGGTCCAGGAAAGGATCCAGGAAGGCTGAGGCGCTCGGGGCGGATCCGGGGCGGGCCGTCCCCCGGCCGGGTGGCCGGGGGACGGTTCCGCAAGCCCGGAATCGGTACGACCGAATCGGTTTACCAGAAGAAGACGGCGTATCCGGCGCCACCGGCGTCGCCCGCCGTGCCGGGCGCTCCGGCAGCGCCGCCCAGGCCGCCGTCGCCGCCTTCGCCCCGGATCCCGGGCGGATCGACGAGGCCGTCGACCTCTTCGCCGCCCCCGTCTCCGGTTGTGCCGCTGTCGCCGGTCCGGCTCACACCGCCCGTGGTGCACGTGCCCGTGCCACCGGCGCCGCCCGCACCGTCGGCGCCGTTGGTGGCACCCACCCCGGCGCCACCGCCCGCGCCACCAGTACCGCCGGTGGCGCTGAGGAGCAGGGCGCTGCTGGGAGCGGTCACGCTCGTGGTGCCACCGGTGCCGCCGTTGCCACCGTTGCCACCGATGGGCCCGAGGGTACCGGCGGTGCCGGCGCCACCCAGGTTCACCGTGTAGCTCTGCAGGGCCTGGACCGGGATGACGCACCAGGTGAAGCCACCGGCGCCGCCGCCACCACCGTCGCCGCCGACACCGGTACCGGTCGGGGTGGCACCGCCACCGCCACCACCGCCGCCGCCACCAGCACCCCAGGCCTGGACGTGCACCGAGGTCACACCCGGGGGAGGCGTGAAGATCCCGTTCGCGGTGAACTCGCGCACCCCGTGCAGGACGGTGGGGTACTCCGGCGGTCTGGGCGGCCTGGGGCGACCGTCGCCCAGGGGGCTCTCGTCCGCGATGGCGGCGGGGGCCGCGGTCAGCAACTGGCTGCTCAGGGCCACCGCGCTCACTGCGGCGGCCAAGACGGCCCGGAAGCGCGCCCGGGATCGTTTGGAGGTTGCGCTCTGGCTGTTCACGTGATGACTTCCTTCCCCGCGTCGGGCCAATGACTGTCGCGGAGTGCGATGGGACGATAAGAGGGAAAAGCTGACAAGCTGACCAAGCGGCCCGCGAAGCTCATCCCACTGCCCGTTAAGGGAGCGCGCATGCTGACGCAGCGATAGTTGCCCCGCCCAGGTGAGGAGTTGCCCTGACCGGGCTAACTCCGGGTCGGCCAGGTCCTCATCCGGTCCGTCGAGGCCGCCGCGTAAACCCTCCGCCGGGAAAAGTCACCTGACGCCCGCCGCGGCCCCCACCGGGGGAGCAGCCGCCGCCAGGGCGCGGCCCTCCCCGGCCTCGCGCTCCAGCATCCGCCGGAACGCGCCCTCCTCTGCGGCGAGTTGGGCGTACGGACCGCGCTGCACGGCCCGGCCCCTGTCCAGCACGACGACCTCGTCGACCGCCTCCAGACCCGCCAGCCGGTGGGTGATCAGCACGGTCGTACGCCCCCGTGTGGCGGACAGCAGATCGGCCGTCAGCGCGTCGGCCGTCGGCAGATCCAGGTGCTCGGCGGGCTCGTCGAGCACCAGCACCGGGAAGTCCGCGAGCAGTGCGCGGGCCAGGGCGAGCCGCTGGCGCTGCCCGCCGGACAGCCGGGCGCCCGACTCGCCGACCAGCGTGTCCAGGCCGTCGGGCAGCCCGTCCACCCACTCCAGCAGCCGGGCCGCGGCCAGCGCCTCGCGCAGTTCGCCGTCGCTCGCGTCGGTGCGGGCCAGACGAAGGTTCTCGCGCAGCGAGCTGTCGAAGATATGCGCGTCCTGGGCGCACAGCCCCACCAACCGCCGTACCGCGTCGGGGTCCATGGCCGCGGTGTCGCGGCCCGCGAGGGTGTACGCGCCCGTCCGCGGGTCCAGGAAGCGGAGCAGCACATGGGCGAGCGTGGTCTTGCCCGAGCCGGACGGGCCGACGACGGCGATCCGGCGGCCCGGGCGCAGCTCCAGGTCGAACCCGTTCAGGGCGGGTTCCGACCGCCCCGGATACCGGGCCGAGATCCCGCTCAGCACCAGCGGATACGCCCCCTGCGGGGTCTCCGTGGCCGCCGGGGCCGGGCCGGCCGGGCCCTGTTCCGGCGCCCCGTCCGCCTCGTCAGCCACGTGGCACACCCGCCGCGCGGCCCGCCGCACCCGCTGGCGGTGCTGCACGGCCGGTGGCAGCCCCGCGACCGCCTCGAACGCTGCGAGCGGCATGAGGACCACAACGGCCAGCCACACCCCGTCGAGCCGGCCGTCGGCCACCGCCCGCACACCGACGAGCGCCGCGGCGGCCACGGTCAGCCCGCAGGCCAGCGCGGACAGTCCGGCGCCCACACCGGTGGCGGCCGCGGCCCGCCGGGCGATCCGGGTGAGGTTGCCGTCGGCGCGGCGCACCTCGTCCAGCCGGCGCGGCAGCGCACCGGCGACGGTCAACTCGGCGGTGCCGGTGAGCAGATCCACGACCTGGGCCGACAGCGCGCCGCGCGCCGGGGCCAGCCGGCGCTCCGCATGGCGGGCCACCGCCCCGGAGACAAGGGGCGCCACGATCCCCGCCACCAGAAGTCCGGCCGCCAGCACGGCGCCCGCCTCCGGCAGCAGCCAGCCGGTGAAGCCGACGGAGGCCACGCCCACGGCCAGCGCGGCGCCGACGGGCAGCAGCCAGCGCAGGAAGTAGTCCTGAAGGGCGTCCACATCGGCCACCAGCCGGGAGAGCAGATCGCCGCGCCGGGTGTCCTTCAGCCCGACCGGCGCCAGCCGCTCCAGCCTGCGGTACACCGCGACCCGCAGCTCGGCCAGCACCCGCAGCACGGCGTCGTGCGAGACCAGGCGCTCGGCGTAGCGGAAGACGGCCCGGCCGATCCCGAACGCGCGGGTCGCGGTGACCGCGACCATCAGATAGAGCACGGGGGGCTGCTGTGACGCGCGGGAGATCAGCCATCCGGAGACGGCCATCAGCCCGACGGCGCTGCCCAGCGCGAGGGTGCCGAGCAGCAGCGCCAGCCCGAACCGCCCCCGCCAGGCCCGCCCCGACTCCCGCACCCACGCCAGCGGCGAGCGGCGCTCAGGTACTTGGTGCTCCTCGTACGCAGACAGGGCGTCGGGGGCTTCACGGTCGGCGCCCTGGTGTGCGCCGTCCGCCGGGACGGTGCTCGGGGCCGCCGCAACCGGGGGCGCGGCGGTGGGGCCGGGCAGCCGCACCACGCGGTCGGCGAGGGGCAGCAGCGCCGGGCGGTGGACGACCAGGAGGACCGTACGGCCCTCGGCCAGCCGCCGTACCGCCTCGACGACCGCCGCCTCCGTCTCCCCGTCCAGGCCCGCGGTCGGCTCGTCGAGCAGCAGCACCGGCCGGTCGGCCAGGAACGCGCGCGCCAGCGCGATCCGCTGCCGCTGCCCCGCGGACAGGCCCGCGCCCATGTCGCCGAGGCGGGTGTCGGCCCCGTGCGGCAGCGCGTCGACGAAGCCGAGCGCGCCCGCGTCCCGCAGCGCGGCCCGTACGGCGGTGTCATCGGCGTCCGGCCGCGCCAGCCGTACGTTCTCGGCGACCGTCCCGGCGAACAGATACGGGCGCTGGGGCACCCAGGCGACCTGGCCGCGCCAGCTGTCGAGGTCGAGCGACGCCAGGTCCCGGCCCGCGACCAGCACCCGGCCCGCGGCCGGCTCGGCGAATCCCAGCAGGGCGTTCAGCAGCGTGGTCTTGCCCGCCCCGCTGGGGCCGACGACGGCCACCGTCTCGCCCGGCAGGACCTCGAACGAGGTCTCGGCCAGGGACGGTTCGGCGCGGCCCGGGTGGCGAACCACCAGCCCCGCCACGCTCAGCGCAGCGCCCCGGGCGTCCGGGGCGGGCTCGGCGCCGGTGGCCCTGGGCTCCCGTTCGAGGACCGCGAAGACCTCGTCCGCGGCGGTCAGCCCTTCCGCCGCCGCGTGGTACTGCGCACCCACCTGCCGCAGCGGCAGATACGCCTCGGGGGCGAGGACGAGCACCACCAGCCCCGTATAGAGGTCCAGCTCGCCGTGGACCAGCCGCATGCCGATGCCGACCGCGACGAGGGCGACCGACACGGTGGAGAGCAGTTCGAGCGCGAAGGAGGACAGGAAGGCCAGCCGCAGGGTGCGCAGCGTGGCCCGCCGGTAGTCGGCGGTGATGGCGCGGATCGACGCGGCCTGGGCCTTGGCGCGGCCGAAGACCTTGAGGGTGGGCAGTCCGGCGACGACGTCCAGGAAGTGCCCGGACAGCCGGGACAGCAGCCGCCACTGACGGTCCATCCGGGACTGGGTGGCCCAGCCGATGAGGATCATGAAGAGCGGGATCAGCGGCAGCGTGGCGGCGATGATCAGAGCCGAGACCCAGTCGGCGGTGACGATACGGGCGAGCACCGCCACCGGCACCACCACGGCCAGGCCCAACTGGGGCAGATAGCGGGCGAAGTAGTCGTCCAGAGCGTCGATGCCCCGGGTGGCGAGGGTGGTGAGCTCGCCCGTACCGCCCGTACCACCCGTACTGCCCGTACCACCCGGCGCGCCCAGCCGATCGGGCCCGGGCCGCTCGGACCCCATCCGCTCAGGCCCCAGCCGCACCGCATGTGCGAGCAGCCGCAGCCGTAGCTCGGACTTGACGGCCGCCCCGGCCCGATGGGCGGCCAGTTCCGTCAGCCAGGCGACCGCGGCGCGGCCGACGGCGACGGCCGCCAGCAGCGCCAGCGGGCGCCCGAGCTCCCCGGGCGCCGCCCCGTGGACGAAGGCGGCGACCACCACCTCTGCGATCAGCATGGCCTGTGCCACCACAAGCCCCGCCGACACCAGTCCCAACGCCACGGACGCGGCAAGGAACAGACGGGTCGCCCGGGCCTGGCGCAGCAGCCGGGGGTCGATTGGTTTCACGTGAAACACACCACCCGCGGGGTCAGTGACCGGCCGGCTCGGGAATGTGCTGGGTGCCGATCCGCTTGCGGAAGACCCAGTACGTCCATGCCTGGTAGGCCATCACCAGCGGGGTCATTACGACCGCGATCCAAGTCATGATCTTCAGCGTGTACGGGCTGGACGCCGAGTCCGCCACGGTCAGGCTCCACCTCGGGTCCATCGAGGACGGCATGACATCCGGGAAGAGCGCCAGGAAGAGCATCGCGACCGCCGCGGCGATGGCCACCCCGGACAGGGCGAACGCCCAGCCCTCCCGGCCGCGCCGGTTCATCACCAGCGCCGCGAGCAGCGCGACCGCCGAGACCAGCAGCGCGGCCAGCGAACGCCCATTGCCGCTGTCGTGCTGCGTCCAGCCGAGGAAGGCCACCGCGAGCACGGCGGCGACCGGGCCGAGCCCCGCCGCGAACCGCCGCGCCCGGGTCCGGATCTCCCCCACCGTCTTGAGCGAGGCGAACACGGCGCCGTGGAAGGTGAACAGCACCAGGGTGAGCGCCCCGCCGAGCAGGGCGTACGGATTGACCAGATCGAGGAGGTCGCCGGCGTAGTTCTTGTCCGGCCCGATTGGCACCCCGCGCACCATGTTGGCGAAGATCGCGCCCCAGAGGAACGCGGGCAGCAGCGAGCACCAGAAGATCACGTTCTCCCAGTTGCGCTGCCAGCGCTCCTCGGGGCGCTTGTGCCGGTACTCGAAGGCGACGCCGCGCAGGATCAGACAGACCAGGATGACCAGCAGCGGGAGGTAGAAGCCGCTGAAGAGCGTGGCGTACCAGTCGGGGAAGGCCGCGAAGGTCGCGCCGCCCGCCGTGATCAGCCAGACCTCGTTGCCGTCCCAGACCGGGCCGATGGTGTTGATGAGCACCCGGCGTTCCGTACGGTCCCGGGCCAGCGGCTTGGTCAGCACGCCGATACCGAAGTCGAAGCCCTCGAGGAAGAAGTAGCCGGTCCACAGGACGGCGATCAGTACGAACCAGACGTCGTGAAGATGCAGTGACATGGCTCTCTCCGGTTCAGTACGTTCAGTACGCGAAGGTCAGCGGCTTGTCGGCGTCGTCGCCGGCGGCATCGTGTTCCCCCGCCGCCCCGGCGCCCGGTCCGCCGGAGGGCAGCCGCAGCCGGGGGTCCTTGGCCGGCGGCTTCTCATCGGTGTCCGGCCCGGCCTTGGCGTACTTGGTCAGCAGCCGCACCTCCACGACCGCGAGCACGCCGTACAGCAGCGTGAAGACGCCCAGGGATATGAGGACTTCGGTCCGGCTGACGCCGGGGGAGACCGCGTCGGCGGTCTTCATCAGCCCGTACACCACCCACGGCTGACGCCCCATCTCGGTGAAGATCCAGCCGAAGGAGTTGGCGATCAACGGGAAGCCCATGGTCAGGATGCCGATCCGCCAGGACCACTTGGTCAGCAGGGGGCTCATCTCGCGCCCCTTGGTGAGCATGAGCCGCGGCACCTCGTCCTCCCCGGTGCGGAAGGCGGGCGACAGCCACTTCTTGCGCCGGGTCGTCCACAGCCCGATCAGCGCGGCGACGAACGAGGTCATCCCGAAGCCGATCATCAGCCGGAAGCCCCAGTAGGTCATGAAGATGCTGGGGATGTAGTCCTCGGGCTGCCCGCCGTAGGCGGCAGCCTCCCGCGCGGCCACGTCGTTGATGCCGGGGACGGAGTCGGTGAAGTTGCTGTGCGCGAGGAACGACAGCATCCCGGGGACCTCCAGCTCGACGCTGTTGTGCCCCTTGCTCACATCGCCGACGGCGAAGACCGAGAAGGGCGCGGGCGCCTGGGTGTCCCACAGCGCCTCCGCCGCGGCCATCTTCATCGGCTGCTGCTCGAACATCACCTTGCCGAGCTGGTCGCCGCTGATCGCGGTGCCCATACCCGCGATCACGGCGACGACCAGACCGACGCGCAGCGACGCCCGCATCGCCCCGACCTGCTTCCGCTGCTTCTCGCCGAGCTCTTCGCCGCGGTCCTGGCGGCGCTTGGCCCGCCAGAGGTGGAAGGAGGAGATGCCCACCATGAAGGCGGCGCCGGTGAGGAAGGCGGCGGTGAGGGTGTGGAAGACCACGACCAGGGTGGTGTTCTGGGTCAGCACCGCCCAGATGTCGGTGAGCCGCGCCTTGCCGGTGGCCTTGTCTATGGCGTAGCCGGTCGGGTGCTGCATCCACGAGTTGGCGGCGAGGATGAAGTACGAGGACAGGACGGTGCCCAGCGCGACGATCCAGATACAGGCACAGTGGATCTTCTTCGGCAGCTTGTCCCAGCCGAAGATCCAAAGTCCGATGAAGGTGGACTCGAAGAAGAAGGCGAGCAGCGCCTCCATGGCGAGCGGGGCGCCGAAGACATCGCCGACGAACCGCGAGTAGTCCGACCAGTTCATACCGAACTGGAACTCCTGGACGAGGCCGGTGACCACGCCCATCGCGATGTTGATCAGGAAGAGCTTGCCCCAGAACTTGGTCGCGTGGAAGTACTTCTCCTTGCCGGTGCGGACCCAGGCCGTCTCCAGACCGGCGGTCATGGCCGCGAGAGAAATCGTGAGCGGGACGAAGAGGAAGTGGTAGACGGTGGTGATGCCGAACTGCCATCGCGCCAGCGTCTCCGGCGCCAGAGCCAGATCCACGGGAATCTCTCCTTACGGTCTTGCCCGGTCGTGCCCGCAGGGTTCGCCCGCGGCCCCACAAGGGGGAGCTTGTGAACGTATTCACATTCACAAGCAATGATACGCACACACATACGCCCCTTCTCACCGGGGGGGTGGAAGGGGCGTAAGCGGAACGTATCGGTAGGATCCGATCGGCATCTCTGCTGGTTGCGGGGCATTGGCAGCTCGTCGGCTACTCGCCGGCGACCCCGTGGCGCCTCACAACTCCTTGCGGAACTCCTCGGCGACGCGCAGGAAGACGTCGTTCGCCTCGTCCTCGCCTATCGTCACCCGAACCCCCTCGCCCGGGAACGGGCGCACCACCACGCCCGCCGCCTCGCACGCCGCCGCGAAGTCCACCGTGCGCTCCCCCAGCCGCAGCCAGACGAAGTTCGCCTGCGATGTGGGCACCGTCCACCCCTGCTCGGCCAGCGCCTCGCTCACCCGGGCCCGCTCCGCGACCAGCGCCTCCACCCGCTCGCGCAGCGCGTCCTCGCTGCGCAGCGAGGCCACCGCCGCGTCCTGCGCCAGCTGGCTGACCCCGAAGGGCACCGCCGTCTTACGCAGCGCGGCCGCGACCGGCTCATGCGCGATCGCGAAGCCGACGCGCAGCCCCGCCAGGCCGTACGCCTTGGAGAAGGTGCGCAGCACGCACACATTCGGCCGATCCCGGTACAGCTCGATGCCGTTCGGCACCCGCTCGTCCCGGATGAACTCGATATACGCCTCGTCCAGCACCACCAGCACATCGTTCGGCACCCGGTCCAGGAAGCGCGTAAGACCGTCCCGGCCCACCACCGTGCCCGTCGGGTTGTTGGGGTTGCAGACGAAAATCAGCCGGGTGCGCTCGGTGACCGCGTCCGCCATCGCGTCCAGGTCGTGCACCTCGCCGTCGGTCAGCGGCACCCGCACCGACGTCGCCCCGGAGATCTGCGAGATGATCGGATATGCCTCGAAGGACCGCCAGGCGTACATCACCTCGTCGCCCGGCCCGGCCGTCGACTGCACCAGCTGCTGCGCCACGCCGACCGAGCCGGTGCCGGTGGCCAGGTGCTCGGGCGGCACATCGAAGCGCTCGGCGAGCTCGGCCATCAGGGCCGTGCAGGCCATATCGGGATAGCGGTTGAAGGAGGCGGCGGCGGCCGTCGCGGTCTCCAGCACCCCCGCGAGCGGCGGATAGGGGTTCTCGTTCGAGGACAGCTTGAAGGCTGTCGGCCCGCCCGCCGCGGCCGGCTTACCGGGCTTGTACGTCGGAATGCCGTCCAGCGCTCCACGCAGCTTGGGGCTCTTCTCAGTCACCGCGGCTCCTCCTCGACCGTCCCGTCCGTGCGCGGCGCCCACGCACGTCGATACCTCACACTGTATGAGGCATCCTGAGCCCGGCGTATCGCGGTGGGCGAGCCCTGGGGCACGGGCCGTGAGAGCCCCGCGTCCGGGGGTGCGAGAATCCCGGCGCGCGGGGTGCGAGGACCGGGCACACGGGGCCGGCCGACCGCGGCGCGGGATCGCGTACAGCTGAGGGGGAGCGATTCCGCTTCTGCCGCGCGCCGGTGGCGAGCGCCCTGGCGCGCATCACCCGTGCAGGTGAGTTGAGACCTCTTCGAGACAACGACCAATCGACAGGCGTGGATATGCCAGAGGCGACTACTGACCCACCCGAACCGTCAACTGGCTTGATTTCCAAGGGAATTGGCCGAAGCGCTCATGCAGAAACGTGCCTTCGCAGAGCCGAGCGTACCCCCGCGCGAAGGGGCCACCCTCGCCCTACTATCGGCTCGCCATGACAGCAGCAGGGAAGCACCAGGTGAGCCGGTCGACCGGCCGCCGGCTGACACGGGCGGGCATCCGGGACGTGGCCGCCGCAGCCGGGGTCTCGATCACGACCGTCTCCGACGCGCTCAACGGCAAGGGCCGGCTCCCGGACGCCACCCGCCGCCATGTCCGCGAGGTCGCCGACCGGCTGGGCTACCGCCCTTCCGCCGCGGCCCGCACCCTCCGTACCGGCAAGTCCGGCCTCATCGGCCTGACCGTGACCACCTACGGGGATGAACCTTTCACCTTCACCGAATTCGCGTACTTCGCGGAGATGGCGCGCGCCGCCACCTCCGCCGCGTTAGCCCGCGGCTACGCCCTCGTCATCCTGCCCGCCACCTCCCGCCACGACGTATGGTCCAACGTCGCCCTCGACGGCACCGTCGTCATCGACCCCTCCGACCACGACCCCGTCGTCACCGAGCTGCTGCGCCAGGGCATCCCCGTGGTCAGCGACGGCCGCCCGGCCGGCACCCTCCCCGTCACCGCCTGGGTGGACAACGACCACGAGGCCGCCGTGCTCGGCCTGCTCGACCACCTCACCGACTCCGGCGCCCGCCGCGTCGGACTGCTCACCGGCACCACCACCGACACCTACACCCGGCTGTCCACCACCGCGTATCTGCACTGGTGCGACCGGGTCGGACAGGAGCCGGTGTACGAGGAGTACCCGGCCCACGACCCCTGTGCCGGAGCCGTCGCCGCCGACCGCCTGCTGGCCCGCCCCGACCGCCCCGACGCCGTCTACGGCCTGTTCGACCCCAACGGCACCGATCTGCTGGCCGCCGCCCGCCGCCACGGTCTGCGCGTCCCCGACGATCTGCTGCTGGTGTGCTGCAGCGAGTCCGCGATCTACCGCACCACCGAGCCGCCCGTCACCACCCTCTCGCTCAAGCCCCGCCGGATCGGCACCGCCGCCGTGCAGCTTCTGATCGACGCCATCGAGGGACCGGGTGCCGAGCACCCCGTCGAGCGGGTGATACCCACCGAACTGATCGTGCGGACGTCCTCGCAACGGCGTCCGCCACGCACCACGGTGAGCGCGCCGCGCAGCCGTGCCGGAGGTTGACCTGAGGAAGACTTGAGGATGACGCGAGACGCACCCGAACCCGATCCGCTTTCCCTACCGGGCCAATCCGGGATAAAAGACCGCCGAACCGGGATTGCGCCCCGATTGACGGCCCCCTGGTGCGTCACAAGCCCGTACGGTCATTCCTATGATGGGCGGACGACACCGCGGACCGCCCTCGACCAGGCATGGTCCACACGGTGGCACGGCGGCGCGATGGTGGAGGGGTCGATGACTCAGGGGGCCGGTCTGGGAGCCACGGCACGGACCACGGCGGCAGTCCCGCCCGTATCCGCGTACGGAACGTCCGCCGCGCCCGGCCCACTCCCGGGCGGCGCGGTCCCCCCCGCCCCGAACCCGTACGGCGGGATGCCCTACGGCGCGGTCCCGCACGGCCGGGTCCCCCGCGATCCGGCCCAGCCCGCCCCGCCTCCGGCGCCCGCGGCGCACCCCACGCCGCCCGCCGCGCCCGAGCGCCCCGCTGCCCCCGAGCGCCCTGCCGCGCCCGCCCGGCCGCCCGCGGAGTACACGCCCACCGAGCGCTCCCTGCCGGTCATGGGCCCCGGTCACACCCTCCCGGACACCCCGCTGGTGCCCCCGCAGGACCGGCCGACCGTCGAGCTCACCCCGGTCCCCGACCCCGAGCGCTCCCAGGCGCCCGAGGACGACGGGCCCGGCCCGCTGTACGTGGTGGGCGATGTGCACGGCTACCTCGACGAGCTGCGCGAGGCGCTGGCCGCCCAAGGGCTGATCGACGCCAAGGGCAGCTGGTCCGCGGGCAACGCCCGGCTCTGGTTCCTCGGCGACTTCACCGACCGCGGCCCCGACGGCATCGGCGTCATCGACCTGGTCATGCAGCTCTCCGCCGAGGCCGCGGCCGCCGGCGGCTACTGCAAGGCCCTGATGGGCAACCACGAACTGCTGCTCATCGGCGCCAAACGCTTCGGCGACACCCCCGTCAACTCCGGCGCCGGCACCGCCTCATTCCAGGCCGCCTGGCTCCTCAACGGCGGCCAGCGCACCGACATGGAACGGCTCGAGGACCACCACCTCCAGTGGATGTCCCGGCTCGACGCGATGACCGAGCAGGACGGCCATCTGCTCGTGCACTCCGACACCACCGCCTACCTCGAATACGGCGACTCCATCGAGGCCGTCAACGACACCGTGACCGAGACGCTGCAGCGCAGCGACGCCGACGAGTGCTGGGACCTGTTCCGCAAGTTCACCAAGCGGTTCGCCTTCCGCGACGAGGAAGCCGGCCCCCTGGCCGTCCGCGAACTGCTCGACACCTACGGCGGGCAGCGCATCGTCCACGGCCACAGCCCGATTCCGTATCTCCTCGGCGAGGTCGGCTCCGAGGACGACGAGGACGGCGGCGCGCCGACCGTCGAGGGCCCGCACGTCTACGCGGACAACCTCGCGGTCGCCATGGACGGCGGCGTCACAATGGCCGGAAAGCTGTTGGTCGTCCAACTCCCGCTGAATGTCTGAGGATTCCTAGGATTCATACCACGCCGCGCGGGGAAGATAGACAGTTTCACCGACGCGGAGCGAATTCGGGAAACCTACTGTCACCCCGCGCCGGATCGGCTCTACCATCGGCTTATCCGTAGCAGGCTCTCCTCCGTTTCCGCCCCACTGCCCGGTGACAGCCGGCACCAAGGCCCTACGGAGCATCGGGGGATGCACATGAACACCGCTCCGCACCTGCTGATCGAGGACCGCCCGGAGTTCGAGCGGGTTCTCGACGAGGCGCTGCGCACCGCGGACCGCCGCGCGGACCTCAGCGGCGTCGGGCAGCGGCTCAGCACCGAGCAGCTGCGCACCATGGCCATGAACGCCGCGGCGGCCATAGCGGCGTGCGCGGCCGACGAATACCACCACTATGTGACCGCCCGCGAGAAGCTGCGCCAACCGGCGCCGTCCGGCTGGCCCGACACCGTGGGCGACGAGTTCACCGCTACGGATATGGAACGGGACGGCACGGCGGGCGAGGTACCGGGCGTGGCGACGACCGTGGGCGCGGCGACCACCACGGGCGGGTTCGCCGCCACAGTGGGAGACGCCGCGTCAGGCGCGGGACTCGTCGCCGTACTCTCCGTCCTGGCCCCGGTCCTGGCCGGCACGGCGGCGGTCATCTTTCTCCTCGCCGGCTATCTGCTGCACCTGCTCAACCCCACACCATCGATAGCCCAGCCGATGGTCACGGCGGGCTGGCTGTTCGCCGCGCTCACCGCCGCGGGCCTGCTGATCGCCGCCGTCGGCCTTCTGCTCACCGCGATGCGCAACGGCACCGGCGCGATCCGGGGCAGCGCGCGCAGCGCGCAGCGGGAAGAGGTGGACCGCACCAGAGAAGCCTGGCGGCTGGCGCTGCTGGAGCGAGGCGTGGTGCCCTTCCTGCGCGACGCGCTCGCCGACCCGGCGGCCGCCGACGGCGCCCACACCTCCCCGGCCCCGCCCCCCGCGTCCTCCCCGACGCGCCCCTCGTCGACCTACGCCCCCAGCCGGTCCGAGGCCACCGGCCGCACGCCTCACCTCGGCTACAGCCGCCCCGGCTTCTCCACGGAAGGCGACGTCCCCAAGACCCGCCCCCGCTTCAGCAGCCCGGACTTCACCAGCCCGGACTACGGCGGCCCGGAACACCAGCCCGACTAGGCCGCGTCTCCTGAACCTCAGGCGCTGACCAACTCGGCGTTCGCGCGCTCCGTGACCAGCGCCAACACGCGGCCCGCGACGGCAAGGTCCTCGGCCGGGATCCCGGCGTACAGCCGGGCGGAGATCTCGGCGGTCTCGGCGGAGGTGCTCTCGTACAGCTCCCGTCCGGCGTCCGTGAGCCGCACCCGGGACACCTCCGCCGGGTCCTCTTCCAGCAGCTTCGCGACCGTCAGCTCCTCGATCACGCCGCGCACGACCGACTCGTCGGTCTTCAGTGAGCCGGTGACATCGCCGACAAGCTCTTCCCGGCCGATGGACTCGCCCGCGCGCACGACGGCCACGAGTGTCACACTCTGGTGGAACGTGGCGCCGTGGCGAGCCAGCACGCCCTCCACGAGGGCACGCCCGGCATAGTGCGCCAAGGCTATGGCTCGGCCATTGACCGTGGGTGCGGTGGTGGTCATGACTGCTCCTTGTCGTTCTCGGTGTGCGGATCAAGAGGTGCGTCAAGAGGTACGTCGAGCAGGGTCGCCAGCTCGCGGTTGAACTGCCGTGTGCGCGCGCTGTCCTGCCCCCCGAGCGGCTCCAGCAACTGGTCCAGCAGACCCTGGACCACCGTGATCGCGCGGCGTGTGACATCGCGCCCCTGCTCGGTGAGCGACAGCTGCATGGCGCGTGGATCGCTCGGGTCCCGGGTGCGGGCGACGAGCCCGGCGGCCTCCAGGGCGCGGGCGAGCTTGGAAACGTACAACGGCTCGAGCCCTGTGTGGTCGGCGAGCCGACGCTGACTGGGCCGCAGCCCGGAGCGCGACATGCCGTAGAGCGATGCCATCAACGAGTACTGGGCATGGGTCAGGCCCAGCGGTGCGACCGCCCGGTCGACGGCCACCCGCCACTTCATCGACAAGCGCCAGACCAGGAACCCTGCCGTGGCGCTCTCAGCTGCTGAACTCACACCGAATACAATACATGGCCATTATGTACATGGCTACTATTCTCCCGTGGGCCGAGCACCCCGCCCGGTGATCGCGAGCACCCGCGCGAACGCATCGGCCCCGGGCCCCGGATCGGCCCCCTCCCCGAACCTCCCCGAGGCGCTGAGCGCCGACCCGAACGGCACCAGCCACTCCAACGCGGCCTCGGCCAGCCCCGGCTCCGGCACGAAGTCCACGCCCAGGGCCTGGGCCAGGTCCCAGGCATGCACGCACACATCCCCCCAGCGGATCATCACGGCGGCGTCCCCGCTCAGCTCCCCGAACACCGGATGCCGCACCACCCGCTCCAACACCCCCTCCCCCTCCGCCGCCCGCTCCACCCGCGCCGCCCACACCTCGACGGTGTCACCGGGCGCGGCGACAAGCTCCTCACCCGTCAGGAGAGAGGTCGCCATGACGTGCCCGCCGATCACATGGCCCACCAGATCGCGGATGCTCCATTCACTGCAGGGGGTGGGCAGCTCCCAGTCCTCCTCCTTCGCTTTGCTGAGGATTTCGGCGAACTGGGCGTTGACGACGCGGAGTGCGTGTCGGTTGTCCATTGGCTGCTCCAGGAGTCGGCGGTTCAGAGTCTGTGGTTCAGGGCCTGTGATCTCGCGCCAGCGGAATGGTTCACTCCCCACCTTTTGGGCGAACTCGCCCTTAATCGTGGGTTGTTTGCGTACTGGGATGCATAACGTCCGTCATGGAGGTGATGCTTTCATGAGCACACAAAACATTCCGCCGACCCCGGCGGGCAAGCAGGACGCGATCGACATCAACGACTTCGTCTACGCGGCGACCGGAGCCCGGGTTCGGCGAATCACGCTGCCGGACGGGACCCACTGGTTCCCGGCAGTCGATGTGGCCAAAGACCTGGGCTACACGAACACCCGTCAGGCAATCACCTGGCACGTCCCCGAAGGTTGCGTAAGTCTCGGAGATCTTGCGCAAAGCGTCTATGGCCTAGACGCTTCGCGCAAAATTGCAGGTCACGGACTCAAGAAGTCTATGCAGATGGTGAATCTGCAAGGCCTCATCCGACTGGTCAACGGCTGCACCAAGCCGGAGTCCGAGCCCTTCAAGAACTGGGTGACCGACGTCGTGGTCGCCGTTCAGCAGCATGGCTCGTACGAGCTCGAGAAGGCCGAAGTACAGCCCACCACCCCGGACGCCCCCACCGCTTACGCCATGCCGAAGGACGTCGCCGACGCCATCGTCCGGCTCGAGGAGCACAACCTCGACATGGATGCGCAGATGCTCGCCATGCAGCGCGAGACCCAGGAGCTGCGCCGCGAGAGCATCGAGATGATGCGGAAGTCCGTGGAGACACAGCGGGAAGCCCTCGAAGCGCAGCGCGAAGCGGAGCGCGTTCAGCGCGAGATGATCGAGGCGATCCGCGAGTCCACCGCCGCCCAGCGGGATTCGATCGCCGCCGGACAGACCGCCGCTCATGCGCTGATGCAGTGCATGAGTGAGATCCCCGTGGCGATCAACCGGCTCGCCGACCGCACACCCGACCGACGGGACCTGCCCGAGCCGCCCAAGACGGTGACGCCGGCCTCGGTGATCGCCGGATGGCGTGAGCGCAACCTCGTCGTCACCGCCGACATCTGGGCTGTGGCCCTGTATATCCTGCCCGCGATCATCGCCCAGGGCGAATGTCTGTATCCGCTGGGCACCATCGCGTCCAACACGGGCTCACCTATCACCGTGTGCATGACGCCCCGCGCATGCTGCAGAAGCGCGGCTGCATCCGGCAGACTGGGGTGACTCCGGACGGCGCTCCGGTGTACGTCCTGAAGTAGCCCACCGCACAAACACGGCACAGGGGCCCGAAGTCGCAATCCGAAGTTGCGGCTTCGGGCCCCCGCACATTACCGCCCCTCAGTCCGCGATCGACAGATATACGCGATTGCCCGCCCGCCGCCGCGAACTGCCCGCTTGACCTTGACACAGTGACAAGGGCTTCACTCCAGCCAAGGAGGTGGTCCCGATGGCCGTGCGAAGTCAGGACACGGATACGACTCGAGCTCTCCAGGCGCTGGAGGACAGCCGCTCGCAGGTACGGCTGCGGGCGGCGCTGGCGGTCGGCACGACCCCTGACCCGGGGTTCGTCGACAAGCTCATCGAGCGATGCGCGATCGAGCCCGAGTTCTACGTGCGCGAAATGCTCACGTGGGCGCTCACCCGCCACTCACCGTCACTGACAGTGCCAAGGCTCCTCAAAGAACTCCACTCGAAGCGTGCGCAGGGGCGAAGCCAGGCGTTGCACACGCTGTCCAAGATCGCGGATCCGCAGACGTGGCCGGCGATCACACGGGAGCTTCTGTTCGACGCCGACGACGAGGTGGCGCGGGCCGCTTGGCGAGCAGCGGTCGTACTCGTACCCGCGGATGAAAAGGCCGAGTTGGCCGCAGCGTTGGCGACACAGCTCGGGCGCGGCGAGCGTGAGACACAGCTGAGCCTCAGCCGGGCACTGATCGCGCTCGGTGACGTAATCTTGTCAGCTCTGTGCACCGCGATGACGGATCTCGACCCTCGCGTGCGCACGCACGCGGTCGCCACGGAACGGCTGTTGCGCAACCCGGATGCCGGATTCGAATTCGCGATCGAGGAGGCGAAGCGCGCTGTTGCCCTCGGCCCGACCAGCCAGAAGGGGTGATGGGCAGTGCTGATCGGTGATGTGGCCCGACGGTCCGGAGTCAGCGCCCGCATGCTCAGGCATTACGAATCGCTCGGCCTGCTGCGGCCGACGGATCGTACCGGCGCCGGCTATCGCGAGTACTCCAACCAGGACATCCGGCGCATCTTCCATATCGAGAGCCTGCGGTCCTTGGGGCTGTCGCTGCGTGACGTCAGGCGCGCGCTCGATGATCCCGGCTTCATGCCCTCGGATCTCGTCGACGACCTCATCCGCCAGACGCGAGAACGCATCGCAGCTGAGACGGAGCTGCTCACACGGCTGCGTCGGATCGGTGCCGCGGAACCCGACGGGTGGGAAGACGTCCTCCGGATCGTCGCACTCCTCCAGGCGTTGGGTTCGGAGAGCGCTGGGAAGCGCCAGCGCGCGGCCCTGTCCTCAGTCGATGGGGTTCCGGTGCCAACGGAAGCACTGGTCGAGGCAGCCCTGAACGAGACGGATGCGAATGTCGCCGGAGCCCTTCGATGGGCTTTGGCGCAATCGGGCGATGGCGGATTGGCGCTGCTGGCCGAGGGCTTTGACTCACCAGCGGCCGAGGTGCGGAAACGTGCCGTCCAGTGCGTCGCTGAGATTCCGAGCCGTAAGGCGACCGCACTGCTGCAGGACGCCCTCACGAACCCCGACATCGTGGTCCGCAGGTGTGCGGCCATGGCGCTCGGGGCACGTGGAGTGGCCGATGCGGTCCCGACGCTCATCGACATGGTCGTCGAGGACGCGAACGACGTCGATGCGGCCGATGCGCTGAGCGCGCTGGCGAGTCGTCCGGCGTTGGCGGATCAGATCGCCACCCGGCTCGTGGAGAGTCTTGCCCACGGCGTCACCGAATCGTCCGCACGTCGACGGCTGACACAGGCGCTCGCGGATATCCCGGGAATCACAGCGTCACGTGCCCTCGCGGATCTGTCACACGACGAAGACCGTGTCGTCGCGCTTACCGCGGCCTACATTCTCACGATGCGCGACGCACGATGATGGATCTTTCCCGTGGCCCTGTCGGTGGGGACCAGTTGCTGTTGGTCCCCACCGACAAGAAGGCGCTGAGACGCCAGAAGATCAGTCCGTAACAGGCAGGTAGACGCGGTGCCCCGCCTCTGCGAACTCCTTCGCCTTCTCCGCCATCCCGGCCTCGGCCGCGTCCATGGCGCCCCCGTGCTCGCGCCGGATGTCCTGGCTGATCTTCATCGAGCAGAACTTCGGCCCGCACATGGAGCAGAAGTGCGCCGTCTTCGCCGGTTCCGCCGGCAGCGTCTCGTCGTGGAAGGAGCGGGCCGTGTCCGGGTCGAGGGCCAGGTTGAACTGGTCCTCCCAGCGGAATTCGAAGCGGGCGTCGGACAGGGCGTCGTCCCACTCCTGGGCGCCGGGGTGGCCCTTGGCGAGATCGGCCGCGTGGGCGGCGATCTTGTACGTGATGACGCCGGTCTTGACGTCGTCGCGGTCGGGCAGGCCCAGGTGCTCCTTCGGCGTGACGTAGCAGAGCATCGCCGTGCCCCACCAGGCGATCATCGCCGCGCCGATGCCCGAGGTGATGTGGTCGTAGGCGGGGGCGATATCGGTGGTGAGCGGGCCGAGGGTGTAGAAGGGGGCCTCCTCGCAGATCTCCTGCTGGAGGTCGATGTTCTCCTTGATCTTGTGCATCGGGACATGGCCCGGGCCCTCGATCATCGTCTGGACGTTGTGCCGCTTGGCGATCCGGTTGAGTTCGCCGAGCGTGCGCAACTCCGCGAACTGCGCCTCGTCGTTGGCGTCGGCGATCGAGCCGGGGCGCAGTCCGTCGCCGAGCGAGTAGGTGACGTCGTACGCGGCGAGGATCTCGCAGAGCTCCTCGAAGTGGGTGTAGAGGAACGACTCCTTGTGGTGGGCCAGGCACCACGCCGCCATGATGGAGCCGCCGCGCGAGACGATGCCGGTCTTGCGGCGGGCGGTCAGCGGGACGTACGGCAGTCGTACGCCCGCGTGCACCGTCATGTAGTCGACGCCCTGCTCGGCCTGTTCGATGACGGTGTCCTTGTAGATCTCCCAGGTCAGCTCCTCGGCCTTGCCGTCGACCTTCTCCAGCGCCTGGTAGAGCGGCACCGTGCCGATGGGGACGGGGGAGTTGCGCAGCACCCACTCGCGGGTGGTGTGGATATTGCGGCCGGTGGAGAGGTCCATGACCGTGTCGGCGCCCCAGCGGGTCGCCCAGGTCATCTTCTCGACCTCCTCCTCGATGGAGGAGGTGACGGCGGAGTTGCCGATGTTGGCGTTGACCTTCACCAGGAATCGCTTGCCGATGATCATCGGCTCGATCTCCGGGTGGTTGACGTTGGCCGGAAGGACCGCCCGGCCGGCCGCGATCTCCTCGCGGACCACCTCGGGGGAGACGTGCTCGCGGAGCGCCACGTACTCCATCTCCGCGGTGATCTCGCCCCGGCGCGCATACGCGAGCTGGGTCACGGCGGCGCCGTCCCGGCCCCGGCGGGGCTGGCGGGGGCGGCCGGGGAAAACCGCGTCGAGGTTGCGCAGCCCGCCGCGCGGCGTGGTGTGCTTGATGCCGTCGTCCTCGGGGCGGACGGGGCGGCCCGCGTACTCTTCGGTGTCGCCGCGGGCGAGGATCCAGTTCTGCCGCAGCGGCGCGAGGCCGCGGCGGACATCTGTCTCGATCTGGGGGTCGGTGTACGGGCCGGAGGTGTCGTACAGCGTGACGTCCTGGCCATTGGTGAGGTGCACTCGGCGGACCGGGACCTGAAGGTCCGGTCGCGAGCCGGTGACATATCCCTTATGCCAGCCAAACTCGCGCATTTCGGGCGTATGTGCATCCTGCAGAGTCATTGAGACCCACTCCCTACGCCGGCATTACCCGGTAACAGGTTCAGCGGTCGGCGCAGCATGGGGCCCGGGAGCCGTCCCCGGGCCGACACAATCAGCGCCCTCTCAGCCCGGTGCTCCGAGCTCCCGCGATTGCAAAGGTGTCACCCACGCTAACGGTTGTCCGGCGGCGCTGAACAGAGGGCCCTCGCTCTTGCGATGATCTGACGGTGACCTCGACATCGCAGGAGAGCCATGCGCCCGGACATTCGCACAGCCACGGCCCGGCCACGCCTGTCTCCGCCCACCTCCGCAAGGTCATCGCGGCGGTCCTCATCCCCTTCGCCGCGGCCGTCGTCGCCGGGCTGATCGTGCTGTGGCCGGGCGGTACGCCCGACCACAAGGCCCATGAGCGCAGCGGGCTCGGCTTCGACCAGCAGACCGTGGCCGGGCGGGTGGTGAAGGTCGAGGAGGTCAACTGCGCCGACGTCAACGCCCAGCCGCAGCAGCCCACCGAGCCGGGGCAGGATGCCGCTGACCAGGAGAACGCGGCGGGCGCGGCCGGCGGATCCGGCAAGGACACCATCTGCGAGAAGGCGACCATCGAGGTCACCTCAGGTAAGGACAAAGGCCGCACGTTTGAAGAAATCGTCCAGCCGAACGCGTCCCGCAAGTACGACGCCGGTCAGAAGCTGAAGCTGGCGTACGCGCCCAAGGCGCCCAAGAATCTGCAGTACTCCGTCTCGGACGTCGACCGGGCGCTGCCCATGGCGCTGCTCGCCGGGCTGTTCGCGCTCGCGGTCGTGGTCGTCGGGCGGCTGCGCGGCGTCTTCGCGCTGGTGGCGCTCGCGGTCAGCTTCGGGGTGCTGACGCTGTTCATCCTCCCGGCGATCCTCGACGGCTCCAACCCGCTGGTCGTCGCGATCGTGGGGGGCAGCGCGATCATGCTCATCGCGCTCTATATGTGCCATGGGCTGACGGCGCGTACATCGGTCGCCGTGCTCGGCACGCTCATCTCACTGCTGCTGATCGGCCTGCTGGGCTCGCTGTTCATCGGCTGGGCGAGCCTGACGGGCAACACCGACGACCAGACGGGGCTGGTCCACGGCCTCTATCCGAATATCGAGATCCGCGGTCTGCTGCTGGCCGGGGTGATCATCGGGTCTTTGGGGGTGCTGGACGACGTGACCGTCACCCAGACCTCCGCGGTGTGGGAGCTCAGGGAGGCGGACCCCACGGCGGGCTGGCGCAAGCTGTACGCGGCCGCGATGCGCATCGGACGGGACCATATCGCGTCCGTCGTGAACACCCTGGTGCTCGCGTACGCGGGCGCCTCGCTGCCGCTGCTGCTCCTGTTCTCGATCGCGGACAGCGGAGTGGGAGCGGTGGCGACGAGCGAGATCGTCGCGGAGGAGATCGTACGGACGCTCGTGGGCAGCATCGGCCTCGTCGCCTCGGTGCCGGTGACCACCGCGCTTGCCGCGCTCGTGGTCTCCGCGGACCGCGCGCCACAGGGCGGCGCGGAGCAGGGGGGCCACGGGGGCCGGGCCGGGCGCGGACGGCGGCGCCGGGCGCGCGGGCGATAAGCCCCGGCGGGGGGCACCTCCCGGCGGTGGCCGGGCGAGAGCCGAGCCCTGAAACGGGGGACACCTCCCAGCGGTAGCTGGGGGAGAACCGAGCCCTCAAAAAGGGGTGCCCGCGTCAGCCGGCGTACCGGTCCTCCGCGAGGATCCGGTCGAGCTCCGCGTCCAGGTCGCCGACCGGATCGCAGGCCGCCTGCTCCTGGCCGAACGGAACCACCCGGTCCGTACGGTCCAGGAAGGCCACCAGCGGGGCGGCGCCGGCCCGGAACAGCGCCCGCTCGGCCCCCACTTGGAGCCTGATGAAGACGTCCGAAAGCCCCTCCGGTGAGGCGGGGGCGATGCGCACATCGCCCTCACCCGAGGGTTTACTCAATCCGTCCAGTAGCAACTCCCGGGCGAAGGCCCAGCTGACGGGCGCGTCGCCGGGCAGATGGAAGGTGATCTCGACTGCGTACGGGTCGCTGCTGTCATAGGACAGCTCGACCGGGATCCGGAAGGAGAGGTCCTGGGAGACCAGGAAGGTCATCGTCACTTCTGCCTGGACTGTGTCACGCATGTCACGCATCGTTCGCCGCCCCGAGTTGATTGCGAATGGCCAGGTTTGAACGGCCTGGCCTCTTGACGCCATGGTCCGCCTAGCTCCAGCGGGCCATAAGAAGTGAATTTTCAGATATTGATAGGGATTGAGAGGGTGCTGATATCTCGGCCGACTCTGGAGCGTAGCGACTCGACTGCGGGGCGGAGTCGGTTTGCCTCATGTGAGGGACTGGAAATGGCCAGAGTTGCCGCGGCTGTTCGCGCGGCTGCGATCAAGAAAATCGGCGCGGGCGGGCGCATCCGCTCGCCGGGCCGGGCGGGGCGGCGCCGGCCTATGACGTGGGAGTTCGGAGCCGGTTCACCGGCCGCGGCCATGATCGCTTTCGTCAACAGGCACCCCCGGGGTGTGTTGCGAGGCAGACGCCCGGAACGGGAGACGTCGAGCACTCGAACTCTAACCGGAACGGTGCCGTCAAGCTGAGGTTTGGAACGCGCGTATCCCCCACGCGGCGTACCCGAGCCCCGCGGCGGCACAGCCGCCGCGAGAGGTCACCAGTCGCCGCGGGACGACGAGGACGAGCTGAACTTCCGCACCAGGTAGATCAGACCGGCGACGAGCGCCACCAGCAGCAGGGCCTTGAAGACCAGATTGACCACGAAGCCGACCACGCTCACGATCAGCCCGCCGAACACGGCCAGCACGAGGATCGGAACCGCGACCCATGTCACCCACCACGGCAAGCCCTGAAATATGCCCTTCGTCGCCACGTCGGTCCCTGCTTTCTTCGCTGAGCGAGTCGGTCCGGACCGGCCTTGGCGCCGGTCCGCTCCCCGCCTTCGATGCTAGGACGGCCGACAAGCGAACACGGGCCCCGCGTCCCCCGTCCTCCCCTGACCGAACCCCTACGGGACGCGGGGCGGGCGCATCAGCTCCCAGTCGGAGAGTCAGCTCTCCGGCGGGGAGAAGACGACCATGACCCGCAGGTCCTCCGTGATGTGGTGGAACTTGTGCGCCACACCGGCCGGTACGTACACCACGCTGCCGCGCGCCACCTGTGTGGTCTCCATCCCCACCGTGATCGACGCCCGCCCGCTCACCACCAGATACACCTCGTCCTGGCCGTGCGGCTGCTGTGGATCGGTCTGGCCCGCGTCCAGCGCGTACAGCCCGACGGACATGTTCCGCTCGCGCAGGAACTGCAGATACGCGCCGTCGTTCGCGGCACGCTCCGCCTCCAGCTCGTCCAGCCGGAACGCCTTCATTCGCCTCTCCGCCCCTTGCTCCCCGGCCCTGCCCAGCGCGGGGCCTGTTCTGCGACGATCTCAACCATGAAGAATCTTCTCGTCAAGACGATCGCCAACGCGGGCGCCCTCTGGGTGGCCATCTGGCTCCTCAAGGACATCACGCTGAACGGCGAGAACGCCGGCCGCAAGGCGATCACGCTCATTCTTGTGGCGCTCGTGTTCGGCCTGGTGAACGTCGTGGTCAAACCAGTGGTCAAACTGCTGGCCTTTCCGCTGTTCATTCTCACCCTCGGGCTGATCACCCTGGTGATCAACGCCCTGATGCTGCTGCTGACCTCCTGGCTGGCCAACAAGTTCGACCTGGCTTTCCATGTCGAGGGCTTCGGGACGGCCGTCATAGGCGCGTTGATCATCTCCATCGTCGCCTGGGCCCTGCATGTCGTCCTGCCCGATGACAAGGACTGAGCGCCGTCCAGCATGATGGGACGCATGAGAGCCCCGTCGCCCTACCGCGTCTGCTTCGTCTGCACCGGCAACATATGCCGGTCGCCGATGGCCGAATCCGTCTTCCGCGCATACGCCGAGGAAGCCGGGCTCGACGGTCTTGTCGAGGTGGACAGCGCGGGCACCGGCCCCTGGCACGAGGGCGACGGGGCGGACCGGCGCACCATCTCCGCGCTCACGGCCCACGGCTATGAGCAGAACCACACCGCCCGGCAGTTCCAGTCCACGTGGTTCTCCACCCTCGACCTGGTGATCGCCCTGGACAGCGGCCATCTGCGGGAGCTGCGCGCCCTCGCCCCGACGCCCGAGGACGCCGCGAAGGTGCGGCTGCTGCGCGAATACGCCCCGGACACAGACCCGGACACAGACCCGGACGCACCGGCCGCCCTGGACGTGCCCGACCCGTACTTCGGCGGGCCGGACGACTTCGAGGCGTGCCTGGAGATGATCGAGGCGGCGAGCGAAGGGCTGCTGGACGCGGTGAGCAAGGCCCTCGCCGCCCGGGACACCCCCGCACCGGCCGCCCCAGCCACCCCTGTTACTTCCGTCACACCGACCGCCCCTGAAGAGACCGCATGACGAGCAAGCACACGGGCGACGGCACACGGGCCGTACGGGCCGGGCTGCCCGAGCCCGAGGCGTACGAGCCGACCCTGCCGGGCCCGGCCTTCGCCGCCCACTACCACCTGCCCGGCGACGCCGACGTCCACCAGGGCCCGTACACCTACGGCCGGGACGCCAACCCCACCTGGACCCGGCTGGAGCGGGCCATCAGCGAGCTGGAATCGCCGGACGCCGACGCCGAGACGGTGGTCTTCGCCTCCGGCATGGGCGCGATCTCCGCGGTGCTGCTGTCCCAGCTGGGGCAGGGCGACGCGGCCGTCCTGCCCTCCGACGGGTATCAGCTCCTGGCCCCGCTCGGCGAGCGGCTGAGGGGCTACGGCATCGAGGTGCGCACCGCACCCACCGGCGGCGACGCCCAGCTGCCCCTCCTGGACGGCGCGCCGGACGCGGGCGGCGGCCCCCATAACGGACCTGACGAACCGCGGCCTGTGAAGCTGCTGTGGATCGAGTCCCCGGCCAACCCGGGCCTGGACGTATGCGATATCCGCCGGCTGGCCGACGCCGCCCACGAGCGGGGCGCGCTGGTCGCCGTCGACAACACCCTGGCCACCCCGCTCGGCCAGCGCCCCCTCGATCTCGGCGCGGACTTCTCCGTCGCCAGCGGCACCAAGGCGCTCACCGGCCACGGCGATGTCCTGCTCGGCTATGTCACCTGCCGCGACCCGGGGCTGGCCGCCTCCGTACGCGCCTGGCGCAAGATGGCCGGCGGGATCCCCGGCCCGATGGAGGCATGGCTCGCGCACCGCTCCCTGGCCACCCTCCAGCTGCGCGTCGACCGCCAGGCGCGGACCGCGCTCGCCCTGGCCGAGGCGCTGCGCGAGCGCCCCGAGGTCACCGGGCTGCGCCACCCCGGGCTGCCGACCGACCCCGCGCACCGCGTCGCGGCGGCGCAGATGCGCGGCGGGCGCTACGGCTGCGTGGTGTCCTTCGTCCTCCCCGGCCAGGAGCACGCCGATCGCTTCCTGGCCGCGCTGCGCCTGGTCGACGACGCGACCAGCTTCGGCGGCGTACGGTCCACGGCCGAGCGGCGCGGGCGGTGGGGCGGCGACGCCGTGCCGGACGGCTTCATCCGCTTCTCGGTGGGCGCCGAGGACCCGGACGACCTGATCGCGGATGTGCTGCGGGCACTCGATGAAGCCTCGATGAAGTAAGGGGCGCGGTGCAGGGGCGACGGCAGTGACGGAGGTGGCTGCGGCCGACCGCGCGCCCCTCGGAATCAGGCCATACCGGGCGGGCGTCTCAAGCCTCCCCCCTCGTGGCTTGAGACGCCCCGGTTCCCTCATGGAGAACCGCTTGAACAAGGCTAGTTGACTCAGCGTCAGTGTCCAATCACAGTAGCGACATGGACCTATCGGCATATTTATAGTTGGCCTGCGGCGGGGGTGCGTCGAGCGGAGGGGAACCGCATGGATCTGGCCCTCTTACGCACATTTGTCACGGTTCATCGGGCCGGGTCGTTCACCCGTGCCGCCGTTCTGCTCGGGCTCTCCCAGCCCGCCGTCACCGGCCAGATCCGCACCCTCGAGCGTCAGCTGGGCCGCCCGCTGTTTCTGCGCACCGCGCGCGGGGTCGTCCCCACCAGCGTCGGCGAAGAGCTCGCCCACAAGGCCGCGCCCCACCTCGACGCGCTGCTGGAGATAGCCGAGGCCGGGCTCGACGACAGCTCCGCCAACCGCACCCTGCATCTCGCCGGCCCCCCGGAGTTCACCGCGCTGCGCGTCCTGCCCGCCCTCGCCCCGCTCATCAGCCAGGGTCTTGCGGTGCGCTGCGCCTTCGGCAGCGCGGAGGAACTGTTCGAGGGGCTGGCCGCCGGCCACCACGACCTGGCCGTCACCACCGCCCGGCCCCGCGGCCGGCTGCTGACCGCCGCCCCGCTGTGCGACGAGGAACATGTGCTGGTCGCCGCGCCGCGCTGGGCGGCCCGGCTCGGCGGCCCCGCGGTGTTACAGGTCAAGGGCGTCAGCGCGCTGGAGCGGCTGCCGGTCGTCGAGGTCCATGAGAGCCTGCCGCTGATCACCCGCTACTGGTCGGCCGTCTTCGACACCCCGCCGATCACCGCGGGCACCGTCATCGCCCCCGATCTGCGGGCCGTGCTCACCTGTGTCGTGGAGGGCGTCGGGCTCGGCGTCCTGCCGCGCTATCTGTGCATGGACGCGCTGGACGCGGGGGAGATCGTCGCCCTGCTCAACCCGCCGGTGCCGCCGCTGCGCACGTACTTCCTGGTGATCCGGAACGGTGCGCTCGCCCTGCCGCATATCGCGCGGGCGCACGAGTGGCTGCTGCGCGCCGCTGTTGACTGGTGAGTATGGGGTTTCACCGGGCGACGCATGCGGCAGATCTCCACCATGACCGAACGACCTGTGGTCAAGCGCACCGCCCGCGCCATCCTGCTCGACGGCGGCCCCGAGCCCCGGCTGGTCCTGATCAAGCGCACCAAGCCGGGCGAGGAGCCGTACTGGATCACGCCGGGCGGCGGAGTGGAGCCCGAGGACGCCACGGTCGTCGACGCGCTGCACCGCGAGGTCGACGAGGAGCTCGGCGCGAAGGTGACGGACGTGGTGCCCGCCTTCGTCGACACCGTCCCGCACCCCGACGAGTCCTCGCCCGGTGTGAAGGTGCAGCACTTCTTCGTATGCCGGCTGGGGTCCATGGACCTGTCGCGGCGGCACGGCCCGGAGGTGGACGAGCCCTGCGGGGAGTACGAAGTGGTGCGCGTCCCGTTCACCCGGGCGGGGATCGCCTCGGTGGGGGTGGTGCCGCCGTCGCTGCGCGCGTATCTCGACGCGAACATCGAAGGTGTGCTGGCGCTGCTCGCCGACGACCTGGGCTGACCCCGCCGCCCCACCAAAGCGGCCACTACGGCAACAAGCGGCTGCCGACAGCCGTCGGCTACCGGAACCAGCCGCTGAACGGCTGCCCAGCCCCCTCCGGTGCCCGCTCCCGCGCCCTGGCCAGCACCCGCTCGGCCTCCTGCTGCCACTCCTCGGGGCGCGCGGGCCCCGAGCCGTGGTCGGCCTCCGGCTCCGGCTCCCGGCCGGCCACGGGCCTGCGCCGGCCCTCGCGTACGTCGGCGGCGGCGCCGAAGAAGTCGCCGCCCTTGCGCTTGAAGTCGTCCGTACCCCAGTCGTCACGGTCCCGGTCGGCGACGCCGCCGCCGTCCAAGCTCCCGTCCAAGCCGCCATCCGTGCCGCCGTCCACGGCGCCGGCCCTGGCGCCAACCCTGGCCGCGACCCGCCGCTGGGCGGGCGCCTTCTGGAGATGCGGGATGTGCTTGGCGCAGTGGATGTACGCCTCCTCGACCGTCACCTCGACCCACACCACGGCCCGCCGCCCCGGCACCGGGTCGACCGGCAGCCCGGGGTGGGTGGCGCGCATCTCGGCGTCCTCCACCACCCGTGCCCGGCCGTTGATGTGCAGACCGATCCGGTCGCGCAGAAAGTCGATCATCAGGATGCCGAGGTGGGGGTTCTCCTCGATGTTCCCGAGGCTGGCCAGGACGCCGTTGCCCCGGTATTCGGGGTAGGCCAGGGTCTGGTCGTCGAACACCCTCAGAAAGCCGGGCGGTCCGGCCCGGAAAGTGCTGTCGCACTCGCCGTGCCGGTCGGCCGTCGCCAGGAAGAACATCTCCTGGCGGCCGACGAACTCCCGCATCCGGTCGTTGAGCCGGTCCAGCACCTGCTCGTCGTAGAAGCGGTCGGCGCGGTCGCCCGTGTCCAGGCGCCGCTGCAGCCGGTGTTCGCCGTCGCTGCCCGGACGTCTCGTACGGTCCATATCGGCCGTGGGGGCGTCGGCCGGCGCGGTCCATGCCGTCGCCGCCCTCGCCGTCGTCTCCGTCGTCGCCCTCTCGTGCTCGACGTCGTCCACGCTCACTTGTCCCTCATCCTGCGATCGCTCGAGTCAGTGATGCACTGCTCTCCCGGCCCCCAGTCCCCTGCTCCTCACTAGTCACTACTGCGTCAAGGCCCCCCGCCCTGTTGCAGTCGCCCCGCTATTCCCCCGCCACGACGAGCTCTTCGAGCGAATCGTGCCGTATGCGGTGGGACGGGATCCCGATGCCTCGCAGGGTGTCCACACCGCTGCGGATCATCCCGGGCGGGCCGGACAGGTAGGCGTCGTACGTGTTCCACGGGCCGTACTGGCGGACGGCGTCCGGGAGTCGGCCGCTGAGCCCGTTCGTCGGGGTGTCGGAGACGACCGGGCGGACCGAGAGCCAGTGATGGGCCTGCGCCAGCCGCAGCATGGTGTCGATGTCATAGAGGTCGTGGTCGCTGCGGGCGCCGTAGAAGACCTCGACCGGGCGGTTGCGGCCGTGCTCGGCGACGTCCTCGACCAGGGCCTTGATCGGCGCGATGCCGGTGCCGCCCCCCAGGCAGAGCAGGCCGTTGTCGGTGGAGTGGTCGACCGTCATCGAGCCGGCCGGGGGGCCGAGGCGGATCACATCGCCGGGGCGGGCGCGGTGCACCAGCGCCGTGGACACCCAGCCGGCCGGAACCGCCTTGACGTGGAAGGACAGCAGACCGTCCGGGCGGGGCGCCGAGGCGAAGGAGTAGTGCCGCCACACCCGGGGCCACCAGGGGGTCTCCAGGGACGTGTACTGGCCGGCGAGGAAAGGGTACGGCTGGTCGGGGCGCACGGTGACGACCGCGATGTCCTTGGTGCGCAGCTCATGGCCGACCACCTCGGCCTGCCACCACGCGGGCGCGCGCAGCTCGTCCTCGGCCGCCGCGTCGATCATGATCTGCGAGATGGCGGTGTACGCCCGGACCCAGGCGCCCTCCGCCTCATCGCTCCAGGTCCCGGTCGCATAGCGGGTGAGCGCGCCGATCAGGCACTCGCCGACGGCCGGGTAGTGCTCCGGCTGGGTGCCGTACTTGCGGTGGCCGCGGCCGAGCCCCGAAAGGTACTCGGTGAGGATGTCCGGGTCGTCCACCAGCTTGGCCGCGGTCAGCAGGGCCCTGAAGAGCCGGTCGCGCTGGGCGTCCATCGCGGCGGGGAACAGCGGGCGCAGATAGGGGTGCTGGACGAAGAGCAGCGCGTAGAAGTACGAGGTGACCTTGTCCGAGATGGGCTCGATCTCGGCCATCGTGCGGCGGATGAGGATCGCGTCGGGCGAGGCGGTGGGGTCCTCGGAGAACGAGCCCGCCGGCCGTACGTCCTGCCCGCCGGGCGCCTCGTCGGGGCGCTGGTGCTCCTCGTGCTCCCGTACGGCGGGCTGCCGGGCGTCGACGGGCGGGGCGTGGTCCCGCCGGGCGGGTCTCCGCCACTCGTCGGAGGGCGGCGGCGCCCCGGCCCCGGGCGGGGGTGGGGGCGGCGCGGTCTGTGCCGGGGGCGGCGCGACGTGCACGGGCGGCGCCGGGGGCGGAGGCGGGGTACGGCGGCCGGCGCCCGTGCCGACCGGCCGTATCGGGCTCACCGGGCGGCTTGGCGCCCGCCGACCGTCATCCTGGTCCGTGCCCGGGGAAGCGTCCTCGTCCCGCTTCTTGCTCGGGGTGAACCAGCCCCAGTCGCCACTGTTTCCGCCGGTACCGTCGTTGCCGGCCGACGGCGTGGTGGTCGGAGCGTCCATGGTTGCCTCGCCTCGAACATCTTTCTGTCGGTCTTCGCACTTCCGAAGCCGGAATGTGCCCGCAATTCCCCGCTCTGTTCCACTGGTTGAGATGAGATTGGTCCGGACGGCCCGCCCCGTACTTCTCCATGGGCAGCATGCCATGCTTGTTCGCCGGACAGGACACATAGCCGGAACTCCAGGTAACGGCACCCGTGTTCCGTTAGGCTGGATTGCCCCGATGTAGCCCCGCGACACAGCCGCCGCGCAGAACCCGGACCCGACCCTACCGGGCCCGGATGAATTAACAAGCCCCAAGTCCCGCGGCTTCGTTACACCCGGGAACCATCGTAATTACCGGTAGTTACCAGCCAATTCGTAGGCCTCCCGCAGATCGCGGCCGGTATAGCCGCACGATGCGATTTCGCTCACATGGTGGTCGGCGTTGACCGCGATCGAGACCGGCACCACGGCGAACAGCTCCGCGTCCGACATCGAATCGCCGTAAGCGACACAGTCCTCCCTGCTCAGACCGAACCTCGCACAGAGTTCATCGGCGATGCGCACCTTCGCCGCCGGAGTGAGGATGCCCTCCGGCTCCAGCGGCTCCCGAAACGGCACGGCCGGCCAGCGCGACCCCCGCGCGGCGTCCGCGCCCCATTCCAGCAGCCGCTCCACGAAGAAGCCGGGAGAGAGCGAAATCACCGCACAGCGCTCGCCACGCCCCCGGATGTCCGCCCACACCTCACGGATCCCCACCAGCCACGGCGCCCCCGCGAACGCCGCCGCCACATGCCGCTCCGTCAGCTCCCCCCACAGCGCACAGGCCCGCTGCGCGAACTGGGCGGTGCTCAGCTCCCCATCCGCGAACGCCCGCTCCAGCTCGGCTATCTCCGGCTCCACCCCGAGCTGACGGGATATCTCGACGGCGGCGGCCGAGCCGTGGATGAGCGTCCCGTCCAGATCGAACAGATGCAGTCTGGTCATGGAAGCTGAGCCTAGGGGCCCTGAGCGGCACGGCGTACGGCGGGAGTACGGCGGGAGTACGCGCGGATACTCCCGCCGTCAGACGCGGTACGGAGCGCCGCGGACGACCGTGGAGGAATGCAGCCGAACCTTTCGCGGCCCGCCCGCAGGGCCCTTCTCGTCGTCCATGTCGTCGTCTCCGTCGGCTGGCTCGGGCTCACCCTCTGTCTGCTCGCGCTGGGCATCGCTGGGGCGGCCTCCGGATCGGCTGACACCGCCGAGGCCGCCTATCGCGCCATGAAGATCTTCGGCGACTGGCTGATCGCGCCGATCAGCCTGGCGTCCCTGCTGAGCGGGGTGGCGCTGTCGCTCGGGACGCCCTGGGGGCTGGCCCGGTACCGCTGGGTGTACATCAAGTTCTGGCTGACGGTGCCCGCGGTCGGCGCGTCCGTCTTCGCGCTGCGGGCCGAGATCGCGTCGGCCGCGGGCGATGCCTCGGCGGGGCGGGCCGTGCCGTCCACCGCCGATCTCGTCATCGCGCCCTCGGTGGCGCTGGGCGTCTATCTGTTCCTCACCGCCATCTCGGTCCTCAAGCCGTGGGGGCTGACGGCGCGCGGCCGTCGGTGGCAGGCCGGACGCCGTTCCTCCGGAGCCGGAGCCGGAGCCGGAGCCGGGGACAAGGCCGGGGCCGGAGCGCGGTCCGGCCGCCGAACGGCAAGCCGCTCCCCGGCCCGCTCGCGGGCGTGACGAGCGGGCCGCGGGCGCGTAGCGCCTCCGTTGAGGGTGGTGGTGGGCGACGGGCGGGCGGGCTGGGCGCGTAGCGCCTCCGTTGAGGGTGGTGGTGGGCGACGGGCGGGCGGGTCAGCGTACGGCTGTCGCGTCCTCCCTCGGCTCGTCGGCGGCGGAGAACCCGCCCGCGGCGACGATCCGCCCGGTGCGTGCGGTGCGCCGTTCGAGGGTGGCCGAGAGGACGGCGGTGCCGAGGGCGGCCGCGGCCATCAGGGCGCCGACCCAGTTGGGCGCGGTGTAGCCCATTCCGGCGGAGATGACGATCCCGCCGAGCCAGGCGGCCAGGGCGTTGCCCAGGTTGAAGGCGCCGATGTTGGCGGCCGAGGCGAGCGTCGGCGCGTCCGGGGCCTGGTCCATGACCCGCTTCTGGAGCGGGGCCACGGTCGCGAAGCCGAAGGCTCCGACCAGGACGAGGGTGGCGGCGGCCGCGATCTTGTTGTGGGCGGTGAAGCCGAACGCGGCGAGGACGACGGCGAGTCCGCCGAGGGTGAGGTACAGCATCCGCATCAGCGCCCGGTCGGCGTAGCGCCCGCCGATCAGGTTGCCGCCGACCAGGCCGAGGCCGAAGAGGACGAGCAGCCAGGTCACGGCGGAGCCGGGGTAGCCGGCCACGTCCACCATCATCGGCGTGATGTAGGTGATGGCGGCGAAGACCCCGCCGAAGCCGAGCACGGTCATGATCATCGCCAGCCACACCTGTGGATTGCGGAAGGCCGCGAGCTCCTGGCCGAGGCGGGCGGCGGCCGGGCCGGGCGTGCTGGGTACGAGGGCGGCGATGCCGGCCAGGCCGAGCACGCCGAGGCCGGCGACGGCGAGGAAGGACGCGCGCCAGCCGAAGGTCTGGCCGATCCAGGTGCCCATGGGTACGCCGATGACGTTGGCGACGGTCAGGCCGGTGAACATGGTGGCGATGGCCTGGGCCCGCTTGTGCGGGGCGACCAGGTCGGCGGCGACCACCGCGCCGATGCCGAAGAAGGCGCCGTGCGCGAAGGAGGCGAGCACCCGCCCGGCGAGGAGCAGAAGGAAGGCGGGGGCGAACGCGGAGAGCAGATTGCCCGCGATGAACAGCCCCATCAGCGTCGTCAGCATCTGCTTGCGGGTGAGCCGGGTGCCGAGCAGGGTCAGCAGCGGAGCGCCGACGACGACGCCGAGGGCGTAGCCGGTGGTCGCGTATCCGGCGGTGGGGATGGAGACATGGAACTCGTCCGCCACCTCGGGCAGCAGTCCCATGATCACGAATTCGGTGGTGCCGATACCGAAGGCGCCGATGGCGAGCGCCAGCAGGGCGAGGGGCATGTCGGGGGGTCCTCAGAACGAGCGGACGATTGCATGGAAGCTTTGAACGCGTCGACAATAATTGCAGACGCGCTTTACTTGCAAGCGCCGACTTTTTCGTCGAGTGGACTACCCTGGGGGCACCACACCCAAGGAGGGGACCCATGCCGGATGCGCCGACCGACGCGCCGCCCCCGGAGGAGCCGCTGCCCGGCGGGCGGGCCCTCGCCCAGGGCTGGTGCGCCCTGTCCTCGCTGCACGGCCGCATCGAGACCCACGTCGAGCGCGCGCTGCAGGCCCGGCACGAGCTGAGCGTCCGCGAGTTCTCGGTGCTCAACGTGCTCAGCGAGCAGCACGACGGCCCGGGCGGGCATCTCCAGATGCGCCAGCTCGCCGACGCCGTCGTCCTCAGCCAGAGCGCCACCACGCGCCTGGTCACCCGGCTGGAGGACCGCGGGCTGCTGTCCCGCTACATCTGCCCGGACGACCGCCGCGGCATCTACACCAACGTCACCTCGGCCGGCCGGGAACTGCTCGACCAGGCCCGCCCCACCAACGACGCCGCACTGCGCGACGCCCTCCAGGACGCCGCCGCACGGCCCGAGCTGGCCCCGCTGGTCGCGGCCGTCGAAGGGCTGTGGGCCCCCGCGTAGGCTGCCCGCCATGAGCGACTTCGAGATCCGCCGGGCGACCGCCGACGACATACCCGCCATCGTGGCCATGCTGGCCGACGATCCGCTCGGCGCCCGGCGCGAGTCCCCGGACGACCTGGCCCCCTACCAGGCGGCGTTCGAGCGGATCGACCGCGACCCGGGCCAGCGTCTGGTCGTCGCCGTACGGGACGGCCGTACCGTCGGCACCCTCCAGCTCACCGTCATCCCCGGCCTGTCCCGGCGCGGCGCCACCCGTTCGATCATCGAGGCCGTCCGCATCCACGCCGACGAGCGCGGCGGCGGGCTCGGCACCCAGCTGATCCAGTGGGCCGTCGACGAGTCGCGCCGCGAGGGCTGCGTACTGGTGCAGCTCACCTCGGACGCGACCCGTACCGACGCCCACCGCTTCTACGAGCGCCTCGGCTTCGAGGCCTCGCACGTGGGATTCAAGCTCACGCTCTAGGACTCAGAGCGCGCCGAGGTCGATCGCCTCGGCCATCCGCCGGTAGCCCGCGTCGTTGGGGTGCTTGTGGTCCCCGCTGTCGTACGCCGGGTCGAGCGCCAGCGGATCCGACGCCAAGGCCATGACCTCGGCGAAGTCGACCACCGCGTCGAACTCGCCTGAGGTGCGGATCCACTCGTTGATCGCGGCGCGCTTCGCCTCGGAACGCGCCGTGTGGTACTCGGCGCCCTTGAAGGGCAGGATCGTCGCGCCCACGACCCGCACCCCCCTGGCGTGGGCCCGCGCGATCAGCTCGCGGTAGCCGGCGATCACCTGCTCGGCCGAGACCTGCGGATTGGGCTTGTAGGTGGGCAGATCCACCTCGCTGAACCCGATGTCGTTGAGCCCCTGCAGCAGGATCACCGACCTGACGCCCGGCTTGTCCAGCACATCGCGCCGGAACCGGGCGCCCGCCCGGTCCCCGTACCAGGGCGAGTCGTGCAGCAGCAGGTTCCCCCCGATCCCGGAGTTGAGGACCGGGCGCGGGGTGCCGGCCGCCGCCAGGCGCTCCGCCAGCAGGTCCGGCCAGCGGCTGTTGGCGTCTGAGGTCGAGCCGAAGCCGTCGGTGATGGAGTCGCCGAAGGCGACCACGGAGCCGCGCCGTCCGGCGCCCCCGCCGGCCAGCTCCACGTCCGAGAGGTAGTACCAGGAGTGGGTGTACGCGGTGAAGGCCGCGCCCGTACGGTCTGCGCCGTGGTCGCCCTCCGCGCGGTAGCTCTTCGCATACGCCTGGGCGTGGAACGTGGACGGACCGGTCGGCTCCGCGAAGTACAGCGTCACCGTCAGCGATTCGAAGGGCGCCACGCGCACCGGCGCCGCGTCGCTGGCCGTCTCGCCGCCCGCCGGGATCGTCACCGACCGCCGGTGCCCGAAGGTCAGCCTGCGCACGCTCCCGGCCTCGACCGACGCGCCGCCCGCGGTCCGGGCGACGGTCGCGCCCGCGATGCGCAGCGGCTCGCTGCCGTACAGATTCGACAGCCTGATCCGGGCCGCGGTGCCACCGCCGGTCACCCGCACGACCTGGCGCACGGTCTGGTCGGCGAAGCCCTTGAGGGCCCAGTTCTCCTCGAAGCCCTCGCTGGGACGCTGGACGGGCGCCGCCCACCCCGCCGACCAGGTGGTCCCGGGCCGGGCGCTCCCGGGCCGGTCAGTCGCGGTTCGGGCGGTGGCCGGACCTGAGGCGGCCATGACCGCGGTCAGGGCGAGCAGGGACGCACCGACGCGCAGCGCTGAAGAGCGCATGGCGGATCTCCTTCGGACGTGGCGGACGCGGGGCCGCCGGACGTGTGTACGGAGATCAGCCTGTGGCGGTGCGCGGGGCCCACCCAGCCCCCGCCGATGCGTACCACCGCCAGGGTCAGGCACCGCCAGTCTCAGGCACGGCCGGTCTCAGGCACGGGCAGTCTCAGGCACGGGCCGGAGCCGGGGCGCGCCTCACGCCCCCGGGCGGGCTCACGCCCCCGGGCGCCACCCCTGCGGGTCCACCCCGCCCGGCACCGCGCCATCGGCCTCATACGGCTCCCGGGTGAAGACGAAGGTGCCCAGATCGAGGTGGACGTTGTCCGCCCCGCCGTACGGACCGCCGCCCGCGCCCCGCACCACGCGCAGCGTCTCCCCCGCGTAGTAGCCGTCGAGCCCGGTCCAGGTGCCGTCCGGCTCCGCCCGGAACCGCGAGCCGCGCCCCCTCCCGTTCAGCGGGCGCAGCTCGAGCCCCCGCTCGGGGCGCAGTTGCAGCAGGAAGGGGGTGGGGCCCCAGTACCAGGGCCCGGTCAGGGCCACCAGCTCCGGATCGGCCTCGGGCAGCGGGCGCCAGGGCGCGGGCATGGGGGGCTCGTGCTCGGCCGCGATCCGTACGAGGTCGGCGGCGACGGCACCGACCGTGGGCCCGGAGGTGGCGTTGGCCAGCGCGATCCCGGCCAGCCCGTCCTCCGGGCCGGCCCACAGGGCGGCCAGGAAGCCCGGCATGGAACCGGTGTGGCCGATGAGGAGGCGGCCGTCGCGGCGGGTCAGCTGGATGCCGAGGCCATAGCCGGCGTCCCAGTCGTCGTCCTCGGGGGCGGCCGCCGGGGCCCGCATCTCGGCCAGCGTCCGGGGGTCCAGCACCCGTTCGTCCCCGTCCATCAGGAAGGCGGCGTACCGGGCCAGGTCGGCCGCCGTCGACCACAGCTGCCCGGCCGGGGCCATCCGGCCGGTGTCCACGGCGGGTTCGGGCAGCAGCACATCCGCCCAGGGGTGCACCGCCCAGCCCTCGGCGTGCGGGGGCTGGGGCAGCGGCGAGGTGCGCGCCATCCCCAGCGGCTCCAGCACCTCACGCCGCAGCACCTCGTCCCAGGGCGCGCCGCGCAGCCGCTCGACGAGCGCGCCCAGCAGCGCGAAGCCGGGGTTGGAGTAGTGGTGGCGGCGGCCGGCGGGGTGGCGCAGCGGGCGCTCCCCGAAGATGTCGGCCGTCTCGGGGCGCAGTTCGCCGGGCGTGCGCTCCCACCAGGGGCCGCGGGCCTCCGCCGCCAGGCCCGAGGTGTGGGAGAGCAGCTGGGCGATGGTCGCGTCCCCGGCCTCCGGTACGTCCAGGTGGCGGGAGAGCGGGTCGCCGAGATACAGCAGCCCCTCGTCGCGCAGCCGCATCACCAGCACCGCCACAAAGGTCTTGGTGAGCGACCCGATGCGGTACTGGGTGTTGGCATCGGGCGTGCGCCTGCCCAGTTCCCCGCGCGTCCCCACCCACCACAGCTGCCCGTCCCGCACCACCGCGCCCACGAGGGACGGCGCGCGGCCCTCGGTCTGGGCGACGGCGACCCGGCGGAGCAGGGCGCGGCGAGTGGCGGGCAGGGGCTGTGCGGTCTCATCCATGGGCGCGGTCATGCCCGCACCCTATGTGCCGCGCCATGTCCCGCGACCCATGTCCGACCGGTCGGTTCCACAGGCCAGTTGACCAGCCCTGGCATTGACGTCGGCGTCAAGGTCTACCGTCGTGGCCATGCGGATCGGAGAGCTGGCCGAACGGGCGGGTACGACCACCCGCACGCTGCGCTACTACGAGACGCTCGGGCTGCTGCCCGCGCGCCGCGCGGGCAACGGATACCGGGCGTACGACGAGGACGACCTGCGGCTGCTGCGGCAGATACAGACGCTGCGGGACTTCGGCTTCGGCCTGGAGGAGACCCGGCCGTTCGTGGAGTGTCTGCGCGCCGGGCACCCCGCGGGCGACTCCTGCCCGGCCTCGCTCGCGGTGTACCGCCGCAAGCTGGCCGAGCTGGACGAGTGCATCGCGCATCTGAACGGCGTACGGCAGCAGGTCGGGGCGCAGCTCGCCGAAGCGGAGCGGGCGATGGCCTCCCTGGATGCCGCGGCGACGGCACCGGGGGGACCCGACCCGCGCTGCGAGCTGGGCCCGTATGACGGAGACGAAGCGACGGAGAGGAGAGCAGGATGACGTCGACTCGGACCACGGGAGTGGTCACGGTCACGGACGAGACCTTCCAGCGGGAGGTGCTGGAGTCCGGGCTGCCGGTGCTGGTGGAGTTCACGGCCTCGTGGTGCCCGCCGTGCCGGATGATCGCGCCGGTGCTGGCGGAGGTGGCGCGGGAGGAGGCGCACCGGCTCAAGGTGGTCGAGCTGGACGTGGACGCCAATCCGGGCACCACGACGGCGTACGGCGTGCTGTCCATGCCGACGCTGATGGTGTTCCGGGACGGTGAGCCGGTGCGGTCGATGGTGGGCGCCCGCCCCAAGCGGCGGCTGCTGGAGGAGCTGGCCGACGTGATCTAGCCGCTTTGGGGCACCGGGCCTGAGCGGTCAGGTCTGGGCCATGTCCACGAAGCGCGAGTAGTGCCCCTGGAAGGCGACCGTGATCGTGGCCGTCGGGCCGTTACGGTGCTTGGCCACGATCAGGTCCGCCTCGCCCGCGCGCGGCGACTCCTTCTCGTACGCGTCCTCCCGGTGCAGCAGGATGACCATGTCGGCGTCCTGCTCGATGGAACCACTTTCACGCAGGTCCGAGACCATGGGCTTCTTGTCGGTGCGCTGCTCGGGTCCACGGTTCAGCTGTGAGAGCGCGATGACCGGGACTTCCAGCTCCTTGGCCAGCAGCTTGAGGTTTCGCGACATGTCCGAGACCTCCTGCTGGCGGCTCTCGGGGCGCCGCGCGCCGCCGGACTGCATCAGCTGGAGATAGTCGATGACCACCAGCTGCAGATCGTTGCGCTGCTTGAGACGGCGGCACTTGGCCCGGATCTCCATCATCGACAGGTTCGGGGAGTCGTCGATGTAGAGGGGCGCGGCGGACACATCGGGCATACGGCGGGCCAGCCGCGTCCAGTCCTCGTCCGTCATGCTTCCGGACCGCATATGGTGCAGCGCCACCCGCGCCTCGGCGGACAGCAGACGCATGGCGATCTCATTGCGCCCCATCTCCAGGGAGAAGATGACGCTGGGCATGTTGTTCTTGATGGAGCAGGCGCGTGAGAAGTCCAGGGCGAGGGTGGAGTTGTGCGTGGGCACCATCGACTGCGTGGCCAGATAGAGATGATCCGGGTTGTCCACCTGGACACAGCGGACCGGGACGCTCTCGATCTCCCGGACGTCAGTGATGAACCGCTGCCTCAGCTTCGGGGTGCCCGGGCGCCTGCGCTCCTCATGCGTGCGCCGCTTCCGCTCCAACCCGAACACGTCGTCGGTCGGTGTGAAGTTGACCCGGTAGGCGGTGGAGGTCTTCTCCGAGCGACCCTTGACCGGCTTCCTCCGCACGCCGCAGCGGTAGCCGAGGCTGACGAGCAGTTCACGGAAGCCTTCGGCCAACGCCTTGTTGGTGACGGTGAACTGAACAGACCCGGTGTTCGTCACGGTTCCGTCGGTGTCAAGGAGCCCGGCGAGCAGTTCCCTGCGCTGGGCGATGGAGCTGCGCAGGTACTCCTGCGGGATGTGCTTGTTGCCGAGGAGACCCATGTCCCGCAGCCGCGTATGGAGGCTGCCGTGCTTCCTGGTGCATGGGGCACAGCGAGGCTCCGAGAAGGGAGAGAAACATGCTTCACCACAGTCCACACACGTCGTATGCGACACCGGAGCGGAGACGAACCTCGCTCTCCCCCCGCACGAGCGCCCGCAACTCCTCACGTGGGCGAGCTTGGGGACGAAGGCTTTGCCGCAGACCACGCAGGACCGCTCGAGCAGCTCGGGCTTGTGGACAGAGAGCCTGAGGGCATAGGTGATGGAGGACCCCAGACGTCTCACCTCGAAGCCGTCCTCCTCGATGCGCCGCACGACCTCTGGATCCGCCGACGTGATCCTCGCCGCGTCGCTGCTGCCGTCGCCCAGCCATGCACCCAGCGTGTACGGCGGAACAGGCAGCTCCCGATGCGGCAGCTCGAGAGGAGCCGCGTTCGTCACGGAGTGGTTCTTGCGCCCATCAGCCGTGTCGCAGTGCAGGGTCGCGGCGATTTCCTTGGTGGTCTTGACCGAGGCGAAGGTGCGCTGAGTGCGGTGGCCATGGTGCTGGGCCTCGGCGGCCTGGGCAGACCTGCGCGAGGCCCGGGTGTCGGTGAGCCACTGATGGTCCGCATCGGCAACGACAGTCGTGCCATCGTCGAAAACCACCTCGTAGCACGGCCGCCCCGTCATCACGTCGGTGGTGGCCACTACCCGCGTCGGCTGCCCTGATGCGTCGAGCAGATAGTCACCGGACCGCACCTCGCCCATGGTGGTCCACCCCGTGGGGGTGGGCAGCGGCGTATCGAGCGCCAGCGCCTTGCCCATCGCCGGGCGGGCGGCGATGACGATCATCTGGCCGGGGTGCAGCCCGTTCGTCAGCGCGTCCAGGTCGGTGAAGCCGGTGGGCACGCCGGACATCTGGCCGCTGCGGGAGCCGATGGCCTCGATCTCGTCGAGCGCGCCCTCCATGATGTCGCCGAGCGGCAGATAGTCCTCGCTGGTGCGCTGCTCGGTGACGGCGTAGATCTCCGCCTGGGCATTGTTGACGATCTCATCCACATCGCCGTCCGCCGCGTATCCCATCTGGGTGATGCGGGTGCCGGCCTCGACCAGGCGGCGCAGCACCGCGCGCTCATGGACGATCTCGGCGTAGTACTCGGCGTTGGCGGCGGTGGGGACCGACTGGACGAGGGTGTGGAGATACGAGGCGCCGCCGACGCGGGCGATCTCGCCGCGCTTGGTGAGCTCGGCGGCGACCGTGATCGGGTCGGCCGGCTCGCCCTTGGCGTAGAGGTCGAGAATGGCCTGGTAGACCGTCTCATGGGCGGGGCGGTAGAAGTCGTTGCCCTTGAGGACCTCGACGACATCGGCGATGGCGTCCTTGGACAGCAGCATGCCGCCCAGAACCGACTGCTCGGCGTCCAGGTCCTGTGGCGGAACGCGCTCGAAGCCCGCCCCCTCCCAGGCGCCCGACTCCCGGCCGCGCTCATGCTGTTCATCACGGCCGCGGCCGCCTTCGCCGCGACGGAACCGAGGGGAAGGGAACCGGTCGACCGGGCCGGAGTCCGCCCAGGGGTCGTCCATGGGCTCGGGCATGCTCACCCCGCCACCTCCTCCCGTCCGCGGTGCGGACCTCACCGCGCGTCTCTTTCTTACGCCACGGCTATGACAAACAGGGCGCCCAACTTCCGGTTCCGGCGCAGCGGGTTCGGTGGAATCCAGGCCGGAACAGGCGGCGGGCGCCGGACCACGGTAGGCCCCTCTCCCTCCTCAGCCAACTTGGTTATCCACAGGGTGTGTGGATGACGGGGGCCATCCTGTGGAGAAGTCCCGCGATCCTGTGCACGGGTCGGGGGACAGCGCTGTGGACAAACACACAATCACCCCAGACTTACGGCCCTGACCTGCGCTTTCTTCATCCAGGGGCTGTGCAGGAGAAAAACTTCTCCACCTGGATCAAGATCACGACAAACGGCGCAGAGGAGATCGCCCCGTCACCTCGCATGTAAGGGATGAGATTGGGTTGTGTCTCTTACCTGTGGAAGATTAGATTGCCCTCATGACTCTGGCCCCCGCGACCGAGCGGAAGACCGCCCGGCGACACGATCGCGAGATCGTCGCGCTCGCCCTCCCCGCCTTCGGCGCACTGGTGGCGGAACCCCTCTTCGTGATGGTCGACAGCGCCATCGTCGGCCACCTCGGCACCCCGCAGCTCGCCGGGCTCGGCGTCGCCGCCGCCCTTCTCACCACCGCCGTCAACATCTTCATCTTTCTCGCCTATGCCACCACGGCGGCCGTGGCCCGCCGCGTCGGCGCCGGCGATCTGGCCGGAGCGCTCCGCCAAGGTCTTGACGGTATCTGGCTCGCCCTCCTCCTCGGCGGCGCCGTCATCGCCGTCACCCTGCCCACCGCCCCGGAGCTCGTCGGCCTCTTCGGCGCCTCGGGCACCGCGACCCCCCATGCCATCACCTATCTGCGCATCAGCTCGCTCGGCATCCCCGCGATGCTGGTCGTGCTCGCCGCCACGGGTGTGCTCCGCGGTCTCCAGGACACCCGGACCCCGCTGTACGTCGCTATCGGCGGTTTCATCGCCAACGGCGCCCTGAACGCCGCCCTGGTCTACGGCGCCGGACTCGGCATCGCGGGCTCCGCCTGGGGCACCGTGATCGCCCAGTGCGCCATGGCCGCCGTCTATCTCGCCGTGGTCGTACGGGGCGCCAGGCGCCATGGCGCCACGCTGCGCCCGGACCTGGCCGGGATACGAACCTGCGCCCAGGCAGGGGTGCCGCTGCTGGTCCGCACCCTGGCCCTGCGCGCCATCACGCTGATCGTGACCGTGATGGCGGCCCGCCTCGGCGACGACGAGATCGCCGCCCATCAGGTCGTGCTCTCCCTGTGGACCCTGCTGGCGTTCGCCCTGGACGCCATCGCGATCGCCGGCCAGGCGATCATCGGGCGCTATCTGGGGGCGGGCGACGCCGAGGGGGCGCGCGCCGCCTGTCGCCGGATGGTCCAGTGGGGCATCGCCTCCGGGGTGGTGCTCGGGCTGCTGGTCATCGCGGCCCGCCCGCTGTTCATCCCGCTGTTCACCTCGGACCCTGCGGTACGGGACACCCTGCTGCCCGCCCTGTTGGTGACGGCCTTCATCCAGCCGGTGTCCGGGGTCGTCTTCGTCCTGGACGGGGTGCTGATGGGTGCGGGGGACGGTGCCTATCTGGCTGGGGCGATGATCGTCACCCTGGCCGTCTTCGCCCCGGTCGCGCTGCTGGTGCCTTCGCTCGGCGGTGGCCTGACGGCCCTGTGGTGGACCATGGCGCTGATGATGACGGTCCGGCTGGTCACCCTGTGGGTGCGCACCCGCTCGGGCCGCTGGATCGTCACCGGCGCGGTGCGCGGCTAGGCCGCCGACCGGCAGAGATCGTTACAGAGACCGGGGAGATGACTGAGGGCCGCGACCCCGGCGTGGGTCGCGGCCCTCAGTCGTGCTGTACAGCGAGCTCCCCCAGCTACCGCTGGAGGTGCCCCGCCAGCGGTAGCTGGGAGGGGGAACCTCCCAGCGGTAGCTGGGGGAGCATCCGTCAGGCGGCGACGACCTCGACGCCCACCTTGGCGGCAACCTCGGCGTGCAGACGCACCGACACCTGGTGAGCGCCCAGGGTCTTGATCGGGGCGGCCACCTCGATCCGGCGCTTGTCCACCTCGGGGCCACCCGCGTCCTTGATCGCCGAAGCGATGTCGGCCGGGGTGACGGAGCCGAACAGACGGCCGGCGTCACCGGCGCGGGTCTTCAGGCGCACCTTGACGCCCTCGAGCTGCGACTTGACCTCGTTGGCCTGCTCGATCGTGGCGATCTCGCGGATGCGACGACCGCGGCGGATCTGCTCGACGTCCTTCTCGCCACCCTTGGTCCAGCGGATCGCCAGACCACGGGGGACCAGGTAGTTACGGGCGTAACCGTCCTTGACGTCCACGACGTCGCCGGCGGTGCCGAGGCCGGAGACCTCGTGGGTGAGGATGATCTTCATGACTCGGTCACCCTTCCCTTATCGCGCGGTGGAGGTGTAGGGCAGCAGCGCCATCTCGCGGCTGTTCTTCACGGCCGTGGCGACGTCACGCTGGTGCTGGGTGCAGTTGCCGGTGACCCGGCGGGCACGGATCTTGCCGCGGTCGGAAATGAACTTCCGCAGCAGGTTCGTGTCCTTGTAGTCGACGTAGGAGATCTTCTCCTTGCAGAACACGCAAACCTTCTTCTTAGGCTTGCGAGCAGGCGGCTTCGCCATTGTCTCTCTCCAGTGTGATCAAGAAGTTTGTGCTGGTCGCCCTGACCAGACCGGGCACCGTTTCACGTGAAACAGCGGTTTCACGTGAAACAGCACATCCGGGCCTAGAAGGGCGGCTCGTCCGAGTAGCCGCCGCCGGAGTTGCCGGAGCCGCCGCCCCAGCCACCACCGCCACCGCCCTGCTGGCCGCCGGCGGGGGCGCTGGTCGCCCACGGGTCGTCGGCCGGAGCCCCGCCGCCGCCCTGCTGGCCGCCGCCGGGGCCGCCGCCCCAGCCGCCACCGCCACCGCCCTGCTGGCCGCCGCCGTATCCACCCTGGCCGCCGCGGCCGGTGGTCTTGGTGACCTTCGCCGTGGCGTTGCGCAGGCTGGCGCCGACCTCTTCGACATCCAGCTCATAGACCGTGCGCTTGACCCCTTCGCGATCCTCGTAGGACCGCTGCTTCAGCCGGCCCTGCACGATGACGCGCATACCACGCTGGAGCGACTCGGCGACGTTCTCCGCGGCCTGACGCCACACCGAGCACGTGAGGAAGAGGCTCTCGCCGTCCTTCCACTCGTTGGTCTGCCGGTCGAACGTACGGGGAGTGGACGCGACACGGAACTTCGCGACCGCCGCACCGGACGGGGTGAAGCGCAGCTCGGGGTCGTCGACGAGATTGCCGACGACCGTGATGACGGTCTCGCCTGCCATTGGGGGAACCTCTCGGCGGGTACTGCTGGGCTGCTTGCTACTCGTTGCGATTCGGCCCGATGACCGCTGAACGCTTACGCGGTCAGTGGGTCTCGGGACGGAGGACCTTGGTCCGGAGGACCGACTCGTTCAGGTTCAGCTGGCGGTCGAGCTCCTTGACGACCGCGGGCTCGGCCTGCAGGTCGATGACCGAGTAGATGCCCTCGGGCTTCTTCTTGATCTCGTACGAGAGACGACGACGGCCCCAGGTGTCGACCTTCTCGACCTTGCCGTTGCCCTCACGGACGACGGAAAGGAAGTTCTCGATCAGCGGGGAGACAGCGCGCTCCTCGAGATCGGGGTCGAGGATGACCATCACCTCGTAGTGACGCATGTGGAACCCACCTCCTTTGGACTCAGCGGCCACGGTCGATCCGTGGCAGGAGGGTCGTGATGCGTACCGCTTCGGCGTCTGCGCAGACACCACCGCGGACGGTACACACTACCCGCCGACCGCCGCCGGGTTGAAATCCGGCCGCCTGCCGCCGCAATCTGTACACATCGGGTGTGAGCGGCGTTACAGTTTTCGCCGCTTTGCCATATGCGCCTATACGGAGGTGCCCCATGGCACAGGCAGCACGACCGCACCACGGACTCCTCTCCTTCCTCGACACCGACGGCAAGCCCCATCCCGTCGAGAACTCCTTCGCCGCGGCGACCCTGCTGATCGGCGTGATCGCGTTCATCACCGCTCATTTCCCCCATCTCCACCTGGTCAGCTCGTGGATGGGCCTGGCCGGCATCATCACCGGACTGTGGGGACAGCTGATCTCCGCGACCACCGGGGAGCGCTTCCTGCTGATCATCGGGCTCGGCGCAGCAGGCGTCGGTTTCTATCTCGGCATGGCACACGGCGGCCTCTTCGGCGGTGTGCTGGGCTGAGCTCAGGCCCGGTCCCTTGCCCCCGGGCCCAAACGGGGCGCTCCCTTGTCGCAGTAGGCTTCGGCGCGAGAGCCGGAGCCCCGACCATGGGGACAAACCTGCCGAGGAGCGCCCCGCATGAGCCTGACCCTGAGGACGATCAGCCGAGAGCAGCATCTGGCGTACATCCAGAGCCTGCCCGCGGCCAGCCACATGCAGGTCCCGGCATGGGCGGACGTCAAGACGGAGTGGCGCTCGGAGAGCCTCGGCTGGTTCGACGCCAGCGGCCAGCTGGTCGGCGTCGGCCTCGTCCTCTATCGGCAGCTGCCCAAGATCAAGCGCTATCTCGCCTATCTGCCCGAGGGCCCGGTCATCAACTGGTACTCGCCGCACCTCGAGGACTGGCTGCGCCCGATGCTCTCGCACCTCAAGCAGCAGGGCGCCTTCTCGGTGAAGATGGGCCCGCCGGTCATCATCCGCCGCTGGGACGCCGCCGCGATCAAGTCCGGCATCCAGAACCCGGATGTCAAGCGGCTGCGCGATATCGAGGCCACCTTCATCGAGCCTCGGGCCTTCGAGGTCTCCGACCGGCTGCGCCGCATGGGCTGGCAGCAGGGCGAGGACGGCGGGGCCGGCTTCGGTGACGTCCAGCCACGGTACGTCTTCCAGGTGCCCCTGGAGAACCGCTCCCTGGAAGATGTCCACAAGGGCTTCAACCAGCTGTGGCGGCGCAACATCAAGAAGGCCGAGAAGGCCGGCGTCGAGGTCGTCCAGGGCCAGTACGAGCATCTGGCGGAGTGGCAGCGGCTCTACGAGATCACCGCGGAGCGCGACCACTTCCGCCCCCGCCCGCTCAGCTACTTCCAGCGCATGTGGCAGGCCCTCAACAGCGAGGACCCCAACCGGATGCGGCTGTACTTCGCCATTCACGAGGGCGAGGCCGTCGCCGCCGCCACCATGCTGATCGTCGGCGGCCATGTCTGGTACTCCTACGGCGCCTCCGCCAACCACAAGCGCGAGGTCCGGCCCTCGAACGCGATGCAGTGGCGCATGCTGCGCGACGCCTACGCGCTGGGCGCCACCGTCTACGACCTGCGGGGCATCAGCGACTCGCTGGACGAGAACGACCACCTGTTCGGCCTCATCCAGTTCAAGGTGGGCACCGGCGGTGAGGCGGCCGAATACCTCGGCGAGTGGGACTTCCCCCTCAACAAGCTGCTGCACAAGGCGCTGGACATCTACATGTCGCGACGCTGACTTTCCCGATTTCTCGACTCTCCACCTACGCTGCATACCTCCAATACACCGCGGCCACGAGAAAGGTTCCGGGACCGGCCAATGGCGCTCACCCTCTACGTCGACACCGCGCGCTGGCGGGCGCACCAGCACATGGTGATCCAGCAGTTCCCCGGCATAGTCCCGGTCTGCAAAGGCAACGGGTACGGCTTCGGCCATGAGCGGCTGGCCGAGGAAGCCAGCCGCATCGGCTCCGACATCCTCGCGGTGGGCACCACGTACGAGGCCGCCCGGATGAAGGATTACTTCAGCGGTGACCTGCTGGTGCTCACCCCCTTCCGCCGGGGCGAGGAACCCGTGCCGCTGCCGGACCGGGTGATCCGCTCGGTCTCGTCGGTCGACGGGGTGTACGGCCTGGTGAACGCGCGCGTGGTCATCGAGGTCATGAGCAGCATGAAGCGCCATGGCGTCTCGGAGGCGGACCTTCCGAAGCTGCACGCCGCGATAGAGAACGTCCGGCTGGAGGGCTTCGCCATCCACCTCCCCCTGGACCGCACCGACGGACTGGACGGGGTCGAGGAGGTCATCGCCTGGATGGACCGGCTGCGCGCCGCCCGGCTGCCGCTGCACACCATGTTCGTCAGCCACCTCAAGTCCGAGGAGCTGGCCCGTCTGCAGCAGCAGTTCCCGCAGACCCGGTTCCGCGCCCGCATCGGCACCCGGCTGTGGCTCGGCGACCACGACTCGACCCAGTACCGGGGCGCGGTGCTCGACGTCACCCGGGTCGCCAAGGGCGACCGCTTCGGCTACCGCCAGCAGAAGACGGCCTCCGACGGCTATCTGGTGGTCGTGGCGGGCGGCACCTCCCACGGCGTCGGGCTGGAGGCCCCCAAGGCCCTGCACGGCATGATGCCGCGGGCCAAGGGCGTCGCCCGCGCCGGGCTCGCGACCGTCAACCGCAACCTCTCGCCGTTCGTGTGGGCGGGCAAGCAGCGGTGGTTCGCCGAGCCGCCGCATATGCAGGTGTCCATCCTGTTCGTACCGGGCGATGTAGCGCCCCCGCAGGTGGGCGACGAGCTGGTGGCCCACCTGCGGCACACCACGACCCAGTTCGACCGGCTGGTCGACCGCTGAGCCACCCGGCACAGCCCCCGCACACAGCACAGGCCACAACGGTCAGGGCCCGAAGCCACGCGACGATCGCGGCTTCGGGCCCTTCGCGGTTCTCGTCCCGTCCGGCGGGAGCTCACTCGCGTCTGACGCCCCACTCCACCCGCGCCGGCCCCTCGTACGCCGCCGCGTGCCGCGCCTCCCCCAGGACGAACGCGTCCGGGGCCCGGTCCAGCACGCCGCCCGACGGGTCGTCCGACCCGTCCCGGCGCACCACGTCCCGCTCGGGCACCAGCGCATCCCGCACGACCAGGGCGCACAGGTACAGCGTCCCCAGCACATGGGCGATCACCGCCAGCTGGTACCCCTCAGGCGGCAGCCCACGGTGCTGGTCGCCGCTGCCCGTGTACGCGAGGTACATCCAGATCCCGAGGAAATACATCACCTCGCACGCCTGCCACACCAGGAAGTCGCGCCACCGAGGCCGGGCCAGGGCCGCCAGCGGGATCAGCCACAGCACGTACTGCGGCGAGTAGACCTTGTTGGTGATCACGAAGGCGGCGACGATCAGGAACGCGATCTGCGCCAGGCGCGGACGCCGCGGCGCGCACAGGACGAGCGCTGCGATGCCGGCGCAGGCCAGCACCATCAGCAGCGTGGCGTACACATTGACGTTGTCGAGCGGGTCCCCGGTGCGCTGGGAGACGACCAGCCAGATGGAGCCGAAGTCGACGGGCCGGTCCCGGCTGAAGGTGTAGAAGGTGAGCCAGCCCTCGCGGATGTGCAGCCCCCCGCGGCTGCTGATCATCACCGGCACGTTCACGACGAGCCAGGCCCCCAGCGCCCCGCCCAGCGCCGTCCCGAAGGCGCGCAGCCGGCCGGCCCGCAGGCACAGCACCAGCAGCGCCCCGAGCAGCAGCACCGGATAGAACTTCGCGGCGGTCGCCAGCCCCAGCAGGATGCCCGCCGCCAGCGGACGGCTGCGCGACCACATCAGGATGCCGGCGGACGTGAGCGCGACCGCGAAGAGATCCCAGTTGACGGTCGCGGTGAGCGCGAAGGCGGGGGCGAGGGCGACCAGCAGGGCGTCCCAGGGGCGGCGGCGGTGCGTACGAGAGACACAGACGGCGACGACCGCGGCGCAGACCATGAGCATGCCCGCGTTGACCATCCAGTAGATCTGCTCCTGGTGCTGGAGGGATCCGCTGTGCGGGGTGAGCCGGGCGGCGACCTCCATGAAGAGGCCGGTGAGGACCGGATACTCCAGGTAGTCCATCCCGTCCGCGGCGCCCGGTATGCGGTCGAAGTACGGAACGACGTTCTCCGCGAAGCCGCGGCCCGCATACAGGTGCGGCATATCGGAGTAGCAGGCGTGGGTGTACTGGGTGGTGGCTCCGAAGAACCAGCCGCCGTTGTAACAGGGCACCTTCTGCACCATGCCGAGGGCAAACATCCCAATGGCGACGAGCGCGATGATCCGCACCGGCGTCCACCAGCTGACCCCGAGCAGCGCCCGGCGCCCGGCCGGTCCGCCGATCAGCTCGCTGCCGGCCGCCGCCACCGCGTCTTCGGCGGTCGGCCGTACGGGCTCGGCCCCCGGGTCCCTGCGCACGCTCGTCATGGACCCATCCTGCCGTACGAGCCGGGCGAAGGCCGTGAGGCCCGCCCCCCCCAGAGCCCCGGACAGCAAAGGGCCCAGGAAGGGCCCAGGAAGGGCCAGGGGAGGGCCGGGGAGGGCCCTGGAGACCCCTGGGAAGGCCCATGCGGGCCAGGACCCGGAGAACAACGGCGGCGGCCGCGCCGGAGCGAGTGACGCTCCGGCGCGGCCGCCGCGTGGTGGGGCGAGGGTCGCTCGCCGGAGGGCTCAGCCGCCTCCGCCGAACCAGCCGCCGTTGTCGCTGCTCGGGGGCTCCGTGGTCGGCGTACTGGAGCCGCCGCCCGGGCCTCCGTTGCCTCCGTTGCCTCCGCCGTTGTTTCCTCCGTTGCCGTTGCCTCCGCCGTTGTTGTTGCAGCTGATGTCCAGCGGGTCACAGGTCTGCGTCGGGGACGGGCTGTTGGTCGGCGTCTCCGAGGACGGCGTCTCGGTCGGGGACTCGGAAGGCGTCTCGGACGGGGGCTCCGTGGTGGTCGTGGAGGGCGGCGGGGTCGGGCTCGCTCCGTCGCCGAAGACCTTCTTGCCGATCGGGCCGGGCTTCGGGAAGTTCACGACTTCCTTGCCCTTCATCGCCTCGCGCATGTAGTCGGCCCAGATCTCGGCCGGGTACGAGGCTCCGTGGATCGTCTTCTGGCCGCCCACGCCGCGCATGGAGAGGAATTCCTGCTTCTTGGCCTTGTCGTTCACCCGCCACATACCGATCGCGGTGGACAGCTGCGGGGTGTAGCCGGAGAACCAGGCCGACTTGTTCTCGTCGGTGGTGCCGGTCTTGCCCGCGGCGGGACGGCCGATCTGCGCCGAGGTACCGGTGCCCTTCTCGACGACGTTCTCCAGGACGCTGGTGACGTTGTCGGCCACGTTCGCGTCGAACGCCGTCGTGAGCTTCGCGTCGCCCTCGTGGTTGTAGACCTCCCGGCCCTTGTACTCGATCGAGTCGATCGAGTACGGATCGGCCTTCTTGCCGCTGGCCGCGAAGGTGGCGTACGCACCGGCGAGCCGGATGGCGCTGGGGGCCGAGGTGCCCAGGGAGAACGTCGGGGTGATCGAGGCCAGCTGGTCCTTATTGAGACCCGCGTCGAGCGCCGCCTGCTGCACCTTGTCGGTGCCGACGTCCATGCCGAGCTGGATGAAGGGGGTGTTCACCGACCACTGCATCGCGGTGCGCAGGGTGATCTTGCCCCGGTCCTCGTCACCGTCGTTCCGCTGGTGCCACTCCTTGCCGTCCTTGTCGTGCCAGACGGTCCCGTTGTAGTCCCGCAGCGTCAGCTTGTTGTCGCCGTCGTAGACGCTGTTGGGGGAGACGGGGGTACGCATCGAGTCGGGCTGCTCGCGCTCCCCCTCCTTGTCGCGCACGCCGTCTCTCATGGCAGCGGCCAGCACGAAGGGCTTGAAGGTGGAGCCCACCTGGACGCCGGTGTAGTCGGCGTTGTTGGTGTAGTGCTCCAGGGCGTTCTTGCCACCGTATATGGCGACGATCTTGCCCGTCTTGGGTTCCACCGAGGCCCCGCCGAACTGCACGTACTTGTCCTCGTCACGCACATCCGGCTTGATGTTCTCCTTGGTCACCTTCTTCACGGCCGTCTCGAGCTGGTCCATCTTCTTGCGGTCGAAGGTGGTGTGGATCTGGTAGCCACCCTTGTCCAGCATGTTCTTGGTGATCTTGGTGTTCGCGATGATGTAGTTGTCGGCGAGGTCGGTGAGATAACCGATCTGGCCTTCCTTGTTCGTCGCCACCTTCGGCTCCCGGGGCATCGGGAACTTCTCTCCCGCCTTCTGCCTGTCGGCCTCCTTCATCCTCCCCACCTCGACCTCGCGCTTGAGGATCCACTCCCAGCGCGCCTTGGCCCGCTTGGTGTTCGCCTCCTTGCTCGCGGCGGGGCCGTAGCCGCCGGCCGGGTCGTAGAGGTTGGGGCCGTTGAGGGTCGCGGCGAGGAAGGCGCTCTGGCTCGGATCCAGGTCCTTGCAGTCGATGTCGTAGTACGCGCGGGCCGCCGCCTGGCAGCCGTAGGCGCCCCGCCCGTAGTACGCGGTGTTCAGATAGCCGGCGAGAATGTCGTCCTTGTCCATGGTCGCGCCGACCTTGACGGAGATGAACAACTCCTTGACCTTGCGCGTGAGCGTCTGCGACTGATCCAGGTAGGTGTTCTTCACGAACTGCTGGGTGATGGTGGAACCGCTCTGCGTGGCCCCGCCCTTGGCCATGTTCACGACCGCGCGCGCGATGCCCATCGGGTCGACGCCGGCGTCGTCGTAGAAGCTGGCGTTCTCCGCGGAGATCACCGCGTTCTGCATTTCCTCGGGGATCTCGCTGATGGGCACGATCTGGCGGTTGAAGTCACCGCCACCCGAGACCACCATCTGCTTGCCGTCCGCCCAGTAGTAGACGTTCTTCTCGACCTGGGAGGCGGCCTGTGCCGTGGGCACCTCCACCAGCCACAGCCCGATGCCCACGGCGCCGAGGAGCATCGCGAAGAAGAAGAGGAAGGTACCGGTCACCAGCTTCCAGGAGGGGACCCAGCGCCGGAAACCGTCCTTGCCCGCTCGCGGGTAGTCGATGAAGCGCTTCTTCGCGGGGCGCCCATCCCCCCCCGCTCCGCGGCCGCGACCGCCGCCGGCACGCCGGCCGCCGCCGTGGCCACCGCGGCCCGCGCCCCCGGCATCGGGATCGGCTCCTCGTCTGCGGCTGGTGCCGCGCTGTGCGGCGCGCCGGGCTTCGGCCCGGCCGCCATAAGGACGCTCCTCCCCGTGCGGGGCGGATTCCGACCCGGTGGCGCTATGCGGCTGGGCCGCGCGGCGGCCTGAAGACTGCTGCGCGGCGCGCCGGGCCGCTGCTCGTCCGCCGCTCTGTGGCTGCGGCGGCTTGCGACGGTGCTCGCTCATGGAACGACTACTCCTCGGGCAGGCGCTATCGCCTGAAAGCGGCAGGTGGCTTCCGGTCCCCCCGATGTGCGCTCCGGCCGCCACCGGCAACCGGGCACACTGCATCCAGGACGAGGACGCCTGCGGGCGTCGCTTGGTTCCCAGTGCTGTGCATGGCGAACAGAGTACGCACGGTCAAAACCCGCGAAGGCGTGATCTTCACTCCATAACAGTCAGTTCGCGTCCCACGAATTGATGATGTGACGCCGTTCACCATGGCTCCCCTTGTTCCCAGCAGGATCACGGTTCTATCGTCTGGATGTATCGAGCCGATACATCAGCTCGGCATAAAGGACTGGGAGACAGGAGAGGCGGGAATGGGCAGACGCTCGGGCATCCTTGAGTTCGCCGTCCTCGGCCTGCTCCGCGAGTCCCCGATGCACGGTTATGAGCTGCGGAAACGCCTCAACACCTCGCTTGGGGTGTTCCGTGCGTTCAGTTACGGCAGCCTCTATCCATGCCTCAAGACGCTGGTCGCCAATGGCTGGTTGATCGAGGAACCCGGCAGCGCACCCGAGGAAGCTCTCGCGGCGACGCTCGCCGGCCGCCGCGCGAAAATCGTCTACCGGTTGACGGCGGAGGGGAAAGAGCGCTTCGAGGAGTTGCTCGCCCACACCGGCCCGGACGCGTGGGAGGACGAGCACTTCGGCGTCCGCTTCGCCTTCTTCGGGCAGACGTCGCGGGATGTGCGGATGCGGGTCCTGGAGGGGCGGCGCAGCCGCCTCGAGGAGCGCCTGGAGAAGATGCGCGCTTCATTGGCCCGTACCCGTGAGCGGCTCGACGACTACACCCTCGAGTTGCAGCGGCATGGCATGGAGTCGGTGGAGCGTGAAGTCCGCTGGCTGAACGAGCTGATTGAGAGCGAGCGGGCCGGGCGCGATCAGCGCGACGGACCCGCGGGCCAGGACCGGTCTCAGGAGCAGGAGCTGGACCGGTCACCCGAGCTGGCCCCGCCAGGAGAGCAGGACCAGTCAGGAGATACGGGCGGCCTGCCCCGGCACCGGGGTGGTTCCCGGCCGGATCCGTCCGATGACACCGCCAAGTGAGGCCCCGCATCCCGCAGGGCTTCGTCGAGTACACACAGGGAGCAACCGGAATGGGTTCGGTTCGTGTAGCCATCGTCGGCGTGGGCAACTGCGCCGCCTCGCTGGTGCAGGGCGTCGAGTTCTACAAGGACGCCGACCCGGATACCCGCGTGCCGGGTCTGATGCACGTCCAGTTCGGCGACTATCACGTGCGTGACGTGGAGTTCGTGGCCGCGTTCGACGTGGACGCGAAGAAGGTCGGCCTCGACCTCGCCGACGCGATCGGCGCCAGCGAGAACAACACCATCAAGATCTGCGACGTGCCCTCGACCGGTGTCACCGTCCAGCGCGGCCACACCCTCGACGGTCTGGGCAAGTACTACCGCCAGACGATCGACGAGTCCGAGGAGACCCCGGTCGACGTCGTCCAGATCCTCAAGGACAAGCAGGTCGACGTTCTGGTCTGCTACCTCCCGGTGGGTTCCGAGGACGCCGCGAAGTTCTACGCCCAGTGCGCCATCGACGCCAAGGTCGCCTTCGTCAACGCGCTTCCGGTCTTCATCGCCGGCACCAAGGAGTGGGCGGACAAGTTCACCGAGGCGGGCGTGCCGATCGTCGGAGACGACATCAAGTCGCAGGTCGGTGCCACGATCACGCACCGGGTGCTGACCAAGCTGTTCGAGGACCGAGGTGTGGTCCTGGACCGCACCATGCAGCTGAACGTCGGCGGCAACATGGACTTCAAGAACATGCTGGAGCGTGAGCGTCTGGAGTCCAAGAAGATCTCCAAGACGCAGGCCGTCACCTCCCAGATCACGGACCGCGAGCTGGGCGCCGACAACGTGCACATCGGCCCGTCCGACTTCGTGGCCTGGCTGGACGACCGCAAGTGGGCCTACGTCCGGCTCGAGGGCCGCGCGTTCGGCGATGTCCCGCTGAACCTGGAGTACAAGCTCGAGGTGTGGGACTCCCCGAACTCCGCGGGCGTCATCATCGACGCGCTGCGCGCCGCGAAGATCGCCAAGGACCGCGGCATCGGGGGCCCGATCCTCTCGGCCTCCTCGTACTTCATGAAGTCGCCGCCGGTGCAGTACTTCGACGACCAGGCGCGGGAGAGCGTCGAGAAGTTCATCAAGGGTGAAGTCGAGCGCTAGCGAGACAAGGCGCCGCGCGCTAGCGAGACAAGGCGCCGCGCTAGCGAGACAAAGCGCTGTGCGCTGAGCGAGACAAAGCGCTGTGCGTTAACACGGCTTGATCACGGGCCTCCGGGTAATCCACCCGGAGGCCCGTGTGGTGTGTGAGGCTGGCGCCATGCCCGTTGTGCGTGACCTCCGCGTACTGCTACAGCTGCGCGACTTCCGGCACCTTCTGGCCGTTCGCCTGCTGTCCCAGACGGCCGACGGCGTCTACCAGGTCGCGCTGGCCGCCCATGTGGTCTTCTCTCCCGAGAAGGAGACCTCGGCCGCGGCGATCGCCTCCGCGATGGCGGTCCTCCTGCTCCCCTATTCCCTGCTGGGCCCCTTCGCCGGGGTCCTGCTGGACCGGTGGCGCCGCCGCCAGGTCCTTCTCCACGGCAACGCCCTGCGTTCCGCACTGGCCGCCGGGACGGCCGTTCTGATCCTCGCGCAGGTTCCCGACTGGCTCTTCTACGTCTCCGCCTTGTCGGTCACGGGCGTCAACCGCTTCGTACTGGCCGGGCTCTCCGCCTCGCTGCCGCGCGTCGTCGACAGCCAGGAGCGCTTGGTCATGGCCAACTCCCTGTCCCCGACCGCGGGAACGCTCGCGGCCACCCTTGGCGGCGCCCTGGCCCTCGTCGTGCGCATCGCGGTCCCGTACGGCGCGTCGTCGGACGCCGTTGTGGTCCTGATGGGCGCGGCGCTCTATCTCAGCGCCGCGATCGCTGCGCTGAGGATGGCGCCCGGACTGCTGGGGCCCGACCCGTCGGCGCTCCAGCCGCGTCTGCGTGCGGCCCTGTTGAGCACCGTACGCGGCCTGGTCGCCGGTGTGCGCCATCTCCTGGAGCGCCGAGACCCCACGGTGGCTCTGGCGGGGATGACAGCGATGCGCTTCTGCTACGGCGCGCTGACGGTGATGATGTTGATGCTCTGCCGATACGCATGGGCCAAGACCGAGTCGGAGGGCTTGGCACTCCTGGGATTCGCCGTGGCCATCTCGGGCGCGGGCTTCTTCACGGCGGCGGTGGTCACGCCCGGGGCGGTGGCCCGGCTGAGCCCTGCCTCCGACTCGGACGGCCGACTGCGCTGGATGGTGACGTGCGCGGCGGCGGCGACCGTTTTGGTGCCGGGGCTGGGGCTGTTCTTCGAACCGGCTCCGATGCTCGCCGCCGCCTTCGTTCTCGGCCTCGTCACCCAGGGCGCCAAGATCGCCACCGACACCGTGGTGCAGTCCTCGATCGCCGACGACTTCCGCGGCCGGATCTTCTCCCTGTACGACGTGCTCTTCAATGCGGCCTTCGTCGGGGGAGCAGCGGTCGCCGCACTGACGCTGCCCCCCGACGGACGCTCGGTCACCCTGGTGATCCTGGTGGCCATGCTCTACGCGGCAACCGCCCTCGTCGCCATGTTTCACGTGAAACATGGCGAGCGCGAGGCGAAGCGGACCGATGTTTCACGTGAAACCTGATGCGTCAGCCCTGGGGCTGCGTCACTCCTGGGGTTGAGCCGCCCACCAGTCCTGGAGCGCTGCGACTGCGTCGTCCCGCCCCATGGGGCCGTGCTCCAGGCGCAGCTCCAGCAGATGCTTGTACGCCTTGCCGACCTGCGGGCCCGGTCCGATCCCGAGAATCTTCATGATCTCGTTGCCGTCCAGGTCCGGCCGGATGGAATCCAGCTGCTCCTGCTGCTGCAACCGCGCGATGCGCTCCTCCAGCCCGTCGTATGCGCGCGACAGAGCGCCGGCCTTCCTCTTATTACGCGTGGTGCAGTCCGAGCGGGTCAGCTTGTGCAGCCGCTCCAGGAGCGGTCCCGCGTCCCGTACATAGCGCCGTACCGCCGAGTCCGTCCATTCGCCGGTGCCATAGCCGTGGAAGCGCAAGTGCAGCTCGACCAAATGGGAGACGTCCTTCACCAGCTCGTTGGAGTACTTGAGCTTGGTCATCCGCGACTTGGTCATCTTGGCGCCCACCACCTCATGGTGGTGGAAGGAGACCCGGCCGTCCTTCTCGAAGCGGCGCGTCCTGGGCTTCCCGATGTCATGCAGCAGGGCCGCCAGCCGCAGCACCAGATCGGGCCCGTCCTTCTCCAGGGCGATGGCCTGCTCCAGCACGGTCAGCGTGTGCTCGTACACATCCTTGTGACGGTGGTGCTCATCACGCTCCAGGCGCAGCGCCGGAAGCTCCGGGAGGACATGGTCGGCGAGCCCGGTGTCGACCAGGAGCCGCAGCCCCTTGACGGGGCGGGCGGCCAGGATCAGCTTGTTGAGCTCGTCACGTACCCGCTCCGCCGAGACGATCTCGATCCGCCCGGCCATCGCCTTCATCGCGGCGATCACCTCGGGCGCCACATCGAAGTCGAGCTGGGCCGCGAAGCGCGCGGCGCGCATCATCCGCAGCGGGTCGTCGGAGAAGGACTCCTCAGGGGTGCCGGGTGTGCGCAGCACCTTCGCGGCGAGGTCTTCCAGGCCGTTGTGCGGGTCGATGAATTCCTTCCGCGGGAGCGCGACGGCCATCGCGTTGACCGTGAAGTCCCGACGGACCAGGTCTTCGTCGATGGAGTCGCCGTACGAGACCTCGGGCTTCCTCGACGTACGGTCGTACGCTTCTGACCGATAAGTCGTGACTTCGATCTGGAAGCTCTGACTCGACCCGTTTCCGTTCCCGCCCTCCTTACGGCAGCCGACCGTACCGAAGGCGATGCCGACCTCCCAGACCGCGTCGGCCCACGGACGGACGATCTTCAGCACGTCCTCCGGACGTGCGTCCGTGGTGAAATCCAGATCGTTACCAAGACGGCCCAGAAGCGCATCCCGTACCGATCCGCCGACCAGGGCAAGGCCGAACCCGGCCGCCTCGAAGCGGCGGGCGAGGTCGTCGGCTACGGGAGACACCCGCAGGAGCTCGCCCACGGCGCGGCGCTGCACCTGGCTGAGCTCGTTGTTCGACTGCGGGTAGTGGCTGTCAGTGTTGGCGTTCGGCACAACAGAACAGGGTACGTGGCCGCACGCCCCGGAGCCTCCTCGCCGACCCGACGCATCGAACCGGTGACGATCTTGTGGAGCCCTCCACAGCACTTCATCACAGCGGGCATCGTTACCATTTCGTGGACGCATTTTGCGGGACGACTGACGATCACTGACGACGAGGGACGGGCGAGCGCGTGGCCGAGCCGGCAGAGCTCCAGGGGACAACTTCCGCTCGCGCCCGTCGTTGGCTGCGGCGCACGGCAGCGCTGCTCACCGCCGCGCCCGTGCTCGCGGGTGTGCTGCAGATCCCGGCGGCTCCCGGTGCCCACGCCCAGACCGCCCCGGCCCGGACCACGCCCACCCAGCAGACCGCCCCGGCTCAGGCCAAGGCCACCGGTTCGCGCACCGTCGACGTCGCCATCGACTCGCTCACTCCCACCACACCGTCCAAGAACGACACGCTCACCGTCAGCGGCACCGTCACCAACCACGGCAGCTCGACGATCAACACCTCCTCCGTCGGCCTCACGGTCGGCCCGACCATGAACGGCCGCAACGACATCGATACGGCCGCCAAGCGGAAGGGCTATGAAATCGGCCTCGACGGCACCGAGGTCTCCGACAAGTACAAGCAGAAGATCGGCAACCTCCGCGCCGGCATCAGCCGTGACTTCACCCTCTCCATACCGGTCAAGGAACTCCCCCTCGGCGAGAACGGCGTCTATCAGCTCGGTGTCACCCTCACCGGCCAGTCGCGGAGCCAGCCCTGGCCGCAGGTGATGGGCATCGAGCGGACCTTCCTGCCCTGGCAGCCGACCGCCGCCACCAAGAAGAGCAAGCTCACCTTCCTGTGGCCGCTCATCTCCTCCACCCACCTGGCCGCCCGGACGGGTACGGGCGCCAATGAGCAGCAGACGCCGATCTTCCAGAACGACGACCTCACGGCGGAGCTCGCCCCCGGCGGACGGCTGCAGCAGCTCGTGGCGCTCGGTAAGAACCTGCCGGTCACCTGGGTGATCGACCCGGACCTGCTCGCCACGGTCGACGCGATGACCAAGCCGTACGAGGTCCAGAGCCAGACGGAGAACGAGACGACGGACGGCCGGGGCCAGGCCGTGGCCAAGCAGTGGCTCAACGACCTGCAGCAGGCCGTCGAGGGACACCAGGTGGTGGCCCTGCCCTTCGCCGATCCCGACCTCGCCTCGCTCGCGCACCGCGGCAAGAACACGGGCGCCCTCAGCCACCTCCAGACCGCCACCGCGCTCGCCTCGACGACCGTGGACACCGTTCTCCATGTGAAGCCCCGTACGGACTTCGCCTGGCCGGTGAACGGCGCGATCGACTCCTCGATCGTGGACGTTGCCACCTCCGCCGGCGCGCACAACATCATCGCCCGCAGCGACAGCCTGCGCGAGACGAGCAGCCTGCCGTACACCCCCACCGCGGCCCGCCAGATCGGCGGAGGCAACACGGCGGTGGTCGCGGACGCACGGCTGTCCACCGCCTTCATGGGCGACATGACGCGGGCGGAGAACGCCACGCTGGCCGTCCAGAAGTTCCTCGCCCAGACCCAGATGATCACCCTGCAGGCGCCGGACAAGCAGCGCAGCATCGTCGTGGCTCCGCAGCGGATGCCCACCACCAGCCAGGCGCAGGCCATGGCGGCGGCCCTGAACGGCCTGTCCGGAAGCTGGACACAGCCGCTCAGCCTGGGGCAGGCCGCCAAAGCCCAGCCGGACCCGCTCGCCACCCACCGGGTACCCGCCGCCCGCTCGTACCCGGCCGCGCTGCGCCGCCAGGAGCTGCCCACCGACGGATTCGAGAAGATCCGGCTGACCCAGGCCGCCCTCGACAAGTTCGAGGTGATCCTCACCGCCAAGGACCGCGTGGTCACCCCGTTCGGCGCCGCGATCATGCGGGAGATCTCCACCTCGTGGCGCCAAGACCTGCGAGGCTCGACCGGCTTCCGTGACTCCGTCCAGGCCTACCTCCAGGACCTCACGGAGAAGGTGCGCCTCATCAACAAGACGGACATGACCCTGTCCGGGCGCAGCGCCACGATTCCGGTCACCGTCCAGAACAACCTGCTGCAACCCGTCGAGCTGCGGCTGGTCCTCCGGTCCCAGCAGGGCAACCGCCTGGAGGTCAGCGACCCCCAGGTGGTCACGGTCCAGGGTGGACACAGCCAGTCGGTGAAGTTCGGCACCACAGCCAACGCGAACGGACGCGCCTGGGTGACAGCCCAGCTGTACACCGTGGACGGCCAGGCATACGGCCCTGAGATGTCGTTCAAGGTGAATGTCACCGAAATCACGTCCACGGTCATTCTGGTGATCGCGGGCGGGGTGCTGCTGCTCGTTCTCGCCGGGATCCGGATCTACCTCCAGCGCAAGCGGTCCGCCGCCAGGAGTGACGAAGACGCTGCGGGGAACGGCGAGAAGCAGGACGGAGAGGCGGCGGAGGACGAGCCGACCGAGCCCGGCGAGGGGGAGCGCCCGCACACCCTGGTGCCCGGGCAGGCGAGTGACCCGGCGCCGGACACCGGATCGCAAAGCGCTGGCCCCTCCGGCTCAGGTGAGAAAGTGGACCATTGAGCAATGGCCTGGCCGACCGGCCGCAGCGGACTATGAGGTGGGGTAGCGATGAACGCGCCGTATGACGGTGATCGCGGCCAGGGCGCGGGCAACGACCCCGCCGGCCGGGTACCGCCGCCGCAGAGCGGCCCGTACGCCCACCAGAGCCCTTACGGACCGGAGCCGCATCAGCAGGATCCGTATCTGGGGGACCCCCGCGACATCTCGTACAGCCAGCTGCCGTACGTACAGGACCCCTATATGCAGGATCCGTACGTCACCGGTTCGTTCACGCCCTACCCGTACACGGCGCAGGACCCCTACGCCGCGCGCCAGGACTCCTACGGCCACGACCCGCTGACGGACCCGCTGACGGATCCGCTGTACGACCAGGGCCAGGGCGCGTACCACCAGCCTCAGTCCGGCGGCTACCAGCAGCCCTACCAGCAGCAGCCCGCGCCCCCGCAGGGGCACGATCCGCGGCTGTGGTCGGCCGAGGCCGCCGCCCCCGAGGGCCCCGCCCACCAGCAGTACGGCGGCGACATCGAGGCCACGCAGTATCTGGGTACCGGCCCGCAGGCCGGCTACGCCGCCGGGGAACAGCAGCAGCCGGACGCCTTCGCGCACCTCTTCCGCGACCAGCAGCCCTACGAGCCCCAGCGCCCCCAGCAGCAGCCCCCGGCCGGGTATCCGCCCGCGGGGTCCCCGCAGGGGCAGGCGCCGCTGTCCGGACCACCCGGCCCCGTTCCCGCCCAGCCGGCCGCCCCCGCGGGGGCGGCCGCGGCGGTGGCCGAGCCTGAGACGGCCGAGCCGGAGAAGAAGCGCTCGGGCGGCCGCGCGGGAAACCTGCTCAAGTCCAGCGCGGTGATGGCGGCCGGCACGCTGGTCTCCCGGCTCACCGGATTCGTCCGCCAGCTGGTGATCGTCGCCGCCATCGGCGCGGCCACCCTCGGCGACACCTACGCCGTCGCCTACCAGCTGCCCGCGATGATCTACTTCCTCACCGTGGGCGGCGGCCTCAACTCCGTCTTCGTCCCGCAGCTCGTCCGCTCCATGAAGGAGGACGAGGACGGCGGCGACGCCTACGCCAACCGCCTGCTGACCCTGGTGATGGTCGTCCTCGCGGTCCTCGTCGCGGTATCGGTGTTCGCGGCCCCCACCCTCGTCCGCATGCTCTCGCCGTCCATCGCAGGCAATCCCCAGGCCAACGAGGTGGCGGTCACCTTCGCCCGCTACTGCCTGCCCACCATCTTCTTCATGGGCGTGCACGTCGTGGTCGGTCAGATCCTCAACGCCCGCGGCAGCTTCGGCGCCATGATGTGGACCCCGGTCCTCAACAACATCGTCGTCATCGCCAGCTTCGCCATGTTCATCTGGGTGTTCGGCACCTTCAGCTCCTCGGAGTTGGGCGTCACCAACATCACCGACGAAGGGGTCCGGCTGCTGGGCGTGGGCACCCTCCTCGGCCTCACCGTCCAGGCGCTGGCGATGTTCCCCTATCTCCGTGCGGCCGGCTTCCGCTTCCGGCCCCGCTTCGACTGGCGCGGCCACGGCCTGGGCAAGGCCGCCAAGCTCGCCAAGTGGACCGTACTGTTCGTGCTCGCCAACCAGGCGGGCAACGTCGTGGTGACCCGGCTCGCCACCGCGGCCGGCGCGAAGGCCGACAACCAGGGCTACCCCGGCACCGGCCTCCTCGGCTACCAGAGCGCTCAGCTCATCTGGGGTATGCCGCAGGCGATCATCACCGTCTCCGTCATGGCCGCCCTGCTGCCCCGGATCTCGCGCGCGGCGCACGACGGGGATACCGGCGCGGTCCGCGACGACATCTCACAGGGCCTGCGCACCTCCGCCGTCGCCATCGTCCCGCTCGCCCTCGGGTTCGTCGCGCTCGGCATCCCCATGTGCACCCTGATGTTCGGCTCCTCCGGCACCGAACAGGCCCGCTCCATGGGCTACATCCTCATGGCCTTCGGTCTCGGACTCATCCCGTTCTCGGTGCAGTACGTCGTCCTGCGCGGCTTCTACGCCTACGAAGACACCCGCACCCCCTTCTACAACACGGTGATCGTCGCCGCCGTCAACGCCGCCGCCTCCGCACTCTCCTACCTCGTTCTCCCCGCCCGCTGGGCCGTGGCGGGCATGGCCGCCTCCTACGGCCTGGCCTACGCCATCGGCGTGGGCGTGGCCTGGAAGCGCCTCCGCAAGCAGCTGGGCGGCGATCTGGACGGTCGGCACGTCGTCCGCACCTACACCCGTCTGGTGGGAGCCGGTATCCCGGCCGCCCTCATCGGCGGAGCGGCCGCCTACGTCATCACCGGGGCCGTGGGCTCCGGCGTGGCTGGATCTCTAGCGGCTCTGGCCGGTGGCGGTCTCGTTCTTATCGCGGTCTTCTACATTGCGGCGAAACGGATGCGCATTGAAGAGCTGACCGCCATGGTCGGTATGGTCCGCGGACGACTTGGTCGCTGATCGTTCAGCACAACCATCGTCTGCCACCGTGTGTCGTGCATAGCGGCGGACTGTGGGCACAATTGTCTTGGCTCGGAGTAGGCGCAACGGATGGGGAGGCAGGAACGACGGTGGCGGAACGGAGCACGGCTGCCGTCGACGTGGCCGACAACAGCGGAGATGAGCCGCTGACCGCCGAGGCGGGCAAGGCCACGTCCGACGGGGTGGGAACCGAAACGAAAGCCGAAAAGGAAGCGCAGGCCGCGGGCACCGACACCAAGGGCGCCGCGGCCGATACGAGCGCCCCCGAGCTGCACAGCGGCCACAAGCTGGCCAGACGCTACCGCCTGGAGGAATGCGTCACCCGTCTGGACGGATTCAGCAGCTGGCGTGCCGTGGACGAGAAACTTCGCCGCGCTGTCGGAGTCCATGTGCTGCCGGCCGACCATCCGCGGGCCCGCCCGGTGCTGGCCGCCGCCCGTTCGGCGGCGCTGCTCGGTGATCCCCGCTTCGTCCAAGTCCTCGACGCCGTCGAGGAGAACGACCTCGTCTACGTGGTCCACGAGTGGCTTCCCGACGCCACCGAACTCACCGCCGTACTCACCTCCGGGCCGCTCGAGCCGCATGACGCCTACCAGCTCGTCAGCCAGGTGTCCCAGGCCATGGCCGCGGCCCACCGCGAAGGCCTCGCGCATCTGCGGCTGAACCCGGGCTCCGTGCTGCGCACCGAATCGGGCCAGTACCGCATCCGTGGCCTCGCCGTCATGGCCGCCCTGCGCGGCATCAGCTCCGACCACCCGCAGCGCACCGACACCGAAGCCATCGGCGCGCTGCTGTACGCCGCCCTGACCCAGCGCTGGCCGTACGAGAGGGACGCCTACGGCCTGTCCGGGCTGCCCAAGGGCGTCGGCCTGATCGCGCCCGACCAGGTCCGCGCGGGGGTCCACCGTGGCCTGTCCGAGCTGGCGATGCGCGCGCTCGTCAACGACGGCGCCACCGCCTCCCGGCAGGACCAGCCCTGCACCACCCCCGAAGAGCTCTCCAAGGCCGTCGCCGCCATGCCGCGGATCCGCCCGCCGGAGCCTGCCTTCACTGCCCCGGACGCCTTTCAGCGCACCACGTACCAGCAGGGCGTCTACGGCCGGCCGCCGCACCACGGCCGCCAGTCCCCCGCCACCGGCCCGGCCGTCCCCGTGCCGCCTCCGCCCCCGCTGCAGAGCCGCACCGGCAAAGCCCTCAAGTGGACCGTCTCGGCCCTGCTGATCGCGGCCCTCGGCCTCGGCAGCTGGCAGCTCGCCGATACCCTCCTCAAGGAGGAGAAGAAGTCCGGCCCGAGCAAGACCGCTGGGCAGAAGGACGACGGCAGGGCCAAGAAGCCCGCGTACAAAACCCTCGCCATCGAAAGCGCCACGGAGTTCTCACCGCTGAGCGCGCCGTTCGCTGCGGACGAGGTCGGCGCCGCTATCGACAGCAAGGAAGGCACCGCCTGGGTGACGAAGGAGTTCTACAACTACCCGAACTTCGGCAACCTGGGCCCACGCAAGGATGGCAGCGGCATCATCGTCGATCTCGGCAGTGCCAAGAACGTTTCCAGCGTCGAGGTCGACTTCTATCGTGCGGGGCAGAAGGTGGAGGTTCTCGCCGCCCAGGCATCCGCGTCAGGCCCGACCTCACTCAGCGACTTCCCCCACCATGTCACCGCTCTGAAGGAAGCCGGCAAGACGCTGTCCACCACTCTCGACAAGCCGGTTCGGACACGATACCTACTCATCCACATCACCGAGCTGCCCACCAGCACTCCGGATCGCTACCGTGGCGGCATCTCGGAGATCAAGGTCAAGGGCTGACCCTCGACAGGCGGTCGGCGGGGAGGGGGCTCCAGGGTGGACAACGCCAGATTCGGCGACACGAGCGACAGCGAGCTCCTCAAGCGCCATGTCGCCGGCGACCCGGATGCCTTCGGTGAACTCGTGCGACGCCACCGCGACAGACTCTGGGCGGTGGCGCTGCGCACGCTCGGCGACCGTGAGGAGGCCGCCGACGCGGTCCAGGACGCGCTCGTATCCGCCTACCGGGCCGCTCACACCTTCCGCGGCCAGTCGGCCGTCACGACCTGGCTCCACCGCATCACGGTGAACGCCTGCCTGGACCGGGCCCGTAAGGCCGCGTCCCGTCGTACCTCCCCCGTCGCCGAAACGGAGCGGCTCGAGCAGCTTCTGGAACCCCACGAGTCGGCCGCCGCTCCCGCGGAGCGCGGAGACCTCCACCGCGAGCTGCTTCGCGCGCTCCGCACCCTGCCCCCCCGAGCAACGGGCGGCCCTCGTACTCGTAGATATGCAGGGCTACCCCGTGGCCGAAGCCGCGAGAATCCTGGAGGTCCCCACCGGCACGGTCAAAAGCCGCTGCGCCCGGGGACGCGCACGTCTGCTGCCCATGCTGACCCATCTCCATCCGAACGGGAGGGGTAGCGACTCGCCGAGCGGGGCAAGGAACCGGACGCAGGGGACATCCGTCCCACCGACGGCAGGACCGAACGACACAGATGCCGTGAAGGGCGGAGGTGGCCGAGCGTGACATCGTCGACCGACACGGACGAGCACCCGGAGGTCACGGAGATCTCCGCACTCGCCGAGGGGCTGCTGCCCCCCGACCGCACTGCCGATGTGCGCGGCCACCTCGCCGCCTGTGAGCTGTGCGCCGACGTACAAGCCTCCCTGGACGAGATCCGGTCGCTGCTGGGCACCCTCCCGGGCCCGGTGCAGATGCCCGCCGATATCGCGGGGCGTATCGACGCGGCGCTCGCCGCAGAAGCCCTCCTCGATGCGACCACCCCGGATGACTGCGTCGATGTTTCACGTGAAACTTCGACCCTCGACTCCTCGGCCGAAGCGGCTCCGAGCGTTTCACGTGAAACATCGGAGCCGACCCGCCCCCGGAAGACGAGCGGCGACTCGACACCCGTCTCGTCCGGCGCTGCCGAGCGACCGGCGGGGCGTCCGCGAGCCACCACCGGACCGGGCCGTACGAAGCCCCGGCCCGACACCCGGCGCCCGCAGCCCCGGCGCTGGCCCAGGGCCGTCCTCGGCTCCGCCTGCGCGGCTGCCGTGATCGGTCTCGGCACCTTCCTCATGCAGTCGGGCTCCACCGTCGGCAACGATGCGGGCAGCACACAGGCGTCGGAGAGGCAGCCCTCGTCCACTACGGAAGCGCTCTCCGCGGCGACCCTCCAGGCTCGGGTGCATGCCCTCCTCGCCGACCAGAAGCCGTCGACCGCCTCCGGCGATGTGCGAGCGCAGGACACCCCGGACATGCCGTTGCGCGCCGAGGACCCCCCGGTGCCCAGCTGTGTACAGGCCGGCACCGGCCGCTCGGAGACCCCACTTGCCGCGCAGGAGGACACCTACGCAGGCAAGGACGTCTATCTTGTGGTGCTGCCGCACGAAGCCGACAACAAGCTCGTCGACGCCTTCGTGATCGAATCGGCCTGCGTCGCACAGTCACCGTCGAATGCCGGGACCCGCCTCGTGGCCCGCACCTACCCGCGAGACTGAGGCGAGCGGCACACGGCACACGGAAGGCCGCCTGACGCCACCCGGGAATGCGCGACCCGTAGGATCCGTTGGGTGGGGTGGCAGCGGTTTTCCGGGGGACTCCGGACGTCGCCGCCCTCAGTCAGTACTCGGCACTCGGCAGAGACAAGGAAGACATCCGTGAGCGACGTCCGCAACGTGATCATCATCGGTTCCGGGCCCGCGGGCTATACGGCCGCGCTCTACACCGCCCGGGCTTCCTTGAAGCCGCTGGTCTTCGAAGGCTCCGTGACCGCCGGTGGTGCCCTGATGAACACCACCGACGTGGAGAACTTCCCCGGCTTCCGTGACGGGATCATGGGCCCCGACCTGATGGACAACATGCGGGCCCAGGCGGAGCGCTTCGGCGCCGAGCTGGTCCCGGACGATGTTGTCTCGGTCGACCTCACCGAGGACATCAAGACCGTCACCGACTCCGCCGGTACGGTCCACCGGGCCAAGACGGTCATCGTCACCACCGGCTCGCAGCACCGCAAGCTGGGCCTGGCCCATGAGGACGAGCTCTCCGGTCGTGGCGTCTCCTGGTGTGCCACCTGCGACGGGTTCTTCTTCAAGGACCAGGACATCGCCGTCATCGGTGGTGGCGACACCGCGATGGAGGAGGCGACCTTCCTCTCCCGCTTCGCCAAGTCGGTCACCGTGGTCCACCGCCGTGACACGTTGCGGGCCAGCAAGGCGATGCAGGAGCGCGCCTTCGCCGACCCCAAGATCTCCTTCATCTGGGACAGCGAGGTCACCGAGATCCGCGGGGACAACAAGCTCTCCGGGCTGAGTCTGCGGGACGTCAAGACCGGCGAGACCTCCGAGCTGCCGGTCACCGGTCTGTTCATCGCCATCGGTCACGACCCGCGCACCGAGCTCTTCAAGGGCCAGCTCGACCTGGACGACGAGGGCTACCTGAAGGCCGCGTCGCCCTCGACCCGGACCAACCTGCCCGGTGTCTTCGCCGCGGGCGATGTCGTGGACCACACCTACCGTCAGGCGATCACCGCGGCCGGCACGGGCTGCTCCGCCGCACTCGATGCCGAGCGGTACCTCGCCGCTCTCGCCGATGGCGCGAACGCCACCGCCTGACCCCACCTACCCCCCTCTGCACCAAATCGATAAAGGAGATGAACCATGGCCGGTGCCACGGTGACCGTCACAGACGCCGACTTCGAGGAGACCGTCCTCAAGAGCGACAAGCCTGTGCTCGTCGACTTCTGGGCCGCGTGGTGCGGTCCGTGCCGCCAGATCGCTCCGTCTCTGGAGGCCATCGCGGCTGAGCACGGCGACAAGATCATCATCGCCAAGCTCAACATCGACGAGAACCCGGCGACCGCCGCGAAGTACGGCGTGATGTCGATCCCGACGCTGAACGTCTACCAGGGCGGCGAGGTCGCCAAGACCATCGTCGGCGCCAAGCCCAAGGCCGCCATCGAGCGCGACCTGGCCGACTTCATCGGCTGACCCCATCAGCCATCGCTCCACTACGAAGGGGCTGCCCCGCTTGGGGCAGCCCCTTCGTGTTTCACGTGAAACCACGACCCGTACGCACCGGCCTTCACACGCACCGGCCTTCACACGCACCGACCTCGTACGCACGGCCCTACAGCGGCCGGAGCGCCGGCTCCTTCTGGACCGCACCGAGTAGCCGGTCCAGCGCCAGCTCGACGTCCTCCTTCCAGGAGATCGTCGTCCGCAACTCCAGCCTCAACCGCGGATACCGTGGATGCGGCCGCACCGTCTTGAAGCCCACAGCGAGCAAATGGTCCGCGGGCAGTACACAGGCCGGTTCCTTCCAGGTGGCGTCCCCGAAGGCCTCGATCGCCTTGAACCCGCGCCGTATCAGATCCTTGGCCACCGTCTGCACCATCACCCGGCCCAGCCCCTGCCCCTGGTACCCGGGCATCAGCCAGGCCGTCATCAGCTGCACGGCATCCGCCGCGACGGGGCTCGTCGGAAAGGCCGTGGATCGCGGCACATACGCCGGGGGCGCGTAGAGCACAAAGCCCACCGGCACATCGTCCACATAGACCACCCGGCCGCAGGATCCCCACTCCAGCAGAACAGCCGAGATCCAGGCTTCCTTCTCCAGCTCCGGACGTCCGGCCCTTACCGCGGCTTCGCCGCTGACCGGGTCGAGCTCCCAGAAGACACAGGCGCGACAGCGCTTGGGGATGTCCGGGAGGTTGTCCAGTGTGAGCGGTACGAGCCGACGCCCCATGAAGCCAGTCCCTCACTTCCGTTGCCGGCCGCGCTCCGAGCGGCCGCCAGCGCACTACGCCCCCTGAGCAGACTGCCGACGAATCCGCCGACGGCCCCCAGGCCCAATCCCGTTGCCAGCAGCCCCGTGCGACTCACCGATCGCACGGCCTTGCCCTCCGCATAAGACGCCTCCACATGGATCCGCCCTACCTGATCGCATCGTATCCGTGCCGAGATTGCACCGATAGCGCCCTGGAGCAAAGAGCGGGTCGTGTTCCGACCACGCCGGAATACGACCCGCCCCGCTCTGCCCGTAAGACCGGTGTCCTACTCTTCTTCTTCCGTTGCTTCCGAGAGCCGCTGCTCCAGAACCGGCCCCTCGCCCGGGGCGAGCGTGCCGAGGATGCGCTCCAGATCGTCCATCGAGGCGAACTCGACGACGATCTTTCCCTTCTTCTGACCGAGGTCCACCTTCACCCGGGTCTCAAAGCGGTCGGAGAGCCTGGAGGCGAGATCCGTGAGCGCGGGGGAGATCTTCGTGCCCGCGCGCGGCCCCTTCGCCTTCGTCTTGTTCCCCGACCGTGAGCCCATCAGGGTCACGATCTCTTCGACCGACCGCACCGAGAGCCCTTCGGCGACGATCCGATACGCCAGCCGGTCCTGCTCCTCCGGGTCATCGACGCCGAGCAACGCACGGGCGTGACCCGCGGAGAGCACGCCTGCCGCGACCCGGCTCTGCACCTTGGGGGACAGCTTCAGCAGCCGGAGCGTATTGGAGACCTGGGGGCGGGAACGCCCGATACGGTCCGCCAGCTCGTCATGCGTGCAGTCGAAGTCCTTCAGCAGTTGGTCGTAGGCGAATGCCTCTTCCAAGGGGTTGAGCTGTGCGCGATGCAGATTCTCCAGCAGCGCGTCCAGCAGAAGCTTCTCGTCCTCGGTCGCCCTGACGATCGCCGGAATCTTCTCCAGCCCCGCCTCCCGGCAGGCCCGCCAGCGGCGCTCGCCCATGATGAGCTCATAGCGCTCGGGAGCCAACTGCCTGACGACGATGGGCTGGAGAAGCCCCACCTCCTGGATCGAGGTGATCAGCTCGGCAAGAGCGTCCTCGTCGAACACCTCACGCGGCTGCCGCGGATTGGGGGTGATGAAGTCCAGCGGCAGCTCGGCGAAGTGTGCTCCGGCCACCTCCTCCACGACGGGCGGCAGGACTTCCTCGTGCTGCTGCTGCGGCACGGCTTCCGTCTCCGGTGGAAGGCCATGGGACGGCAGCGAAGTCACCTTGGCCGCCGCCACACCACGCTCCTGGGTCAGCACCGGGACCGCCGACGGCGAGGTGGAGACCCCCGTCGCCGTGATCGGTCCCGCCGCCTGCGCGGGCCCGGAGCCATCCGTCCCCTTCGGCGCGGGAGGGATCAGAGCCCCGAGCCCACGGCCCAGTCCTCTGCGTCGCTCACTCACTGAATCCCCTCCTGCATGCTGCTGTGCTGGTCGTGCGGGCTGATCTCTGGGACGGTATGTGCCCGCTGGGCGTCATAGTGGACGTTGGCCCCTCGGAGCGCGATCTCTCGGGCCGCTTCCAGATAGGACAGCGCTCCGCTGGACCCCGGGTCGTAGGTGAGGACTGTCTGCCCATAGCTGGGAGCCTCGGAGATGCGCACCGATCTGGGGATGCTCGTCCGCAGCACCTCATGACCGAAGTGGCTGCGGACTTCATCGGCGACCTGCGACGCCAGCCGGGTCCGGCCGTCGTACATCGTCAGCAGGATCGTCGAGACATGGAGCTTGGGGTTGAGATGCCCCCGCACCAGGTCGACATTGCGCAGAAGCTGCCCAAGCCCCTCCAGTGCGTAGTACTCGCACTGGATCGGGATCAGGACCTCGGCTCCGGCGACGAGCGCGTTGACCGTCAGCAGGCCCAGCGACGGGGGGCAGTCGATGAGGATGTAGTCCAGTGGCTGCTCATAGGCTTGGATGGCCCGCTCCAGCCGGCTCTCCCGCGCCACCAGCGAGACCAGTTCGATCTCCGCACCTGCCAGATCGATCGTGGCCGGGGCACAGAACAGCCCCTCCACATCGGGAACGGGCTGCACCACGTCGGACAGGGGCCTGCTGTCCACCAGCACGTCATAGATCGACGGCACCTCGGCGTGGTGATCGATTCCCAGCGCCGTCGAGGCATTTCCCTGCGGATCGAGGTCGATGACCAGCACCCGGCCGCCGTGGAGGGCCAGAGAAGCGGCCAGATTGACCGTGGTGGTGGTCTTGCCGACCCCGCCCTTCTGATTGGCGACCACGATCACCCGGGTCTGTTCCGGCCTGGGCAGTCCCTCGCCCGCGCGGCCCAGGGCTTGGACCGCCAGTTCGGCGGCACGACCAATGGGGGTGTCGTCCATCGGGGGCGGTGTTTCACGTGAAACATCCTCCCCCGCCGATTCAGTACGGGGGCCGGGGACCGGATCGGTCATCGGCCCCGCGATGTTGGCGTCGGACCGCAAGGATTCACTCTCCTCGACATCAGGCTCGCGATGAACAGAGCCTGCCATGCTTTGGGGGTCGTGAACCAGCGAGGCCCGTTCTCCTGTGGATGAATCCACATCCCGTCGGGGCCGACGGTCGCGCGGCAGTGCGGCCGCGCGCCCACGACTGATGATTCCATGCAACAAGGAGCGACGTTTCACGTGAAACACGATGCACGGACAGCCTCACCGATTCGTCACGACACTCCGCTATGCGTAGTTTTGGAAGCTTGTATGGAGTAGCCGAACCCGCCCTATGGAGCAATGCCGGCTCCAGGGAAGATCCTGGACGGGCCTCGGCCCCTCAGCGGCGACGCCGGGGACCCTTGCGGGCCGCCTTGGCTCGCTTGGCGGCGAAACGCACACCCCCGGGGCTCTCCCCGACCTCGACCCGCACCACGGTGGAGAGCGGATCGACGATCCCCTCCCCGACATGGAGGACCGAGGCCCCGACCACCCCGAGCTTGCTCAGCGCGGCGCGGGCGTGCTTCAGCTCCTCCTCCGCCGTGTCCCCCTTGAGCAGCAGCATCTCTCCGTACGGGCGCAGCAGCGGAACCCCCCAGCCGGCCAGCCGGTCCAGCGGAGCCACGGCGCGCGCCGTCACCACATGCATCGGGGGCAGCTTCCCCAGTACCTCCTCGGCCCGGCCCCGCACCACCGTCACATGCTCAAGACCCAGCAGCTCGACCACTTCCTGGAGGAAGTTCGTACGGCGCAGCAGCGGCTCCAGCAGCGTGATCCGCAGATCCGGGCGGGTCAGGGCCAGCGGGATACCGGGCAGCCCCGCCCCCGAGCCCACATCGCATACGGTGACGCCCTCGGGCACCACTTCGGAGAGCACCGCGCAGTTCAGCAGATGGCGCTCCCACAGCCGTGGCACCTCGCGAGGCCCGATCAGACCGCGGGTCACCCCGACGTCGGCGAGCAGTTCGGCGTACCGGACGGCCTCCAAGAAGCGCTCACCGAATACCTCCCGCGCCTCCTCGGGGGCCGGGGGGAGCTCCGCTGCTTCCGTCACGGGGACCGTCCTTCCATACCGAACACTGTGGTGAACGCTGATGCTGCGAGGGCTGACAGCTGATGCAAGGCTGACAAGATTCGGCCCCGTCTGCGAGCAGACGGGGCCGTGTGGATCATGAGGCTGGACCGGTTCAGGCCGGAAGCACGACCACGCGACGCTGGGGCTCCTCGCCCTCCGATTCGCTGCGCAGTCCGGCGGCGGCCACCGCGTCGTGCACGACCTTCCGCTCGAACGGCGTCATTGGCTTCAGCTTCACCGGCTCACCGGTGCCCTTGGCCTCTTCCGCGGCCTTGGTGCCCAGCTCGGTGAGCTCGGCGCGCTTACGGGCCCGGTACCCGGCGATGTCGAGCATCAGCCGGCTGCGATCGCCGGTCTCCCGGTGCACCGCGAGCCGGGTCAGCTCCTGGAGCGCCTCCAGCACCTCACCGTCCCGGCCCACCAGCTTCTGCAGGTCACGACTGGTCGAATCACTGATGATCGACACCGCGGCACGGTCGGCCTCGACGTCCATGTCGATGTCACCGTCGAGGTCCGCGATGTCCAGCAGCCCCTCGAGATAGTCGGCCGCGATCTCCCCCTCCTGCTCGAGGCGGGTCAGGGTGTCGACACCCTCGGCAGCCGGGGTGGTGCCTTCCGTCACGGATGGACTCCTTCTTACTTCTTGGACGGGTGCTTGGGGCGCTGCTGGCCCTTGCGCTGCCCGGACTTGGCGGTGCGGGAGGAGCCGGAAGCCGAGCCGCCGGCCGGCTTACCGCCCTGCGCGCCCTTCTTCTGCGCCACGCTGGGCTGCTGCTTCTCCGAGCCCGACTCCTCCGAGTCGGACTTGTCCAGCGAGGTCTTGGCGACCTGCGGCTGGGACTGCGCCCTGGCGTGGCCCGTGCCACCCGACTGCCGCTGCGACTTGCTCTGCCGCTTGGGCTGCTGCCGGTTCGCACGAGCCGTCTCGGCCGCCTTCTTGGCCTCGACCTCGGCCGGCTCTTCCTTGATCTTCCCCTTCGCCCGCAGCCGCTCCTGGCGAGCCTTGTAGGCGACGCTGCCGGGGGTCGGGTTGCGGCGGATGACGAACATCTGCTGACCCATGGTCCACACGTTGGTGGTCAGCCAGTAGACGAGGACACCGACGGGGAAGTTGATGCCGAAGACGGCGAACATGACCGGGAAGACGTACATCAGCATCTTCTGCTGCTGCATGAACGGCGTCTTCACCGTCAGGTCGACGTTCTTGGTCATCAGCTGGCGCTGGGTGAAGAACTGCGACGCCGACATCAGGACGATCATGACGACCGTCACGACCCGGACGTCCGTCAGCGAGGCGCCGAGGGACTCGACCTTCGAGGCGGACGACATGAACTTCACGGACAGCGGGGCGCCGAAAATATGCGCCTGACGGGCGCTGTCCAGCAGCGACTGGTCGATGAAACCGACCGTGCGGTTGTTCGCGATGTGGTTCAGGACCTGGTACAGCGAGATGAAGAACGGCGACTGCGCCAGAATCGGGAGACAGCTCGAGAGCGGGTTGGTACCCGTCTCCTTGTAGAGCTTCATCATCTCTTCGGACTGGCGCTGCCGGTCGCTCTTGTAGCGCTCCTGGATCGCCTTCATCTTCGGCTGGAGCGCCTGCATGTTCCGCGTCGCCTTGATCTGCTTCACGAAGAGCGGGATCAGGCAGATACGGATCAGTACCACCAGCGAAACGATGGACAGACCCCACGCCCAGCCACTGTCCCGGTCGAAGATGAGGCTGTAGAACGCGTGGAACTGGACGATGATCCAGGAAACTACGTCATAAAGAGGACCGAGGATCGTGTCCACGAATCAGGCTCCTTGGGCGTTGGGCTGGGTCTCGGGCTGTGGGGCAGGCTCCCCGGCGGAGTGCCCGCCGAGGCGGTTGCGCAGCCGCTGGTGCCAGACCGGGCGCTTCCGGGGAGGAACGTGGTCGACGCCACCGAGCGACCACGGGTTGCAGCGCAAGATGCGCCACGCCGTCAGCGCCGTTCCTTTCACCGCGCCGTGCCGGTCAATGGCCGTGTAGCCGTAGTGTGAGCACGACGGGTAGTACTTGCAGACCGGTCCCAGCATCGGGCTGATGGTCCACTGGTACAGCTTGATCAACCACAGCAGCGGGTACTTCATCGCGGCACCCCTCCCAGTAGCCGCCGCACTGCGGTGTCGAGGTCACGGGCCAGCTGGTCGTGGCCCGCTTCGCCCGCACCGGGCAGCGCCCGTACGACCACAAGGCTACCTGCGGGAAAAAGCTCGAGGCGGTCGCGCATGAGATGGCGCAGCCTCCGCTTCACCAGGTTGCGTACGACGGCACCGCCGACCGCCTTGCTTACGACGAAACCCGCACGCGCAGGGGGAGCACTCTCCCCAGGTGCGTGCGGGTCCGTTTCACCGCTGGCAAGGCCGCTGCGATAGTGCACGACGAGGAGTGGGCGTCCGGCCCGGCGCCCTCGGCGTACCGCGGCTGCAAAGTCCTCGCGCCGCCTCAGCCGTTTTTCGGTAGGCAGCACGTCATGGACCTTGGGTCAGGCTGCTCAGGCCGACAGACGGGCGCGACCCTTGCTACGGCGGGACGCGAGAATCGCGCGGCCGGCACGGGTACGCATACGCAGCCGGAAGCCGTGGGTCTTCGCGCGGCGGCGGTTGTTCGGCTGGAAGGTGCGCTTGCTCACTCGGGGGCTCCAGAAATGAATCGGGTGGTGGCGGGACATCGCCTGGCTGTCACCGTGCGCCCACGAGTAGCTCGCAATACGCCCGAGTGCACCGCTTCATAATCGCCGGACCTGGGGTCCGCGACCCTTGCCCATCGGAGGCAGGCGGCAGCAGCCATCGACAACTCGACCTGGTTACGGTACGCGCGATTACGCCATCCGGTCAAACCGGCACCGCTCGGTGGCGCGGCCGGGTGGCGCCCCGCGAAGACGCGGACCCTTTGTGCCCGGGGCAAGGGAACGCGGGGCGACATCGCATGGCACATTTGTACACACCCTGTGGACAACGACTTGAACCGCACACCCCGGCCTGACTACCGTGGCTGGGCTCCGATTCCTTCCCGCCCGTCCCGAGAACCGCATATTCGTGGGACCTGTCGGCGTCCCCCCACCCAGCGAGTGAGAGAGCGTGCCCTGTGGCTGACGTACCCGCCGATCTTGCCGCAGTGTGGCCACGTGTGCTCGAGCGGCTGCTCGGAGAGGGCGCGGGCCAGGGCGGACAAGGCGTCGAGGCCAAGGACGAACATTGGATCAAGCGGTGCCAGCCGCTCGCCCTCGTCGCCGACACCGCGCTGCTGGCCGTGCCCAATGAATTCGCCAAGGGCGTTCTGGAGGGCCGGCTGGCCCCGATCGTCAGCGAAACGCTCAGCCGCGAGTGCGGCCGCCCGATCCGGATCGCGATCACCGTCGACGACTCCGCCGGCGAGCCGATGGTCCCGCAACAGCCACAGCGCGACACCTACGAAAGTCGCGACACCCGCGAAAGTCGGGACTCTTACGAGAATCGTGACTCGTATGAGAGTCGCGACGCCTACGAGGGCTACGACAACCGCGACAGCTATGGCAGCCGGGACGGATACGGCCGTCCGGCGGGCGATGAGCTGCCGACGGCCCGCCCCGCCTACCCCGGCTATGACCAGCACCGGCCCGAGCCCGGCGCCTGGCCCCGGCCGCGCGACGACTACGGCTGGCAGCAGCCCCGGCTCGGCGGCTTCCCCGAGAGCGACCCGTACGCCACCCAACGTCCCCAGCCCGGCTATGACCAGCAGCTCTACGATCAGCAGCCGCACTCGGACTACCGGGGCGCGGGCGCGGAGCGGCCAGGGCCCGGCCCTGGCCCGGGTTCCGGCCCAGGGCCCGATCGGTCGCCCTACGAGCAGCCGCGCCGGGAGCTCCCCGACCCGCTGGATCGTTCCCGCGGCGGCCCGCCCGTGCTGCCCTCGCAGACCGGTGCCCCCGGCCCGCTCGCCGCGCAGCCGGCGCCCGCGCCCGGCCCCGGTGAGCCGACCGCGCGCCTGAACCCGAAGTACCTCTTCGACACCTTCGTCATCGGCGCATCGAACCGCTTCGCGCACGCCGCGGCGGTCGCGGTCGCCGAGGCGCCCGCCAAGGCGTACAACCCCTTGTTCATCTACGGGGAGTCCGGGCTCGGCAAGACCCACCTGCTGCATGCGATCGGGCACTATGCGCGCAGCCTCTACCCGGGGACGCGGGTGCGCTATGTGAGCTCCGAGGAGTTCACCAACGAGTTCATCAACTCCATCCGCGACGGCAAGGCGGACGCGTTCCGCAAGCGCTACCGCGACATGGACATCCTTCTGGTCGACGACATCCAGTTCCTCGCGAGCAAGGAGTCGACGCAGGAGGAGTTCTTCCACACCTTCAACACGCTCCACAACGCGAACAAGCAGATCGTGCTGTCCTCCGACCGGCCGCCCAAGCAGCTGGTGACCCTGGAGGACCGGCTCCGCAACCGCTTCGAGTGGGGCCTGATCACCGATGTGCAGCCGCCGGAGCTGGAGACGCGGATCGCGATCCTGCGCAAGAAGGCGGTGCAGGAGCAGCTGAACGCGCCGCCGGAGGTGCTGGAGTTCATCGCGTCCCGTATCTCGCGCAATATCCGCGAGCTGGAGGGGGCGCTGATCCGGGTCACGGCCTTCGCCAGCCTGAACCGGCAGCCGGTGGACCTCGGCCTGACCGAGATCGTGCTGAAGGACCTGATCCCCGGCGGCGAGGACGCGGCCCCGGAGATCACCGCCACCGCGATCATGGCCGCGACCGCCGACTACTTCGGGCATACGGTCGACGATCTGTGCGGTGCCTCGCGCAGCCGGGTGCTGGTCACCGCGCGGCAGATCGCGATGTATCTGTGCCGTGAGCTGACCGATCTGTCGCTGCCCAAGATCGGGGCGCAGTTCGGCGGCCGGGACCATACAACTGTCATGCACGCCGACCGCAAGATCCGGGCGCTGATGGCCGAGCGGCGCTCCATCTACAACCAGGTCACCGAGCTGACCAACCGCATCAAGAACGGCTGACGCGGCGCACGGCGCGGCTCTCGCGCCGGATTCCGCGTCCAGGGCGCTTGGGGAGGAACGACTCCCGCAAGCGCCCTTCGTCGTTTCCGGGCCCGTTTCGTCGCTCCGGAGCCGCCCCGGCCGGGCTCCGCTCCGCCCGACGGCAGCCCCGGCCCAGCCGTCCGCGCCCCGGCGACGCGGACGGCCTGTTCGATTCCATGCCCTCGGAGGCCGCTTCTCCACAGGTCAGCGGCCAATCCACCATCCACACCCTGGGGATGTCCCGACTGTCCAGACTGTGTCCACAGGGGCGGCCGCCGACGGGACATCGAAGGAGGTCAGGGGGGTGTGGAATTGTGACAATCAACAGTCCACAGACTGTGGACGACGGAGTTACCCACAGGGCGGCCTCCGCGTTGTCCACCGCCCGCCCACAGCCGAGGCCCCATCACCCACAGCTTCTCCACACCCTCATCCACTGTTCGGCAAGGAAACGGGCGTGGTCACCGAGACGAGTGAAAGGCGTCACACCAATGAGCCGGGTTGGGCTGTGGGGAAGGTGGGTAAAACTGGGGACACAGCTGGGGAGAACCGGGGCTCGCCTGTGCATCGAGTGTGCAGAACTCGGCGGCATCCACAGCAGAGCCTGTTTGTCCACTGCCGTCGCCCACAGGCCCGGTGGATAAAAAACTGATGCTGACCTGCGAGAAGTCAGTTGTCCACGGTTTCCACAGGCCCTACTACTACGACCACTTAGTTAGAGCGAGAAATTCGTTTCGAAGTGGGGCCTGTGCACAACCGGGCTCCGAGCCGCCCGACACCCTGGGCGCCGATTTGACCCCGAGCCGCACCGACTGTCGGCGGCGTACGTCAGACTGGTCTCCGGCGATTGCGCCGACGACGAAGGCCAGCAGGGCGAGCCAGCAACAGCAGGAGGCGGTTCCGGTGAAGATCCGGGTGGAGCGCGATGTACTCGCGGAGGCAGTGGCCTGGGCGGCCCGCAGCCTTCCGGCCCGTCCGCCGGTGCCCGTCCTCGCGGGGCTGCTGCTGAAGGCGGAGGAGAGCACCCTCAGCCTCTCCGGTTTCGACTACGAGGTCTCGGCCCGGGTGTCGGTGGAAGCCGATGTGGAGGACGACGGCACGGTCCTGGTCTCCGGCCGCCTGCTCGCCGACATCTGCCGTGCCCTCCCCAACCGTCCTGTGGAGATCTCCACTGACGGTGTGCGGGTGACCGTCGTCTGCGGCTCCTCGCGATTCACACTCCACACCCTGCCTGTGGAGGAGTACCCCGCCCTGCCGCAGATGCCGACGGCGACCGGCACCGTGCCCGGCGATGTCTTCGCCTCCGCCGCTGCCCAGGTGGCCATCGCGGCCGGCCGCGACGACACCCTGCCGGTGCTCACCGGTGTGCGGATCGAGATCGAGGGCGACACGGTCACGCTGGCCTCCACCGACCGCTACCGCTTCGCGGTCCGCGAGTTCCTGTGGAAGCCCGAGACGCCCGACATCTCCGCGGTCGCGCTGGTGCCTGCCAAGACGCTCCTGGACACCGCCAAGTCGCTGACCAGCGGTGACACCGTGGCTCTCGCCCTGTCCGGCTCGGGCGCCGGGGAGGGTCTGATCGGCTTCGAGGGCGCCGGGCGCCGCACCACGACCCGGCTGCTCGAAGGCGACCTCCCCAAGTACCGCACGCTCTTCCCGACCGAGTTCAACTCCGTCGCGGTGATCGAGACCGCTCCGTTCGTGGAGGCGGTCAAGCGCGTCGCCCTGGTCGCCGAGCGCAACACCCCGGTCCGGCTCACCTTCGAGCAGGGCGTGCTGATCCTGGAGGCCGGGTCGAGCGACGACGCACAGGCTGTGGAGCGCGTCGACGCCCAGCTCGAAGGCGACGACATCTCGATCGCCTTCAACCCGACCTTCCTGCTGGACGGGCTGAGCGCGATCGATTCCCCGGTCGCCCAGCTGTCGTTCACCACCTCGACCAAGCCCGCTCTGCTCAGTGGCAAGCCGGCCATGGACGCCGAGGCGGACGAGGCGTACAAGTACCTGATCATGCCGGTGCGGCTCAGCGGATGAGCGGGTGTGGCCCACAGTTGAGCGACAACCCCTGGGCGTAGGCTCGGACTCAGGTGCGAAACGCAATGACTACGGCATAAAGGATCACTGATGGAGCTCGGTCTCGTCGGTCTCGGCAAGATGGGCGGCAATATGCGCGAGCGCATTCGCCGCGCAGGTCACACCGTCATCGGGTACGACCGCAACCCGGACCTCGCCGACGTCCACAGCCTCGGCGACCTTGTGGACAAGCTCAAGGGACCGCGTGTGGTGTGGATCATGGTGCCGGCCGGCATCGCGACCCAGACCACCATCGAGGAGCTGGCCGAGCTGCTGTCGCCGGGCGACATCGTGGTCGACGGTGGCAACTCCCGCTGGACCGACGACGAGCGGCACGCCGAGCAGCTGAACGCCAAGGGCATCGGCTTTGTCGACTGCGGCGTCTCCGGCGGCGTCTGGGGCCTGGAGAACGGCTATGCGCTGATGTACGGCGGCGCGGCCGAGCATGTGGCGCGGGTCCAGCCGATCTTCGATGCGCTCAAGCCCGAGGGCGACTTCGGGGCGGTCCACGCCGGGCGGGTCGGTGCCGGCCATTTCGCGAAGATGGTCCACAACGGCATCGAGTACGCGATGATGCAGGCCTACGCCGAGGGCTGGGAGCTGCTGGAGGCCGTGGACTCGGTCACCGACGTCCGCGAGGTCTTCCGCTCCTGGCAGGAGGGCACCGTCATCCGCTCCTGGCTGCTGGACCTCGCGGTCAACGCCCTGGACGACGACGAGCACTTGGAGAAGCTGCGGGGCTACGCGGAGGACTCCGGCGAGGGCCGCTGGACCGTCGAGGCGGCCATCGACAACGCCGTGCCGCTGCCCGCCATCACGGCCTCGCTCTTCGCCCGGTTCGCGTCCCGCCAGGACGACTCCCCGCAGATGAAGATGATCGCCGCACTGCGCAACCAGTTCGGCGGCCACGCGGTCGAGAACAAGAAGTAACCAGCCCCCGTAAGGGAGCCGCCGGGGGAGGTCGGCGCGCCACCATGCATGTAACGCATCTGTCGCTCGCCGACTTCCGCTCATACGCCCGGGCCGAGGTCGCTCTCGGTCCGGGCGTCACGGCTTTTGTGGGCCCCAACGGCCAGGGGAAGACCAACCTCGTCGAGGCCGTCGGCTATGTGGCCACGCTCAGCAGCCATCGCGTCTCCGCCGACGCTCCGCTGGTGCGGATGGGCGCGGACCGGGCGATCGTGCGGGCCGCGATCGTCGAGGGCGACCGGCAGCAGCTGGTCGAGCTGGAGCTGAACCCCGGTAAGGCCAACCGCGCCAGAATCAATAGATCCTCGCAGGTCAGACCGCGCGATGTGCTTGGCATCCTGCGCACTGTCCTGTTCGCGCCCGAGGACCTGGCCCTGGTCAAGGGAGATCCCGGGGAGCGCCGGCGCTTCCTGGACGAGCTGGTCACCGCGCGCTCACCGCGCATGGCCGGGGTCCGCGCCGACTACGAGCGGGTGCTCAAGCAGCGCAACACCCTGCTCAAGACCGCCGCGTTGGCCCGGCGTCACGGCGGCGGCCGCGGTTCCGGGGGCGACGGGGCGCTGTCCACTCTCGACGTATGGGACCAGCATCTGGCGCGCGCCGGTGCGGAATTGCTCGCCCAGCGCCTCGATCTGATCGCCGCGCTGCAGCCGCTGACCGACAAGGCGTATGAGCAACTGGCGCCGGGCGGCGGCCCGATCGGTTTTGACTACCGCAGCTCCATGGGCGACGGCCTGGCGGCCGCGGGCACCCGCGAGGAGCTGTACGAGCAGCTTTCGGCCGCGCTCACCGCCGCCCGTAAGCAGGAGATCGAGCGCGGGGTGACGCTGGTCGGCCCGCACCGCGACGATCTGATCCTGCGGCTCGGAGAGCTTCCGGCGAAGGGCTATGCGAGCCATGGCGAGTCCTGGTCGTATGCGCTGGCCCTGCGCCTGGCCTCGTACGACCTGCTGCGCGCGGACATCTCATGGGCGCCGGGCGGGCCTTCCGCCGAGGCAGCCGAGGCCGGCGGGGGCGGTGAGGCCGGGGCGGTCCGGCGGGCGGGCGAGCCGGTGCTGGTGCTGGACGACGTCTTCGCGGAGCTCGACGAGCGGCGCCGGGAGCGGTTGGCCGAGCTGGTCGCGCCCGGCGAGCAGGTGCTGGTGACGGCGGCCGTGGAGGACGACGTCCCCGGGGTGCTGGCGGGCGCCCGCTACGCGGTGTCCGAAGGGGAGGTGCGGCCTCTGTGACCGAGCAGCCCGCACAGCCGCCCACCCCACCGGAGCCCTCGGGGGTCGACCTGGCGCGGGTGGCGCTGCGCGCCGCCAAGGAGCAGGCGCGCGCCCGTGGTGCGGCGGCGCAGCAGAAGAAGCAGGCGCGCCGAGGGGGCTTGCGCTCCGGCGCGCGCGCCGACGGGCGCGATCCGCTGCCGCTCGGTGCCGCGATCAACCGGCTGATCACCGAGCGGGGCTGGGAGACCCCGGCCGCGGTGGGCGGGGTGATGGGCCGCTGGCCCCAGATGGTGGGGCCGGAGGTGGCGCAGCACTGCGAGCCGCAGCGGTACGACGAGGAAGCTCGGGTGCTGACGGTGCGGTGCGATTCGACGGCGTGGGCGACCCAGCTGCGGCTGCTGGCCCCGCAGCTGGTGGCCCGGCTCAACGCGGACCTCGGCCAGGGCACGGTCAAGCTGATCAAGGTCTTGGGCCCGGGCGGCCCGGCCCGCCGTTATGGATCGCTGCGCGCCCCCGGCAGCGCGGGCCCAGGCGACACCTACGGCTGAGACAGCCCTCCGTGCGCCCCCGGTGCGCAGGTGGCGGGGCGGCCGTGAAGGGGGTGGCCGCTGGGGCGTCTGTCATGGTTGCCGGTGGTTGACGACCCGAAGCGCTGAGTGGCGGTGTGAGCCTCTTAAACCCCGTCCCCAGATATGGGGAGTCGGTGGCGACCGGTTCAGGGCGGCACATGCGTACTCAGGCACCGGCAAGCCCCCATTCTTGTCGGCGCTACCGGTAGACTGGGCGCGTACACCGTCGCCGCTTGCGCACCGAGCGCTCGCGGACACATGTTGAACGACGCAGCCGCTCCCGCCTGCCCCGGAGACGGCTCGTGCTGTGCCAGAAAGGGCGCTTCGTGGCCGATTCCGGCAACCCCAACGAGAACATCCCGTCCGAGATCCCGTCCGAGGACGTCGACGGGGCTCTGGCCCCGCCGTCCTATGACGCCAGTGCGATCACCGTCCTGGAGGGCCTGGACGCGGTCCGCAAGCGACCCGGTATGTACATCGGTTCCACCGGTGAGCGCGGCCTCCACCACCTTGTCCAAGAGGTGGTGGACAACTCCGTGGACGAGGCCCTGGCCGGTCACGCGGACACCATCGAGGTGACGATCCTGGCCGATGGCGGGGTCCGCGTGGTCGACAACGGCCGCGGTATCCCGGTCGACCTGCATCCGGTGGAGAAGAAACCGGCCGTCGAGGTCGTGCTGACCGTGCTGCACGCGGGTGGCAAGTTCGGCGGCGGCGGCTACGCCGTCTCCGGCGGTCTGCACGGCGTCGGCGTCTCCGTGGTCAACGCGCTGTCGACGAAGGTCTCGGTCGAGGTCAAGCGGGACGGCTACCGCTGGACCCAGGACTACAAGCTTGGCGTGCCCACCGCGCCGCTGGCCAAGAACGAGCAGGTCACGGAGACCGGTACGACGGTCACCTTCTGGGCCGATCCGGATGTCTTCGAGACGACCGAGTACTCCTTCGAGACGCTGTCGCGGCGCTTCCAGGAGATGGCGTTCCTCAACAAGGGCCTGTCCATCTCGCTGACGGACGAGCGCGCGGCCCATGTGGATGAGGAGGGCAAGCCGCTCTCCGTGACGTACTGCTACGAGGGCGGCATCGTCGACTTCGTGCAGTACCTGAACTCCCGCAAGGGGGAGCTGGTCCACCCCACAGTCATCGGCTTCGAGGCCGAGGACAAGGAGCGGATGCTCTCGGTCGAGATCGCGATGCAGTGGAACACCCAGTACACCGAGGGTGTCTACAGCTTCGCGAACACGATCCACACCCATGAGGGCGGCACCCACGAGGAGGGCTTCCGCGCCGCGCTGACGTACTTGATCAACAAGTACGCGCGGGACAAGAAGCTGCTCCGGGAAAAGGATGACAATCTCACCGGTGAGGACATCCGTGAGGGCCTGACCGCGATCATCTCGGTCAAGCTCGGCGAGCCGCAGTTCGAGGGCCAGACGAAGACGAAGCTGGGCAACACGGAGGCGAAGACCTTCGTCCAGAAGATCGTCCATGAGCACCTGGCCGACTGGCTCGACCGCTACCCCAACGAGGCGTCGGACATCGTCCGCAAGTCCATCCAGGCGGCCACGGCCCGGGTCGCGGCCCGTAAGGCCCGCGATCTGACCCGCCGCAAGGGGCTGCTGGAGACCGCGTCACTGCCGGGCAAGCTGGCCGACTGCCAGTCCAACGACCCGTCCAAGTGCGAGATCTTCATCGTCGAGGGTGACTCCGCCGGCGGCTCGGCCAAGGCCGGCCGTAACCCGCAGTACCAGGCGATCCTGCCCATCCGAGGCAAGATCCTCAACGTCGAGAAGGCGCGGGTCGACAAGATCCTCCAGAACAACGAGGTCCAGGCGCTGATCTCGGCGTTCGGCACCGGTGTGCACGAGGACTTCGACATCAGCAAGCTCCGCTATCACAAGATCATCCTGATGGCGGACGCCGACGTCGACGGCCAGCACATCAACACCCTGCTGCTCACCTTCCTCTTCCGCTTTATGCGCCCGCTGGTCGAGGCGGGCCATGTCTTCCTGTCCCGCCCGCCGCTCTACAAGATCAAGTGGGGCCGGGACGACTTCGAGTACGCGTACTCGGACCGCGAGCGGGACGCGCTGATCCAGGCGGGCCGTGAGCAGGGCAAGCGCATCAAGGAGGACTCGGTCCAGCGCTTCAAGGGTCTGGGCGAGATGAACGCCGAGGAGCTGCGCGTGACCACCATGGACGTGGACCACCGCGTCCTGGGCCAGGTCACCCTGGACGACGCCGCGCAGGCCGACGATCTGTTCTCGGTCCTGATGGGCGAGGACGTCGAGGCCCGGCGCTCGTTCATCCAGCGCAACGCCAAGGACGTCCGCTTCCTCGACATCTGAGTCGGCCCCGAGCAGCCGCAGACGACAGAAGGACTTTGACCAGCAATGGCCGACGAGAACACCCCGAACACGCCAGAAGACCAGACCCAGGGGACCACCCTCCGCGTCGAGCCGGTGGGCCTCGAGACGGAGATGCAGCGCTCGTACCTCGACTACGCGATGAGCGTGATCGTGAGCCGTGCGCTGCCCGACGTCCGGGACGGCCTCAAGCCGGTGCACCGCCGTGTGCTGTACGCGATGTACGACGGCGGGTACCGCCCCGAGAAGGGCTTCTACAAGTGCGCCCGCGTCGTCGGCGACGTGATGGGCACGTACCACCCGCACGGCGACTCGTCCATCTACGACGCCCTGGTGCGGCTGGCCCAGCCGTGGTCCATGCGGATGCCGCTGGTCGACTCCAACGGCAACTTCGGCTCCCCGGGCAACGACCCGGCGGCGGCCATGCGCTACACCGAGTGCAAGATGGCGCCGCTGTCCATGGAGATGCTCCGGGACATCGACGAGGACACCGTCGACTTCCAGGACAACTACGACGGGCGTAACCAGGAGCCGACGGTTCTGCCGTCCCGCTTCCCGAACCTGCTGATCAACGGCTCGGCGGGGATCGCGGTCGGCATGGCCACCAACATCCCGCCGCACAACCTCCGCGAGGTGGCCGAGGGCGCCCAGTGGTTCCTGGCCAACCCGGAGGCCACACCGGAGGAGCTGCTCGACGCGCTCATCGACCGGATCAAGGGCCCGGACTTCCCCACCGGCGCCCTGGTGGTCGGCCGCAAGGGCATCGAGGAGGCGTACCGCACCGGTCGCGGCTCGATCACGATGCGCGCGGTCGTCGAGGTCGAGGAGATCCAGGGCCGTCAGTGCCTGGTGGTCACCGAGCTGCCGTACCAGGTCAACCCGGACAATCTGGCGCAGAAGATCGCCGACCTGGTGAAGGAAGCCAGGATCGGCGGCATCGCGGACGTCCGCGACGAGACGTCCTCGCGGACCGGTCAGCGCCTGGTCATCGTGTTGAAGCGGGACGCGGTCGCCAAGGTCGTGCTCAACAACCTCTACAAGCACACCGACCTCCAGACCAACTTCGGCGCGAACATGCTGGCGCTGGTCGACGGAGTGCCGCGCACCCTCTCGCTGGACGCCTTCATCCGCAACTGGGTCACCCACCAGATCGAGGTCATCGTCCGCCGGACGCGCTTCAGGCTGCGCAAGGCCGAGGAGCGGGCCCACATCCTGCGCGGTCTGCTCAAGGCGCTGGACGCGATCGACGAGGTCATCGCGCTGATCCGGCGCAGTGACACGGTGGAGATCGCGCGCGGGGGCCTGATGGACCTGCTGACGATCGACGAGATCCAGGCCAACGCGATCCTGGAGATGCAGCTGCGGCGGCTCGCCGCCCTGGAGCGTCAGAAGATCATCCAGGAGCACGACGAGCTGCAGGCCAAGATCAATGAGTACAACGCGATCCTGGCCTCGCCCGAGCGGCAGCGGCAGATCATCAGCGAGGAGCTGACCGCGATCGTCGAGAAGTACGGCGACGACCGGCGTACCAAGCTGATCCCCTTCGACGGTGACATGTCCATCGAGGACCTGATCGCCGAGGAGGACATCGTCGTCACGATCACCCGCGGCGGCTATGTGAAGCGTACGAAGACCGAGGACTACCGCTCGCAGAAGCGCGGCGGTAAGGGTGTGCGCGGCACCAAGCTCAAGCAGGACGACATCGTCGACCACTTCTTCGTCTCGACCACCCACCACTGGCTGTTGTTCTTCACCAACAAGGGCCGGGTCTACCGGGCGAAGGCGTACGAGCTGCCGGACGCGGGCCGGGAGGCGCGCGGTCAGCACGTCGCGAACCTGCTGGCGTTCCAGCCGGACGAGCAGATCGCGCAGATCCTGGCGATCCGCGACTACGAGGCGGCGCCGTACCTGGTGCTGGCGACGAAGTCGGGCCTGGTGAAGAAGACCCCGCTCAAGGACTACGACTCCCCGCGGTCGGGCGGTGTGATCGCCATCAACCTCCGGGAGACGGAGGACGGCCGGGAGGACGAGCTGATCGGGGCCGAGCTGGTTTCGGCCGAGGACGATCTGCTGCTGATCAGCAAGAAGGCACAGTCGATCAGGTTCACGGCCACGGATGATTCGATGCGGCCGATGGGACGGGCGACCTCCGGAGTCAAGGGCATGAGCTTCCGCGAGGGCGACGAGCTCTTGTCGATGAATGTCGTCCGGCCCGGTACGTTCGTGTTCACCGCCACCGACGGTGGGTACGCGAAGCGGACGAATGTCGACGAGTACCGTGTCCAGGGCCGTGGCGGCCTCGGTATCAAGGCCGCCAAGATCGTGGAGGACCGCGGTTCTCTCGTCGGGGCTCTGGTGGTCGAGGAAAGTGATGAGATCCTTGCCATCACGCTCAGCGGTGGCGTAATCCGTACCCGTGTGAACGAGGTCAGGGAGACGGGCCGTGACACCATGGGCGTCCAACTGATCAACCTGGGCAAGCGCGATGCCGTCGTCGGTATCGCCCGGAACGCCGAGGCCGGTCGTGAGGCTGAAGAGGTCGAGGAAGAGTCCGAGACCGTGAGCGAAGCAGCCGAGGGGGCCGCGTCCGAGGCGGCCGAGGGCACACCGCCCCCGGCCGACGAGACCGAGGAGTAGGTCGTGAGTGGAGCCACGGGTCCCGCGGCGGGCGGCGGCGGAATGGATACCGGCCATGGGCCGGTGCCGGGCGCCGCACCCGCCGGGAGCGGATCACCCGCTTCGGCAGGCGCCCGTGGCCCCTCCACCGACTCCCATGGGGGTACCGTGACGGACATCAGGCAGCCGCAGCCGCCGTACGAGAGCTATTCGGGCAGCCCGCTGCCCGGTGAGCGGCCGGGCCAGCCACAGCCCGCGCAGCCGTACCACCCGCCGCAGGCGTATGCCCCGCCGAGCACCGGCGAGGCCGCCAGGGGCGCCTCGGGGCACCAGCAGACCGCGGTGCGCCGCCCGCGCACCGAGTCGGGTGGCCGCCCGGCCCCGCGTACGCGCAAGGCGCGGCTGCGGGTCGCCAGGGCGGACCCGTGGTCGGTGATGAAGGTCAGCTTCCTGCTCGCGATCGCTCTGGGCATCTGCACCGTGGTCGCCGCGGCGGTGCTGTGGATGGTCATGGACGGGATGGGCGTCTTCAGCGCCGTGGGCGGGACGATCAGCGAGGCCACGGAGTCGAAGAAGGGCACCGGCTTCGACCTGGAGTCCTTCCTGTCGCTGCCGCGAGTGCTGGCCTTCACCGGGGTCATCGCAGCGATCAATGTGGTGCTGGCCACGGCGCTGGCCACCCTGGGGGCCTTCATCTACAACCTGTCGGCGGGCTTCGTCGGTGGTGTGGAGGTCACGCTCGCCGAGGACGAGTAGCGGCCGCCTGTAACCGATTTTGGGACAGGGCTGGTCGTGCGCTAATCTTTCGGTGCAGCGCGGGGCTATAGCTCAGACGGTTAGAGCGCTTCCCTGATAAGGAAGAGGCCACAGGTTCAAGTCCTGTTAGCCCCACCGGTGCGATCAGCCCGGACGGAGATCTTCTCTTCGTCCGGGCTGATTCCGTAACGGCGCCTGGGCAGTTGATGAACGGCTGTCGGTCGGCCAATGCCGGGCATAGGTCACCGAACGGTATCGGCCGGTGTGTATCATCGGGCGCCAGAGGTCCCCTACGTCAAGGAAAGAGACGAGGTAGCGCGGTGAAGAAGCTTCTCCTGGTCGCACTGGCCGCCATCGGCGGGCTCCTCGTGTACCGCCAGATCCAGGCGGATCGCGCCGAGCAGGATCTGTGGACGGAGGCGACCGACTCCGTGCCCGCAGGTTCGGGTGTGTGAGACCAACAGCTCTGTACAGGGCCCCGACCGCTGGAGCGGTCGGGGCCCTGTCGGCTTTACTGGCGGCTGTCGCGGGACTCCTCGCGGCAACCGTCTTCTTTGTTCACTCTTGCAAATGAAATGCTTGCATAAGCAAAGTTGAACGGGCTGTGCGGCCGGTACGACGAGGAGTGACCCGCGATGGATGACCGCAGCAAGGTCAGGACCGGCCTCGCCGCGGTGGCCGCGCTGTGCGCGGTGGCCACGGCGCCAGGACCGGTCGGCCAGGCCTGGGCCGCGCCCGCGGACGGGGCCGCCGGGGCGCGGCCGTACCGGGCCGAGGGGACCTTGATCCACGGCACCGACGACGCCGAGGGCGCCCCGCTGCTCAAGCCGGGGCTCGGCTACGTCGACAGCATCGCGGCGGGCCAGAAGCGGTACTACAGCGTCCGGCTGGACGCCACGTCCGGCGCGTATGCCTCGGCGGTCGCGGCGCCCCGGCCGGGGGCGGGCGTCGTCTCGTACCAGGACCGGGTCAAAGTGACGCTGGAGAGCCCCGACGGCACCACCTGCGACAGCTCCGACCGGAAGATCGAGGCGAACGGCGTGGCCTATCCGCTCGCCGACTACGCGGCACGCCAGGCCGCGTCGGGCTCGGTGGCCTCCTGCCGGAAGGCGGGCCGGTACGTCGTCACCGTGGAGCGCGGAGCCGGCTCCCAGGACCCCGACAGCTGGCCGCTGGAGCTCAGGCTGATGGTGGAGCCGCCGGTGAAGGGCGGGGACACCGGGCAGGCCCAGGATGACAGTTGGCGCGCCACCCCGCCCGAGCTGCCCGAGGGCAAGGCGCGGTGGCGGCCGGGCGGCACGGGGTTCAACGACGCGCGCCCGTTGTCCACAGGGGTGTGGGCGGATCAGATCAGGCCGGGCGAGACCCACTTCTACCGGGTGCCGATCGACTGGGGACAGCGGCTCGACGCCACCGCCGAACTGTCCGCCGCGAAGACCGGAGAGACGGCCGGGGTCAACGACGCGCTGGGGCTTCGGGTCTTCAACCCGGCGCGCGGCCTGACGAAGAAGAGCTCCTTCGAGGCCTACGAGGGGCAGAAGGCGCAGGTGGAGGCGGACACCGTTCCCGTGGCGTACGGCAACCGCTCGGCGCGGGCCGACTACTCCGTGCGCAAGATGAGCTTCGCCGGGTGGTACTACCTGGCGGTCACGGTGAATCCGGACGTCACGCGGTTCTTCAAGGACACGGTGCCGCTCACCCTGCGGGTGCGGATCTCGGGCACCGCGAAGGCCGGGCCGACCTACGACGGGGACGCGGTCCGGGCGGGCTTCGGTCTCACGGACGCCGACCGGCGGGGGGCCGCCCAGGGGCCGGCCACCGGGGATGATGCCGGGGCCGCGGTGGCCGACGACACGGACAAGGGCCGGCTGCGGCTGGTGGGCTATGTGAGCTATGCCGTCGGCGCGCTGCTGCTGCTCGGGCTCGGGGGGTGGACGCTGGCGGCCCGGCGTCGGGCCCCGGCCGCCGCGGCCCCGGCATCCGGGCCGGGCAGGCACCGGCGGTACGGGCCGCCGCCTGCCTGGTAGGTGGCGCCGGCGCGGTGGGTGGCGGCTGCTTGGCGGACGGCGCCCGCCTGGTGGGTGGCCACGGCCCGTGGCCGTCGGGTCAGCCCGCGGTCAGTAACGCCCATGTGCCGACCGCGAAGCACACGGCCGCGGCGATCAGGATCGCGATCGTCGTCTTCCGGGACGGTCCGGGGCGGCGTCGGGCGGTGGGGGGAACCTGCGGCTGCGGAGCGGTGTATGGACGAGTAGGAGGGAATTCGCGCTGGGCCGCCGGGGCGGAAGCCGTGGCCGGAGTGGGAGTGGGAGTGGGGGTAGGCGTATGCGCGGGCGGGGGGCCTGGCTGTTGTCGCGGATCGGGCGTGGCCTGCGGCGGCTGTGCGGGCCGTACGGGCCGCGGAGGCGTCGTGGGCTGTGCGGGCGCCGGCTGGGAGGCCGGCGGCTGCGGAAGGCCGGAGTACGGCGTGTGGGGGGCGTGCGGGGGGTACGGGGTTTGGGGCTGCCCGGTCGGGAACTGGCCGCTCGGGAACTGCCCGCTGAGGTGCTGGCCGCTCGGGTTCTGGCCGCTCGGGTTCTGGCCGGTGTGCGGCTGTCCGGTGGGCGGCTGTCCGGTGGGCGGCTGTCCGGTGGGCGGCTGGGGGGCCGGGGGCGGTTGTGGGGCCGGGTGCTGCGGTATCCCGGTGTGTGGCGTCTGGGGCTGGGGCGGCGGCAGTTGGAAGCTGCCGGTGTCCGACATCGACGGCTGCGAAACGGACGGCTGCGAAACGGACGATTCGGATGGTTGTGGCAGGGACGGCTCGGACGGCGTTGGCGTGCTGGGCCCCTGGGGGCCCGGTGGCTGGGGTGTCGGGCCGCTGTGCGCATGGGCCGTGCCGGTGCCGGTGCCGGTGCCGGTGCTGGTGCTGGTGCTGGTGCTGGTGTCAGCGTCGCCTTCGGTGTCCGCGCCCGGCCGTTGGATCGTCCGGAAGGGACCCTCGGACCCGAACCCCTCGGGGAGCGGCCCGAGATGGTCGAAGACCTCGATCACCTCGTCGTCGATGCCGGGCTCGGGCAGCATCTCGGTGGCCGCGAGAAGCGCCTTGCGCGCCCCTGTGGCCGTGCGGAACCGGTCCTCGGGATCGGGCTGCAGCAGATTCGCGATCACCTGCCACAGCGGCTCGGGCACCCCCGTGGGCGCGTTCGGCACACCCTGCTCGAACAGCTTGATCAGGGCGTCCGCGTCCGGTTTGTGCCCGCTGAGCAGATACAGCGCCACCAGCCCGACCGCGAAGAGGTCGGCGGGGAAGTCCGGCTCATCGCCCATCATCTGCTCGGGCGCGAAGTAACCGGGCGTTCCCATCACGTAGTTGGCCTCGGTGAGCCGGGGTTCCCCCTTTGTCAGCGCAATGCCGAAGTCGGACAGCCGCACATGCGGCCGGCCGGTCCCAGTGGCCTCCAGCAGGATGTTCGCGGGTTTGATGTCGCGGTGCACCACGCCTTCCGCGTGCACCGCCGCCAGGCCGGAGAGCAACTGGTCGAGCAGCGTGCACACATAGCGCGGCGGCAGCGGGCCGTAGTCGCCGATGAGATGGGCGAACGAGCCGCCGCCCACCAGGTCCATGGTGAACAGCACCTTGTCGTCGTCCGCCGCCCAGCTGGCCGGTGCCAGCACATAGGGGTGGTCGATACGCAGCGCCTGTTCCCGTACGAACCGCAGCAGGGTGTGCGCATCGCGCTGCTGCAGCACCTTCGCCGCGACGTAGCGGCGGCGCCGGTGGTCCCAGACGCGCCACACAGCGCCCACGCCACCGCGCCCGATCGGGTCGACCAGCTCGTACCGGCCCGCGAAGACTTCACCCATCGCGCGGCCCCCGCCCACTCATCGGCTCGTCAGCAGTCCGTCAGCCCATCAGTTCTGGTGCGCCTCGTAGTGGGCGACCGCCTCGGCGGTCCGCCCGGCGCCGTACACCCGGAGGAACTCTGCCAGCTCCGGGTGGGTGGGGGCGAGGGTGTCGGCGGCATCGATGATGTCGCCCGCGGCGGATACCGAGCGCAGCAGCGACTGGATCTCGCGGACCACGCGCCGCACGGTGGGGGCGCCGGTGCTCGCCGTGGTCTGTGTGGTGTTCAGCACGGAGCCCCCCGCGGACTTCTTGATCTCCTCCATGCGCTCGGCGGCCTCGGCGGCGCTGACCCGGCCGTCCGCCGCCTGGCTCGACAGCTCCTGCAGGGCCTGTACCCGCTGCACGACGGCCGGGTTGCCGATCTTGGCTCGCTGGCCGCTCATCAGCTGCGAGAGCATGGGCGCGGACAGACCGAGGACGGCGGCGAGGCGGGCCTGGTTGAGGCCGAGGTCGTCGATGAGACGGCGGAAGAGCGCCCCCAGCGGTTCCCCGTACCAGCTGCGCTGCAGCTCCCGTGCGCGGGCGGTGGCATCCTGCTGTGCTGCGTCCATTCGCTCTCCCCTTCGCTTCGCTGCAGCGAATCTTGCGTGGCATCCTACGGAGGGCGGTACGCGCGAGCGATACCCGGTCGGGAAAGGTGGCCACAACCAGGTATCCTGATCGGCGACGGGGCCTTAGCTCAGTTGGTAGAGCGCCGTCTTTGCATGGCGGATGTCAGGAGTTCGACTCTCCTAGGCTCCACTTTCGTCACCGGCCAGGACACCAGATGCGTGCCCTGGCCGGTTTGTCTTGCCGCCCAAGTCCCGCGGGTCCCTTGGTGCGGTTGGCCCGCGCGGGCCCACAGCGCCGTTCCGGGGCATTGTCCTCCCACATGTTGCCCGGTGTTGCCGCTCTCGCCGTTGTCGCGTGCAACACCTTTGAAATGCCTCACGCTGGCCTCAACTCGGGCATGTGGTCCGGGAGTCGTCTGGTCGGCGCGATCCGCCGTGCGGGGAGACAAGATGCGTGAGCTGCGGCCCTTGGGTGAGGGTCTGAGCCAGGAATGCCGGGATTTCGCCTTGGCGCTGCGGGACCTGTTCAAAGGGCTGGACGTCTCGGTGCGCAGATATGCCGCGCGCAGGTATCGCGATCCGGGCACGCTCTCGCGCTATCTGAGCGGGACGCGCATCCCGCCGTGGGAGTTCGTGCAGGACCTGTTCACCGATCTCGCCGAGCGGCGGGGCACCGCGGCGACCCCGGCCGCGATCGAGCTGGTGCGGGAGCTGCACCGGGCCGCGGTGCATACGAGCGGATCGCCCGGTCATGCCATGGAGATCCTTCAGCATCAGCTGGCGGACGCCGACCGGGAGGCCAGGGCGTCGAGCGTGACGGAGGACGTGCTGGGGGAGGCGCTGCTCGACCGGCAGCACCGGATCGCCGATCTCGAGGTGCGGCTGAACCAGCTGGAAGCGGCGTGGGCGACGGAGCGCACCCGGGCGGACACGCTGGAGCTGGGTCTTCCCGACCAAGCGGAGCTGATCAAAGAACGGGACATGCTCCAGCGCGAGGTGAAGCGCCTCACCGAGGAGCTTGAGGATGTGCGGCTGCGCGGGTTACTGGCGGAGGACCGCTGCCAGATGCTGGAGCGGCAGCTGGCCATGGTGGAGTCCCAGCGCCCCGCCGCGGCCCCGGCGCCGGACGGGGTGCCCGACGCCCCCGCGGAGCCCGTGATGTCCAAGCCCTGCTCGGGGCCTCGTCCCAAGATCCTCGTGGTCGACGACCAGCACAACAACCTGCTGGCCATGGCAGCCGTGCTGGCCAAGCTGGACCAGGAGCTGGTGACCGCGTCCTCGGGACAGGAAGCTCTCAAGGCCCTGCTCGACCACGACGACTTCGCGGTGATCCTGCTGGACGTGCAGATGCCGGAGATGGACGGCTATGAGACCGCGGCCCATATCCAGCGGCGGCCCCGCAACCGGGACATCCCGATCATCTTCATGACCGCGATGGGCGCCGACCCGGAGCACTCCTCCCGGGGATACGCGGCCGGTGCGGTGGACTACATTGCCAAGCCGTTCGACCCCTGGGCGCTGCGTGCCAAGGTCTCCGTCTTCACGGAGATCTTCTTGGAGCGGCGCCGGTACAGCGAGCGCGTCGCCGCCCACTGACCGCCGGTCGCCGCCCACTGACCGCCGGGGGAGGCCGGCAGCGGGGAGGGGAATGGCGAAGGGCGGGGACGCCGTGGTCTCCCGCCCTTCCGGATGTGCTGCCCGGCGCCCGGCCCGGCTCAGCGATCGTTCTCGTTCGCCTGCTTGCTCTGCGCCTCCGGGTCGAGTGCGGACTGGTCGCTGCCGTCCACCGACGTCAGCGGCTCGCGTCCGCTCAGCTCGGTCGCCGCCGGGGGCTCGACCAGCCAGTCGGGGTTGGCCTGCCTGTCCCACCACTTCCACGCGGTGAAGATCCCCGCGCCCACGAGGCCGACGAAGACGGTGCGCTTGGCGATGCGGCCGGTGCGGTCCCTCCTGCGGCGGCGCCTGGCGAGCTTGTGGATGTCGGCCGCGGTCACATGGTCACGCAGGGCGGCGAGGGCCGCGGCGCTGCGGGTGACGGCCTCCTCGCACACCGGCCCTGCGGTGGCGCGCGCCTCGGCCACCGCGTGCTGGACGCGCGGGGCGGTGTACCGGGCGGCCTGGCGCGCCGCCTTGCGGGTCCGGGCGGCGGCCCGGGTGGCGGCGGCGTCGACCCCGCGCGGCAGGGTGCCGCGGGCCTGGGTCAGCCGCGGCGCGATATGCACGTGGTACTGACTGCCTGCGGTGTATCGGGCCTGGTGCGCGGCGTGCGAGACCTTCGGCCCCAGCTGTACGCGAGCCGTGTGCGCATAGCGCGTGGCGGCGTCCTTGGCCGTACCGGCGTAGGGCGCCACCACCTCCGCCGCGTGCAGGACGCTGCCCTTGGCGGTGCCGGTCGCGGCTCGCACGCTCTCCATGCGGGTCACGGGATCCTCCCCTTTCCGTTTCATGGAAGATCATGCCTATTTGTGACGATCATGCCTGTGTGCAGGATGCCGGGCACGCGCGGCCGGGCATCCGGGGCACGTACGGGTTCCCGTCCGGGTCGGCATGAATCGTGTGTGCCGCGCGCCGCTTCGTGGGTACGCGTCGTCGCGGCGTCCGTGCGAGGATCAAGGGACCGCAATGAAAACTATGGAAGGTAGATCGTGGCTGAGCAGCTCTACGCCACCCTGAAGACGAACAATGGCGACATCGTGGTCCGGCTGCTGCCGAACCACGCCCCCAAGACGGTCAAGAACTTCGTGGAGCTCGCCGAGGGCACCCGTGAGTGGACCCACCCGGCGACGGGCAAGCGGGCCAAGGAGAAGCTGTACGACGGCACCGTCTTCCACCGCGTGATCAGCGGCTTCATGATCCAGGGCGGTGACCCGCTGGGCAACGGCACCGGTGGCCCCGGCTACGAGTTCGGCGACGAGTTCCACCCGGACCTGGCGTTCAACAAGCCGTATCTGCTGGCGATGGCCAACGCCGGCCCGGGCACCAACGGCTCGCAGTTCTTCATCACCGTGGCGCCGACCGCGTGGCTGACCGGTAAGCACACCATCTTCGGCGAGGTCGTCGACGAGGCGAGCAAGAAGGTCATCGACGCGATCGCGGGCACCTCGACCAACCCGCGCACCGACCGCCCGCTCAACGACGTCGTCATCGAGTCGGTCGTCGTGGAGACCCGCGAGGGCTGAAACCGAGGGCTGACCTCGAGGCCGTCATCGCCACGCGGCGGAGCCGCATGCCGACGCAGCCGGCTGCCGCCGCGTGGCGGGCCCGCGCCGGGCCTCGCCGGAACGGTGGCGGGAACTCCGCGCCCCGCCTGTCCGTCTTGACGGCAGGCAGGCGGGCACGTGGGCCCGGTGCGAGCATGGAGTGCAGGGCAAGGGGAGACGATGGAGGACCAGGCGGTCTGCTGCTATCGGCATCCGCAGCGGGAGACCGGCATAAGCTGTGTCCGCTGCGAGCGGCCGATCTGCCCGGAGTGCATGATCAGCGCCTCGGTGGGTTTCCAGTGCCCGGAGTGCGTGCGCGGTGGTGGACAGGGCTCCTCCGGCGGTCCTGTCCCGGCGGGGCACCCGGTGCGGGACGCCCGGCCGCGCACGATAGCGGGCGGCGCGCTCACCGCGGACCCGCGGCTGGTGACCAAGATCCTCATCGGCCTCAATCTCGCCGTGTGGTTCGTGGCGCTCGCGATCGGCGACCGGTTTGTGAACGCGCTGGACCTGGTGGGCCGGGCGTACGACCCCACCGCGGCCGATCTTGTGGGGGTTGCCGAGGGCCAGTGGTATCGGCTGGTCACCGCGATGTTCCTGCACCAGCAGGCGTATCACATCGCCTTCAACATGCTTTCGCTGTGGTGGCTCGGCGGGCCGCTGGAGGCGGCGCTCGGCCGGGCGCGCTATCTCGCGGTGTATCTGCTGGCCGGGCTGGGCGGCAGCGCGCTGTCGTATCTGCTCGCCGCGCAGAACCAGCCCTCGCTCGGCGCCTCCGGGGCGATCTTCGGCCTGCTCGGCGCGACGGCGGTCCTGATGCGCCGCCTCAACTACGACATGCGGCCGGTCATCGCGCTGCTCGTGCTCAACCTGATCTTCACATTCGCCTGGTCCGGCATCGCCTGGCAGGCCCATGTCGGCGGCCTGGTCGTGGGCACGGCGGTGGCATACGGGATGGTGCACGCGCCGCGCGAGAAGCGCGCGCTGGTGCAGCGGCTCACCTGCGCGCTGATGCTGCTCGCGATCGTCGCGGTGGTGTGGCTGCGGACGGTGCAGCTCACCGGCTGACCGGCCGGCACCGGCCGTACGCAGCCGGCCGTACACAAGCGCCGCTGCCGCAGCCCCGGCCGTATCGGGGATATCCACAGCACAGTTGTCCACAGCGAGTGCCTGATCTTGTGCAAGCTGTGGAGAACATCAGTGCGGGCCCGCACTCATCTGCGTTTCCCCAGGCAGAAGCAGGTGTGAACGGTCGAACGGATGTGTTCGGCCGATCACACCGGCGTCAATGCGGCGGAAGTTATCCACAGATCTTCTGAGTTTTCCCCGGCTGTGGATAACTCTGTGGACGACCGGGGCGCGGAGGATCGGAGGGACGATCCTACTTCCACTGAGTGGAGACCACGAACCCGGCGGCGATGAAGCCGAAGCCGACCACGATGTTCCAGTTGCCCAGGGAATCGACGGGCATATCCCCGGTCGTCACGTAGAACATCACGATCCAGGCGAGGCCGATGAGGAACATCGCCAGCATCAACGGAGCCACCCACCGGCGGCCGCTGTGCAGGCTGATGTTAGTGGCCTGCTTCGCCGGCGGCGGCGTGAAGTCGTCCTTCTTGCGGATCCGTGACTTCGGCACGAGGAACTCTCCTGTCGATGCGCTGCGTGACCGCGCGGTATTGATACGGACGGCACCGGGTCGGGGCTGGGACGGGGGACCAGACCCTTCACTCGGGGCGTCCGTTAGCGTAGTCCTTCCGCGGCGTCGTAAGGAGTAAGGGTACGTTGAGCAATTCCGCCGGCACCCCCAACCCGGGCCCCCGCCGACCCGCCTTCCGCCCCGTCCGGCTGCTGACCGCCGCGGTTTTCGCGCTCGCCGGACTGATCTTCTGGACCAGCTTCGACACCGCGCAGGGCACCAATCTCCGCAGCGACGAGTCGATGCTGAGGCTGTCCGACCTCATCCAGGAGCGCAGCCGCAAGAACGCCGGGCTCGACGACAGTACCGCCCAGCTGCGCTCGCGGGTCGACGCCCTCGCCCGCCGCGACAACGGCGCCACGGACGCCGAGCGCCGCAGGCTCGCCGCGCTGGAACGGGACGCGGGCACCCAGAAGCTCACCGGAACGGGGCTCTCCGTCACCCTCACCGACGCCCCGCCGAACGCGACGGCGAAGATCCCTGGAGTGCCCGAGCCGCAACCCAACGACCTGGTCATCCACCAGCAGGACCTGCAAGCCGTGGTCAACGCGCTGTGGCAGGGCGGAGCGCGGGGGATCAAGGTCATGGACCAGCGGCTGATCTCGACCAGCGCGGTGCGCTGCGTCGGCAACACCCTGATCCTCCAGGGCCGGGTCTACTCACCGCCGTACACCATCACCGCCGTCGGCGACCGGGGCAAGCTGCGCGCCGCGCTGGCCGCCTCCCCGGCCATCGAGAACTACCGCAGCTATGTCGAGGCGTACGGGCTCGGATGGAAAGTCGCCCAGCACGACAGGGTGACTCTTCCCGGCTACTCCGGCACAGTGGACCTGCACTACGCCCAGCCCCGGTGAAACGCGTCATCGCGAGAACGCGACAGGCGCGGTGAACATGGACAGGTGTGCGGTCGATGAGGGTGCGACTGATCGTCAGGACGCTCAGTGAGATCTGCCTCACCGTGGGCACCCTGATCGTCCTCTTTGTCGTCTACGTCCTGTACTGGACCGGCGTCCTCGCCGACCGTGCGATGGACGGGGAGATCGACCGGCTCCAGGACCGATGGGCGACCGGCCCGGTCGCGGGCGCCGAGGCGACGGAGTCCCCGGCAGTCCGCCGCCCCGAGCCGGAGCCGTACCGGGACGGTGCGTCATTCGCGATCATGTACATCCCCCGCTTCGGCGCCGACTGGGCCAAGCCGGTCCTTCAGGGCACCGGGACCGACACCCTGAAGAAGGGGCTTGGCCACTACACCCGCACCGCCCGGCTCGGCGCTCGGGGCAATTTCGCCGTCGCCGGGCACCGCCGCACCTACGGCGACCCGTTCAAGGACTTCCCCCGGCTGCGCCCCGGCGACGCCGTAGTGCTCAGCGACGGTACGACCTGGTACACGTACCGCATCGACAAGCGGCCCTACCGCACGCTGCCCACCGACGTCGGCGTCATCGACCCGGTGCCGCGCGCGTCAGGGTTCCGGGGGCCGGGCCGCTATCTGACCCTCACAACCTGTGAGCCGGAGTGGGGGCACAGCCATCGGCTGATCGCCTGGGCACATCTGGACGCCACCCGTCCAGTGACCGAAGGCAAGCCGGAAGCTTTGCTCAGCTGACCCACCGGCCCCGGGCCCGGCCCCTTACTCTGGTGCTGCAGTCGACTTCTTCGTCGTGAGTAGGGATGGCATGTACGGCTGGATCTGGCGGCATCTGCCGGGCAACGCATGGGTGCGGGCGCTGATTTCGCTCGTACTGGTGCTGGCGATCGTCTTCGTGCTCTTCCAGTACGTCTTCCCGTGGGCGGAGCCCCTGCTGCCGTTCGGCGATGTGACGGTCGACGAGGGAATGGCGGGCCCCCGGTGAGCGCGCGCATCCTGGTCGTCGACAACTACGACAGCTTCGTCTTCAACCTGGTCCAGTACCTCTACCAACTCGGCGCCGAGTGCGAGGTGCTGCGCAACGACGAGGTGGCCCTCGGCCACGCCCAGGACGGCTTCGACGGCGTCCTGCTGTCCCCGGGCCCCGGCACCCCCGAGGAGGCGGGCGTCTGCGTCGACATGGTGCGGCACTGCGCGCGCACCGGCGTGCCGGTCTTCGGTGTCTGCCTGGGGATGCAGTCCATGGCCGTCGCGTACGGCGGGGTCGTCGGGCGCGCCCCCGAGCTGTTGCACGGCAAGACCTCGCGCGTGACGCACGAGGGCACCGGCGTCTTCAAGGGCCTTCCGTCGCCCTTCACCGCCACCCGCTACCACTCGCTGGCCGTCGAACGGGACACCGTCCCGGACGAGCTGGAGATCACGGCCTGGACGGAGACGGGCATCGCGATGGGGCTGCGCCACCGTCGGCTGCCCGTGGAGGGCGTGCAGTTCCATCCCGAGTCGGTGCTCACCGAGTGGGGGCACCGGATGCTCGCCAACTGGCTCGAGGAGTGCGGCGACACGGGGGCGGTGGGACGGTCGGCGGGCCTGGCCCCCGTGGTGGGGGCGGTCGGCGGTAAGGCCGGCGAGTGACCGCACTGCGCCCCGAGCGCGAGGGCGCGCCCCAAGGCGCCCAGGAGCCCGACCCATACGCGCCGTACGAGCCGAATGAGCCGCCCGGCGCCTACGGGGGCACGGACGCGTTCGCGGCGGCGGTGGAGCGGCTGGACGACCCCCTGACCGATCCGCTGCCCAGATCCTCGCCCGGACTCGTACCGGGGACCGTGACCGGGCCCGGTGCGGAGCCCGCCACCGGGCCTGCTACGAGGCCCACCGCCGGTCCTGCCGCGGGGCCTTCGACGGGGCCCATGACGGGCCGTACTACCGGGCCCATGACGGGGCCTATGGCCGAACCTCTGCCAGGGGCCGCCAGAACGCCCGCTGCCGGGCCTGTGGCGGGTCGGGCGGCGCCTTCCGTGTCTGGATCCGCCCCGGCCGCCGAGCGGCCCCCTGGAGGCCCGTCAAGGGCCCGCCATCGCCGCCCCGCCCCCGCGGCACCCGCCGGGCCGGCCACACCCGCCGACGCGGACGCGACAGCCGTACTGCCGCGGGTGTCCGAGGCGGGAGCTCCGGAACAGGCGCCGACCGGGCAGGCGCCGACCGGGCAGGCGCCTGGCGGAAAGACGCCAGGCGGACAGGCGCCAGGCAGGCGACGGGCGGCGCGCGACGACGAGACCGTGGCGCTGCGCGCGGTCCGGGCGGGGGCGGCCGACGGGCCCAAGGCCGCCGCCGCTCCCCCTCCGGGCGACGACGAGACGGTGCTGCTGCGGCAGATCGCGGCCGACCCCGCCGCAGCGGCTGCCCCGGACGGCCCGCAGGAGCCGCCGCCCGGGGGCCGGGCCGCCCGCAGGCGCGCCGCTCAGGCGGCGGCCAAGCGCGGCGGCGGCAGACGGGGAGCCCGCGCGCGCGGCGGGGCGGGGGGCGCGGGCGACGATACGGGCACCGCCACCGCTACCCCGGCCGGAAGCGGGCCGCAGACGGCGAAGCCCCGCACTCGTATGGAGGCCAAGCGCGCCGCCCGGGCGCGCAAGGACAGCCCGGCCGTCATCGCGAGCCGTGTCGTCGGTGAGCTGTTCATCACGGTCGGCGTGCTGATGCTGCTCTTCGTGACCTATCAGCTGTGGTGGACCAACATCCTGGCCCATCAGCAGGCGAACGGCGCCGCCAACAGCCTCCAGAAGAAGTGGGATCGGGAGGGCGGGGCGAACCGCGATCCCGGTACGTTCTCGCCCGGCGAGGGCTTCGCGATCCTCTACATCCCCAAGCTGGACGTCAAGGCCCCGATCGCCGAAGGGATCAGCAAGCAGAAGGTCCTCGACCACGGCATGGTCGGCCACTACGGCAGCGGCAAGCTGAAGACCGCGATGCCGTGGGACAAGAAGGGCAACTTCGCGCTGGCCGGGCACCGCAACACCCATGGTGAGCCGTTCCGGTACATCAATAACCTCAAGCCCGGCGACAAGATCGTCGTGGAGACGCAGAACGCGTTCTTCACCTACGAGATGACCAGCATCCTGCCGCAGACCCAGCCCTCGAACACAGGGGTGATCGGTCCGGTGCCGCCCGGCTCGGGCTTTACGGAACCGGGCCGCTACATCACCCTGACGACCTGCACCCCCGAGTTCACCAGCAAGTACCGCATGATCGTCTGGGGCAAGATGGTCGACGAGCGGCCTCGGAGCAAGGGCAAGCCGGACGCGTTGGTCCAGTGAGCGAGCGCGGCCGGGAAGGCCGGAACGACGGGGCAGTCAGAAAGACCGGGACGACCGGGAAAAGGGGTACGACGCGGTGGCACGGACCGACCAAGACGAGCGGCCGGGCGAACTGCCCGCCGCGCCCGCGCGGCAGGGCCGCCCCCGCCGGGGGCGGATAGCCGCGGCCGTCGGCATTCTGGGCGAGCTGCTGATCACCGTGGGGGTGCTCCTCGCCCTCTTCGTCGTCTACTCGCTGTGGTGGACGAATGTGCTGGCCGACCGCGAGGCGAAGAAGCAGGGCGACCGGGTGCGCCGGCAGTGGGCGCAGCAGGAGGGGCCCGGTCGGCTCGACACCAAGGACGGCATCGGCTTTCTGCATGTGCCGGCCATGCACAACGGCGAGGTGCTGGTCAAGAAGGGCACGGCGACGGAGACGCTGAACGACGGCGTCGCCGGCTACTACACCAAGCCGGTGAAGTCGGCGATGCCGTGGGACAAGAAGGGCAACTTCACCCTGGCCGCGCACCGGGACGGGCACGGCGCCAAGTTCCACAACATCGACAAGCTGGACAAGGGCGACGCGATCGTCTTCGAGACCCGGGACGTCTGGTACATCTACAAGGTCTACGCGGAGCTGTCCGAGACCTCGAAGTACAACGTGCGGGTGCTCAGCCCGGTCCCCAAGGAGTCGGGGAAGACGAAGCCGGGCCGCTACATCACGCTCTCGACGTGCACACCGGTCTACACCTCGCTCCACCGCTACATCGTGTGGGGCGAGCTGGAGCGTACGGAGAAGGTCGACGCGGACCGTACGCCGCCCAAGGAGCTGCGTTAACCGCCGGGCCCGACCACGGAGAAGCCCCGGCCGCCCGATTCCCGGGCGCCGGGGCTTCTTGCCGAGGCGACTGCTGCCGCGCGGAGCGCGCGTCCTAGGGCCCGCCGGAGGGGCCGCCGAACGGGATGGTGCCGCCGTCGCCGCCGCCGTCACCGCCCCCGTTGTTGCCCTGACCACTGTCGAAGGTGGTCAGGTTGACGACCTGGCCCTTGGGCACCTGCTGGCCCTCCGCCGGGTCGGAGAACAGCACCCTGGAGTCCTCGTTCTGCGATCCGGAGACGGTGCCGACGGTGAGGCCGGCGGCCTCGAGGGCCTTCTTGGCGTCCTTGAGCTTCTGGCCGCGCAGCTGGGGCACCGCGACGTTCTGCTGCTGCGCGGGGGCCTTGGCGACGGTCAGGGTGACGGTCGTGTTGGGCAGGACCTGCTCGTTGGGCTGGGGGTTCTGGCTGATGACCGTGCCCGCCTCGGCGTCGGCGTTCTCGACCTCCGTGGTCTGCACCTTCAGGCCCGCGCCCTCGAGCGTGGAGGTGGCGTCCGCGAGCTTCTTGGTGGTGACGTCAGGGACGGTGATCTTCGACTGGGGCCGGGCGACGGTCAGGGTGATGGTCGACTTGGGCGCGACCTTCTTGCCGCCCTTGGGGTCCTGGTCGATGACCTTGCCCGCGGTCTGGTCGGACTCCTCGGTCGTCTGGTTGACCTCGAAGCCCTTGGCCTCGAGCTGCTGCTTGGCGCTCTCGAACTGGATGTTGATGACGTCGGGGACTTCGACCTTCTCGGCGGGCTTGGGGCCCTTGGACAGGGTCAGTTGGACTGTGCCGCCGCGCTCGATGGCCTTCTTGCCCTCCGCGCTCTGCTCGCAGACCTTGCCCTTGTCCTCGTCGCAGAAGATGGGGCTGCGGGTCGCCTTGACCTTGAAGCCCCCGTTTTCGCCCAGTTGCCTGGCCTCGGTGACAGCCAGCCCCTTCAGCGGCGGAACATCGACGTTGTCGCTGTTGTTGCCGCCACTGAAGATCTCCTTGCCGATGAAGATCGCTCCGACCAGCACCAGGATGCCGGCCAGGACGAGCAGGATCGTCGAGAGATTGCTCTTCTTCTCGGGCCCGCGCCTGCGGTCGGGGCGCTCGTCGTAGCCGAAGCCCCCGTCGTCCTCGCGCATCGGCGGCAGCATCGAGGTCTGGGCGCCGACATCCTGCGACCGCAGCATGGTCGTGGGCTGGTCCTCGCCGCCGTAGCCGACCGCGCCCAGCGCGGCGGTGGCGGCGACGGGCTGGCCCTCCAAGGCCGCTTCGATGTCGGCGCGCATCTCGTCGGCGGACTGGTAGCGGTAGTCCGGGTCCTTGACCAGGGCCCGCAGCACGATCGCGTCCATCTCCGGGGTGATCTCCGGATCGAACGTGCTCGGCGGCTGTGGCTCCTCCCGTACGTGCTGATAGGCGACGGCGACCGGTGAGTCGCCGATGAACGGCGGGCGCACGGTCAGCAGCTCGTACAGCAGACAGCCGGTGGAGTAGAGGTCGCTGCGCGCGTCGACGGTCTCGCCCTTGGCCTGCTCGGGGGAGAGGTACTGGGCGGTGCCGATCACGGCGGCGGTCTGCGTCATGGTCATACCGGCGTCGCCCATGGCCCGGGCGATGCCGAAGTCCATGACCTTGACCTGGCCGTTCCTGGTGAGCATGACGTTCGCCGGCTTGATGTCGCGGTGGACGATGCCGTTGCGGTGCGAGTACTCCAGAGCTTGGAGAATCCCGACGGTCATCTCCAGGGACCGTTCGGGGAGCAGCTTTCTGCCGGAGTGCAGCAGCTCCCGCAGGGTGGATCCGTCGACGTACTCCATCACGATGTACGGGATCGAGACCCCGTCGACGTAGTCCTCGCCGGTGTCGTAGACCGCGACGATCGCGGCGTGGTTGAGCGAGGCGGCCGACTGGGCCTCTCGGCGGAACCGGGCTTGGAAGGACGGGTCGCGGGCCAGATCCACCCGGAGCGTCTTCACGGCGACAGTGCGGCCGAGGCGGGTGTCATGCGCGAGGTAGACCTCGGCCATGCCACCGCGGCCGAGCACAGAGCCCAGCTCATACCGGCCGCCGAGGCGACGCGGCTCTTCCATAGCTACTCCAGCCCTCTTCCGTCATTCCCGGCCGCACCCGTAGGGGCCCGGCGGTGTGCTGCTCGGGCATACCGTACCCGGGACGCCGTGCCGGACCCGGTCTCGGTCGCTACTTGATACGTGACCGGTACGGCGACGTGCGGGATCGGCACCAGGACGTGACCGGGGTCACTTCTCTCCGGCGAGCACCGCCTTCATCACGTCCTTGGCGATCGGCGCGGCGAGCCTGCCGCCGGCGATGTCGTCGCGGACGGTGTCGGAGCCCTCGATGACGACCGCGACCGCGACCGGCGAGGAGCCGTCCTTGCCCTTGGCGTAGGAGATGAACCACGCGTAGGGGTTCTTGCTGTTGGCGACGCCGTGCTGGGCGGTACCGGTCTTGCCACCCACCGTGACGCCCGGGATCCTGGCGGAGGTTCCGGTGCCGACCTGGACCACCGTCTCCATCATCTCCTGCAGCTTCTGGGCGTTGTCCTCGGAGAGCGGCGTGCTCATCTGCTCGGGCTGCGTCTGCTCGATGACGTTCAGGTTCGGGGCGCGCAGCTTGTCGACCATGTACGGCTTCATGAGCTTGCCGTCGTTGGCGACCGCGGCGGCGACCATGGCCATCTGCAGCGGGGTGGCGCGGTTGTCGAACTGGCCGATGGCGGACAGGGCGTTGGACGGCCGGTCCATCTTCTCGGGGTAGACGCTGGCGTCGGCGCGGACGGGCGTGAACTGCTCCTTGTTGAAGCCGAACTTCTCGGCCTCCTCGCGCATCTTGTCCACGCGGAGGTCGTCACCGACCTTGCCGAAGACGGTGTTGCAGGAGTAGCGCAGGGCGACGCGGAGGCTGGCGTTCTCGCAGGGGATGTTCCCCTCGTTCTTCAGGTTCTGGGTGGACAGCGGCAGTTTCCACGGCAGCGGCGACCGGGTGGGCTCGTCGATGTCCTTGTACAAGTCGTTCTCCAGCGCCGCGGCCGCGGTGACGACCTTGAAGGTGGAGCCCGGCGGGTAGGTCTGACGCAGCGCCCGGTTGAGCATCGGGTCGTCCGGGTTCTGCTTCTTGTCGAGCGCCTTCCAGGCGGCCTCGTCCTTGTCGCTGGCCCCCGCGATGGTGGAGGGGTCGTAGCTGGGGGTGCTGGCGAGCGCGAGGATCTTGCCGGTGCGCGGGTCGATCGCGGCGACGGCGCCCTTCTTGTCGCCCAGGCCCTTGAACGCGGCTTCCTGTGCCTTGGGGTTCAGGGTGGTGATGACGTCACCGCCCTTCTTCTCCTTGCCGGTGAGCATGTCGACGGTCCGGTTGAAGAAGAGGCGGTCGTCGTCGCCGGTGAGGATGCCGTCCTCGAGGTTCTCGAGCTGGTTGGTGCCGTAGACCTGCGAGGCGTAGCCGGTGACCGGCGCCCACATCTCGCCGTTCTTGTAGGTGCGCTTGTACTTGTAGTCGATGCCGTTGGTCTCGACGGAGCCCGTGATGGCGTCGCCGCCCTCGACGATGATGTTGCCGCGTGCCTGGCTGTAGCGGGCGATGTCGACACGGTGGTTGTGCTTGTGGTTCTTGAGCGAGTCGGCCTGGACGTACTGGATCCAGTTGTCCCGCAGCAGCAGGGCGAAGACGAGGAGTCCGCAGAAGATCGCGATTCGGCGCACGGGCTTGTTCACGGTCGGACCACCTGGGTCATCTCGGCGTCGGTGGACGGGGCGGGGGCCGGCGCCGGGCGGCGGGCGGTGTCGCTGATCCTGATGAGAATCGCGATGAGTGCCCAGTTGGCGAGCACGGACGATCCGCCGTAGGCGACGAACGGCATGGTCATACCGGTCAGCGGGATCAGGCCCATCACACCGCCGGCGACGACGAAGACCTGGATGGCGAAGGCCGCGGACAGGCCGATGGCCAGCAGCTTGCCGAACGGGTCGCGGGCGGCGAGGGCGGTGCGTACGCCGCGCTCCACGATCAGGCCGTACAGCAGCAGGATCGCCATGGTGCCGGCCAGGCCCAGCTCCTCGCCGACGGTGGCGAGGATGAAGTCGGAGTTGGCGGCGAAGCCGATGAGGTCGGAGGCGCCCTGGCCGAGGCCGGTGCCGAAGACGCCGCCGGAGCCGAAGGACATCAGGGCCTGGGCGATCTGGTCGGTGGTGGCCCAGCTCGGGGGGTGTTCCTGGTAGTAGGCGAAGGGGTGCAGCCACGCCATCACACGGATCTTGACGTGCGGCTCGAAGGACGCGACGCCGACCGCGCCGGCCGCCGACATCAGCAGACCGAAGACGATCCAGCTGGTGCGCTCGGTGGCCACGTACAGCATGACGACGAACATGCCGAAGAACAGCAGCGAGGTGCCCAGGTCGGTCTCGAAGACGAGGATGAGGATGCTCATCGCCCATACGACGAGGATCGGGCCCAGGTCGCGGCCGCGCGGCAGGTACAGGCCCATGAAGCGGCGGCTGGCCAGGGCCAGGGCGTCCCGCTTGACCATCAGGTAGCCGGAGAAGAACACCGCGATGATGATCTTCGCGAACTCGGCGGGCTGGATGGTGAAGCTGCCGACCCGGACCCAGATCCGGGCGCCGAAGACCGGCGGGAAGAAGACCGGGAGGATGAGCAGGATCAGCGCGCCGACCATGGAGATGTAGGTGTAGCGCTGGAGGATCCGGTGGTCCTTGAGGAAGATCAGCACGCCCACGAACAGCGCCACAGCCATCGCCGAGTAGATCAGCTGATTGGGGGCCGACGCGGAATAGACCTGGTCGATGCTCTTGGCACGCTGGGCCAGCCGCCGGGACTGGTCGAGACGCCAGATGAGCACCAGGCCGAGGCCGTTGAGCAGGGTCGCGATCGGCAGCAGCAGCGGGTCGGCGTACGGGGCGAACTTACGCACCGCCAAGTGGCCCACCCCGGCGAGCAGGCCGAGGCCCAGGCCATAGCTGAGCATGCCCGAGGGCAGCTCGTCACTGAGGGCCAAGCCCGCGTTGGCGTACGCGAAGACCGGGACGATCACCGCGAAGACCAGCAGCGCGAGCTCGGTGTTGCGTCTGCTCGGCGGGCCGATCGTGCTGATGGTGGTCGTATTGCTGGTACTGCTCATGGATCAACGGCCCCCTACGGCTTCACTGCTGGGCACTGCTGCACTGTGGGACCAACTTCTGCTCTTCCTCGGAAAGGGTGGGGCCGGGCTTGGGCGTGGCGCTGGACGAGGGCTTCGACGAAGGCGTGGACGACGGCGACTTCGTGTCCTTGTCGTTCGTGTTCGGCTGCTGCTGCTGCTGACCACCCGGCGCCGGCGGCGTCGTGGCCTCGCCCGCGCGCGTCGTCAGCTCGTTGTCGGTCTGGGCCTTGCCGCCGGCGGAACCGGCCGCCTTGTCCTTGTTCTTGTCCTTGCCGTTGGTGAGGTCCTGCTGCTTCTCCTCGGCCTGGCGCTGCGCATCCGACTTCTTGCAGGCGCTGGCGAGGGTGGCCAGGTCCTTGGTCTTGTCCTTGGCCTGGTTGAGGCTGCCGACCGCGATCGTGTCCTCGACCCGGCTGCGCTGGTCCACCGGTAGGTACTTGAGTTCGATCTCACGGTGGTCCTCATGGACCTTGTTGAGCTTGATCCAGGCGAGGTCCTGGCTGATGCCCTGGTAGATCGCCACATGGTCGCCGTTGGCGCCCACGTAGTACTGCGTCTGCGTCCAGCGGTAACCGCCGTAGAGGCCGCCGCCGACCACCGCGAGGCCCAGCGCGATGTACAGCGACCGCTTGATCCACTTCTTGCGGCCGCCCTTCTTGGTGAAGTCGCCGTCCGCGTACGCCCCGTAGCTGCCCTCGGGCGGGCCGCCGAGCGACGGGTCGCCGCTCCCCGGCGGGCCGAAGCCCCCCTGGGCCTCCCCCGGCGCCATCCCCCGGTTGCGCCCGAGCTCCGCGGCGCGGCCCGCGGGGGTGTGCGCGGCGCCGCCGTCCCCGAGGGAGGTCTGGTTCTCGGCGACCGCGCCCACGATGACGGGGGTGTCGTTGAGCTGTCCGGCGAGGGTGTCGCTGCCGTCGACGTCGAGGACGTCGGCGACGATGCAGGTGATGTTGTCGGGGCCGCCGCCGCGCAGCGCGAGCTGGATGAGCTCCTGAATGGTCTCGTGCGGGCCGTGGTAGCTGGCGAGGGTGTCCTCGAGGGTCTGGTGGCTGACCACGCCGGACAGGCCGTCGGAGCAGATCAGATAGCGGTCCCCGGCCCGGACCTCCCGGATGGACAGATCGGGCTCGACATGGTCGCCGCTGCCCAGGGCCCGCATCAGCAGGGAGCGCTGCGGGTGGGTGCCCGCCTCCTCCTCGGTGATCCTGCCCTCGTCGACGAGGCGCTGCACCCAGGTGTGGTCCTGGGTGATCTGGGTGAGCACGCCGTCGCGCAGCAGATACGCGCGCGAGTCGCCGACGTGGACGAGGCCGAGCCGCTGGCCGGTCCACAGCAGGGCGGTGAGCGTGGTGCCCATGCCCTCCAGCTGCGGATCCTCCTCGACCATCATGCGCAACTGGTCATTGGCGCGCTGCACGGCGCTGCCCAGGGAGGTCAGGATGTCCGAGCCCGGGACGTCGTCGTCGAGCTGGACGAGAGTGGAGATCACTTCCGAGCTGGCGACCTCACCGGCGGCCTGGCCGCCCATGCCGTCGGCGATGGCGAGCAGCCGGGGGCCGGCGTAGCCGGAGTCCTCGTTGCCCTCCCGGATCATGCCTTTGTGCGATCCGGCGGCGAAACGCAGTGACAGACTCATGCGCACCTCGCCCGTCGGCTCCGGGTACAGCCCCTTGCCAACCACGCTGCCCACCCTCCGGTCGTCATGGTCGTACTACTTCCGCAGCTCGATGACGGTCTTGCCGATACGGATCGGCGCGCCCAGCGGAATCGGTGTCGGTGTGGTGAGTCGGGTCCGGTCGAGATATGTGCCGTTGGTGGACCCGAGGTCCTCGACGATCCACTGGCCGTCGCGGTCCGGGTAGATCCTGGCATGCCGGCTGGAGGCGTAGTCGTCGTCCAGCACGATGGTCGAGTCATGGGCCCGGCCGAGGCTGATGGTCTGCCCCTGGAGGGCGACCGTGGTGCCCGCGAGCGTGCCCTCGGAGACGACCAGCTTGGTGGGTGCGCCGCGGCGGCCGCGGCTCGCGCCCCGGCCGGCCGGCTGCTGGCGCTGGGGTGGAGGCGTCGCCTGCCGCTGCTGCGGCCGGTCGGGGGCCCCGCGCCGCGCCGAACCGCGCTGGGTCACGCGGGTCCCGAACAGGTCGCTACGGATGACCTGGACGGCCACGATGACGAACAGCCACAGTACGGCGAGGAAACCCAACCGCATGACCGTGAGGGTCAGCTCTGACATTGCCCCCGCTTCACCCTTCGGCTTGCCGGTAAACGATGGTGGTGCTGCCCACGACGATGCGCGAGCCGTCGCGGAGCGTAGCGCGTGTGGTGTGCTGTCCGTCTACCACGATGCCGTTGGTCGAGCCCAGATCCTGGATGGTCGAGGGCGATCCGACCCGGATCTCGCAGTGTCGGCGCGAGACTCCGGGGTCATCGATCCGCACGTCGGCGTCGGTGCTCCGGCCCAGGACCAGGGTGGGCCGGGAGATCTGGTGGCGGGTGCCGTTGATCTCGATCCACCGGCGGGTCTGCCCGTACGACTGCGCACCGACGCCGGGGCCGCCCGCGCGGGGCGCGGAGCGGGCGCCGGACGGCGGCGCGGCGGGCATGGGGGGTGCGCCCGCGGGCTGCGGGGGGTAGCCGTAGCCGCCGGGGCGCTGCTGGGGCGCGGCGGGACCGCGTCCCCCTTGCGGGCTCTGGGACTCGCTGGACGCCAGGGTGCGGCTGCGCACGCGGTACAGGCCGGTGTCGAGGTCGTCGGCCTTCTGCAGATGGACCTTGATGGCGCCCATGAACGTGTAGCGCTGCTGCTTGGCGTAGTCGCGCACCATGCCCGCGAGCTCATCGCCGAGCTGGCCCGAGTACGGGCTCAGCCGCTCGTAGTCGGGCGCGCTCAGTTCGACGATGAAGTCGTTGGGGACGACGGTCCGGTCGCGGTTCCAGATGCTGGCGTTGTTGTCGCACTCACGCTGGAGCGCGCCCGCGATCTCGACGGGTTGGACCTCTGACTTGAACACCTTGGCGAAGGTGCCGTTCACGAGACCCTCGAGACGCTGCTCGAAGCGCTTCAGTACTCCCACGGGGCACCTCCTTCCTCAGTCGTGCTCAGTGTCGTCCTCATACTGCTTACTGATCGTATCCACGCGTCGGGAAATCGGGTGGTTCCCCTTCCTGGCCCTGCGGAGCAGTGTCACCTCTCACAGGGATCGTAGAGGTGCCTTCATGACAGTGTCCCGCAACCGGGTCGCTATCCGGTCGGGCGGGTGCTGGGGCGTCGGGAACGCGTGTGAATCCACCCTGGACGGCGTGCTAATGTTCTGGATGTCGGAAGGCGCACCGCACAGATCGGCCAAACCGGAAGGATCGGTTCGGTAAATCGGCGGTGATTCGGTCGGCAGCACCCATGCGCGGGTGGCGGAATAGGCAGACGCGCTGGATTCAGGTTCCAGTGCCCGAAAGGGCGTGGGGGTTCAACTCCCCCCTCGCGCACCAGTCGGATCGGGCCTCTCCTGTGTGACGAAAGTCGCGCCGGAGGGGCCCGTTTCGCGTTTGGGTGCGCTGTTTCGGGCGCGCTGTTTCGGGTGGGTGGGTTTCGGCGTGCGGGTTTCGGTGCGCGGGTTTTGGCGTGTCTCTTCCCCTGTGCCGCAGGTCACGGCGGTTTCGGTGAACCGGCCCGGTGGCGCAGTGCGTACACCCCGATGCCGGCCGCCAGGACGGCCGTGAGTGGGGCCTCCCCCGCTGCGCGCTGTCGCAGCCCTCGCGGTGCGTGGCGGCGTCGGCGGACGGGGGAGGCCCTGGGCCCGCCGGGCGGTCGGGCCGGAGCCGACGGGTGGTGGGGTAGCGGTGCGGTACCCGGTACGGGTCAGGCGGCGAGGCGGGCGGTGACGGTCTTGGCCTTGGCGGCCGCCTCCTCGTGCGCCTTGGCCTTGGAGGCGTCGGAGAGGTCGACCAGGTCGGCCATGGCCGGGTTGGTACGGGCCAGGGTCAGCTCCGGGACGATGAACTCGACGTCCAGGGAGAGCATTTCGGTCAGCGTCTTGCCCAGGTAGTTGAGGACGAATTCAAAGCTCTCGCGCGGGGTGCCGGGGCCGTAGCCGCCGCCACGGCTGGCGACGACGACCGTCGGGGTGCCCGCCGTGGTGGACGGCTGGGCCATCGACGTACGGCCCGCGATGATCACGTGGTCCAGCCAGGCCTTGAGGGAGGAGGGGATCGTGAAGTTGTACATCGGGGCGCCGATCACGACCGCGTCGGCCCGCTCCAGCTCGGAGGCCAGGGTGTCCCGCAGGGCGAAGGCGGCCTCGAGCTCCGGCGTGCGCTGCTCGGCGGGGGTGAAGCCCGCGGCGGCGGCGAGGCCGTCCAGGTGCGGCAGGGGCTCGGCGGCCAGGTCGCGGTAGATGACCGTGCCGTCGGGGTGCTGGGCCTCCCACTCCTTGCGGAAGGTGGCCGTGATGGCGCGGGAGGCGGAGGCGTCGGCAGGGAAGAGGGAGCTGTCGATGTGCAGAAGCGTGGGCATGAGGACCTTCCGAATAACGGAGCTCGGTGCCGGGGCGGCTTGGTGGCGGCCCCGGCGGTGAGTGCGAAAAATTTCTACGTAGCTATGAATAGCACAGGAGCTTACTTTTCCGCAGTATGGGTTGAAGTGGCAGTACGCTGTGCTCCATGGCGGGTGGCGGCGGGCGCGCGGAGCACGACGAGAAGACGTGCATGAAGGTCGACGGGACGATGACCCGCGTCTTCGAACTGCTCGGCAAGCGGTGGACCGGGCTCATCGTGACCGTCCTGATGACGCGGCCCGCGTACTTCGCCGAGCTGCGGCGGGCCATCCCGAAGATCAGCGAGCGCATGCTGACCGACCGGCTCACGGAACTGGTGGCGGCGGGGCTGGCGCTGCGGGAGGTCGATGCGGGGCCGCCGCTGCGGGTCACCTATCGGCTGACGGAGAGCGGCAGGGCGCTGGAGCCCGCGCTGAGCGAGCTGGCTCGGTGGGCGGAGCGGTACATGGCCGAGGACGAGGAGTGCCGGTAGCCGGCCCTCACCTTCTGAGCGGGTTCTGAACAGGGCGTTCGCGGCGGTCGGCGAGGTTATCCACAGGCCGTGACGGGTTTTCGCGGCGGGCTGTACGGTCATGGCAGTCGAAGTCTTCGGGCCTGTGTCCGGGGCCGGTTGCCGGTCTGGTTGTCGGTCTCGTCGTCTTCGACGTCTGCGATATCTGCGACATGGCCGGTGGTTGTGCCGGCGGGGAAATGGGGGGCGCGTGTTGAACGGGGGACGCGTGATGACGGACGGCGAGCGCGGCGAGGAGTCGGTGCGGCGGCTGCCGCATGTCCCGGGGTTCGCCCCGTGGCCGGGGAGCGGCGCGGCCCGGCAGGAAGGGAAGGCGCTGCGGGAGCGGGTGCCCCGCTCGGCCCATCGCGAGCTGCCGCGGGGCGCGGGGCGGCCGGACGCGGTGGAGGCGGTCGAGCGGTCCAACGCCGGGCGGCTGCCGGAGCTCACCCCGATCCGGGTCGGGCGAATGGCCGCCTCCCCCTTCTCCTTTCTGCGCGGGGCGGCCGGGCTGATGGGCCACGATCTGGCGGCCACGCCGGTGACCGGCGTCGGCGCGCAGCTCTGCGGGGACGCCCACGGCGCCAACTTCGGTCTGTACGGGGACGCCCGCGGCGGCCTGGTCATCGATCTCAACGACTTTGACGAGACCATCCACGGCCCGTGGGAGTGGGATGTGAAGCGGCTCGCCGCCTCGCTGGTGCTGGCCGGGCGGGAGGCGGGAGCGGACGAGGACACCTGCCGGGCGGCGGCGCATGACACGGTGGGCTCCTACCGGCGCACGCTGCGGCTGCTGTCGAAGCTGCCCGCCGCCGACGCGTGGAACGCGATCGCGGACGAGGAGTTGGTCTCGCACGCGGACGCCAAGGACCTGGCCGGCACGTTGCAGCGGGTCTCGGAGAAGGCGCGGCGGAACACGAGCGCGCGGTTCGCCGCCAGGTCGACGGAGGCCGTGCCGGACGGGGAGAACCCGTCCGGGCGACCGGTGGCGCGGCGCTTCGTGGACGCGCCGCCGGTGCTGCGACGGGTGCCGGACGCGGAGGCGGCGGCCGTGGCGTCGGCGCTGGGCGAGTATCTGGGGACGCTGCCGGAGGACCGGCTGCCGCTGCTGGCCCGTTACGCGGTGCACGACGTGGCGTTCCGGGTGGTGGGCACCGGAAGCGTGGGGACGCGGTCGTATGTGGTGCTGCTGCTCGACCACCGAGGTGAGCCGATGGTGCTGCAGATCAAGGAGGCGCGGCCGTCCGCGCTGCTGCCGTATGTGCGGCAGGCCGGCTTCGAGGTGTCCGCCGTCGCGCATGAGGGGCGGCGGGTGGTGCTCGGCCAGAAGCGGATGCAGGTGGTCAGCGACATTTTGCTGGGCTGGGCCACGGTCCAGGGGCGCCCCTACCAGGTGCGGCAGTTCCGCAACCGGAAGGGAAGTGTGGACCCGGTGGCGCTGGCGGCCGACCAGCTGGATGACTACGGGCGGATGACGGGCGCGCTGCTGGCGCGGGCGCATGCGCACAGCGTGGACCCGCGGCTGCTGTCGGGGTACTGCGGAAAGGGGGACGAGCTGGACGAGGCGGTCGCCGAGTTCGCGGTGGCGTACGCGGACCGCACGGAGGAGGACCATGCGCGGCTTCTCGCCGCGGTGCGGGGCGGGCGGATAGCGGCCGAGTTGGGGGTGTGACACCTCCCCGGCCCGATTGCTGCCGGACGTAGGGTGAGCGGGTGACGAACCCGGAAGCGCAGCAGCAGGCCCGGCAGCCGGTGCCGGAGGCAGAGCCCCAGGCTGAATCGCAGGAGCGATCACACACCCGGCCCGAAGCCCGATCAGAGGAGCCGTCGGAGCCGGCGGCGGGTGTGCCGTCGGACGCGGGCACGGACGCGGAGGCGGAGGCGGAGGCGGAGGCCGAGGCGACGGCGGAGGCGGAAGCCACCGCGCGGCTTGAGCGGGCCGTGCGGGCGGCGGAGCAGGCGCTGATCGAGTTCGAGATCGCGGTGGAGACCTTCCGCATCGAGGTGGAGAACTTCTCCCGGCTCCACCACCAGCGGCTCGGGCCGATGTACTCCCGCCTCGACGAGCTGGACGCGCTGATCGCCGAGGCGGTGGCGGCGCGCACAGGCGACCCCGAGGACATCCGCAAGGCGCGGGAGGCGCGGGGGCTGGTGCTGCCGATGCCGCAGGTCGAGGAGCTGTTCCACGGCTGGCTCGACTCCGATGGGCTGTCGCCCGAGGGGGCGGCCATGCTCACCGAGCAGCCGGTGCAGCCGCCGCCGCGGGTGCGGCCGAGCGAGGAGGCGCGCCGCATCTACCGGGAGCTCGCCCGCAAGGCGCATCCGGACCTGGCGGAGGACGGAGCCGAGCGGGAGCGGCGCGGCGAGTTCATCGTGCGGGTCAACGCGGCGTACGCGGCCGGGGACGAGGAGCGGCTGCGGGCGCTGGCCGAGGAGTGGGCGGCCGGTCCGCCGCCACCCGAGCGCCGGTGGAGCCCCAGCGAGGAGCTGTACGCCCGGCTGGAGTGGCTGGCCGCGCGGAAGGAGATGCTGGCCCAGGTCGCCGCCGAGCTGGAGTCCGGCGCGATCGGCGCGATGATCAAGATGGCGCCGGAGGACCCCGACGGGCTGCTCGACGAGATCGCCGAGCAGCTGCTGGCCAAGGTCGCCGAGAAGGAGAATCAGCTGGCGGAGCTCGTGCGGTAGTAGGTTTCCCTCAGCTGCCAGGTCGTGTGAGAGGTGTATGTGATGGGATTTGCCCCGCTTCCCGAGGTGGAGGTCGCGGCGGTGCCGGCCGATGGGTTCCTGCTGGATGTGCGGGAGGACGACGAGTGGGCCGCAGGGCACGCCGAGGACGCCCTGCATATCCCCATGGGGCAGATCGTGGCCCGGTTCGGTGAGCTGACCGAGGCGCTGGGCGATGGCGGACGGGTGCATGTGGTGTGCCGGGTCGGCGGGCGGTCGGCGCAGGTGACGCAGTATCTGATCGCCCAGGGTCTGGACGCGGTGAATGTGGACGGCGGCATGCTCGCCTGGCAGGCGGCGGGCCGCCCGCTGGTGAGCGGGCAGACCGCCGCGGCCGACAGGGCCTTTGTGCTCTAGTCGAGCGCCCGGACAGGGGCCCGCTGTGTACTGGCCTAGCCGAGCGGATGGGCGGCGAGTAGGTCGCCCAGCGCCTCCTCGTGGGCGGCGGCGGGGCCGAGGGACAGCTCCAGCTGTTTGGCCCAGGCGTGGTAGCGGTGCAGCGGATAGTCGGTGGCCGCGCCGAAGCCGCCGTGCAGATGCTGCGCGGTCTGGACGACGCGGCGCACCCCCTCGGCGGCCCAGATCTTGGCCACGGCGACATCCCCCGCGACGGGCAGCGCCCCGGGCGCGGCCGGTGCGCCCTCGCGGTCCGTGGCCAGCCGCCAGGCGGCCTGCCAGAGCGTGGCCTCCATCGCGCGCAGATCGATATAGCGGTCGGCGGCCTGGACGGCGACCGCTTGGAAGGTGGCGAGCGGGAAGCCGAACTGCTCGCGCTTGCTAGTGTAGGAGCTGGTCAGGGTGAGCACCGCTTCGCCAAGCCCCAGCGCGAGCGCGCAGGTGCCGGTGGTGAGGAGATGGCGCAGCCACTCCCAGGCGCCGTCCGCCGTCAGCACCTCTGAGCCGTCCAGCCGTACGGAGTCCAGGCGGATCTCGGCCAGCCGTTCGCCGCTGGTGGAGATCTGCGGGCTGAGGGCGACACCGGTGAGGTCGCGGGGGACCAGCGCGAGTAGCGTCTGGCCCGCTTCGGTGTGGGCGGGGATGAGGATGTGGTCGGCGCTGTGGGCCCAGGGCACGGCGGTCTGAGCGCCGTCGAGGACCCAGGAGCCGCCGTCGCCGTCAGCGCGACTGTCTTGGCGGGCCTGTACGGCGAGTTCGGCCGCGTCGTGGCCGGTGCGGCCGTGGGGCGCGACGGTCAGCACGAGCTCGCCCCGGCCGACGCCGGGCAGCACGGCGGCGCGCAGTTCCTCCCCGCCGTACCGCTGGACGGCGAGCGCGGCCGCGGTGGACTCCAGCAGCGGCACACGGGCCAGGACCCGGCCGGCCTCGCGCAGCACCAGGCACAGGGCGATGGGGTCCAGTCCGGCTCCGCCGTACCGCGGGTCCAGCAGGAGTCCGAGCAGATCGGCGTCGGCGGCCTTGCCCCACAGCCGGCGGTCGAGGTCGTCGGCGACGGCGCCGGGCGTGAGCGCGGGGCTGGGCACCCCGTCCGGCGGGGCGGAGGAGAAGACCGCCTTCGCCGCCTCGGCGGCCGCCTGCTGCTCCTCGGTGAAGGTGAAGTCCACTGTCCGTCCTCCCGCGCCATGGCTTGGTCTGACGGCCCGTCAAGATAGAACAGGTTCTACAAGAAGGGAACGCCCGCGCAAGCCCGCCCTTTCGGGGACGCCGACCACCCCGTCGGGCCGCGCTGCGGCGGTTCAGCGGTCGAAGTCCAGCTCCACGCGCTCGTCGACCGGGTGCGACTGACAGGACAGCACATAACCGGCCGCCACCTCGTCCGGCTCCAGCGCGAAGTTCCGGTCCATCCGTACCTCGCCCGAGACCAGGAACGCCCGGCAGGTCCCGCAGACCCCGCCCTTGCAGGCGTATGGCGCGTCCGGGCGGTTGCGCTCCACGGCCTCCAGCAGCGATTCGCCCTCCCGCACCGGCCAGGTGCCCGACCGGCCGTCCAGGGTCGCCGTCACCATGGAGCGGGACGGGGCCGCGGTCGGGCTCGGCCCCGCGGGGACGGCCTCGCTGTCCCCGGCGTCCACATGGAAGATCTCCTGGTGGATGCGGCGGCGGGCGACCCCGAGGGCGCGCAGCGCCCGCTCGGCGCCGCGCACCATCCCGTACGGCCCGCACAGGAACCAGCCGTCCACCGACTCCACCGGCAGCAGCGCCGGCAGCAGCCCGGTCAGCCGCTCCTCGTCGAGCCGTCCGGAGACCGGCCCGGCCTGCCGCTCCTCCCGGGAGAGGACGCTCACCAGCTGGAACCGGCCGGGCCAGCGGTCCTTCAGATCGGCGACCTCCTCCAGGAACATCGTGGAGGCGGTGGTGCGGTCACCGCGGATCAAGGAGAAGCGGGCCTGGGGCTCGCGGGCGAGCAGCGTCGAGGCGATGGACAGAACGGGGGTGATGCCGCTGCCGCCGACCACGGCGGCGAAGTGGCCGGGCCTGGGGTCCAGTACGAACCGGCCGGCCGGGGCCATCACCTCCATGACCTCGCCGACCGCCAGCTCCTTGAGGGCATACGTCGAGAACTCGCCGCCCTCGACCAGCCGCACCCCGACCCGCAGGGCCGAGGGGCCCTCGGCCGCCGGCGCCGGTGTGCAGATCGAGTAGGTCCGCCGTATCTGGGCGCCGTCGGCGAACCGCCGCACCGCGATGTGCTGCCCCGGAGAGAAGCGGAAGGTCTCGCGCAGCGCGGGCGGGACCTGGAGGGTGACGGCCACCGAGTCGTCGGTGAGCCGGTCGACCGCGATCACCCGCAGTGGATGGAAGGCGCCATGGCGGGGCACGGGCGCCGCCACGCCTTCGGCGGCCATCACAACTCCTTGAAGTGGTCGAAGGGTTCGCGGCAGGTCTCGCAGCGGCGCAGCGCCTTGCAGGAGGTGGAGGAGAAGCGGCTGAGCAGCTTGGTGTCGGTCGATCCGCAGTGCGGGCAGCGCACCGTCAGGTCGACGGCGACCGGCCCGCCCGCGGCGCGGGGGCCGGGCGGTGCGATGCCGGACTCGGCCAGCTTGCGGCGGCCTTCCGCGCTGATCTCGTCCGTCGACCAGGGCGGGGAGAGGACGGTGCGGACCGTCACCTCGGGTATGCCGTGGTCGTGCAGCACCTGTTCGACGTCCGCGGCCATCGACTCCAGCGCGGGACAGCCGGTGTAGGTGGGGGTCAGCTCGACCTCGACCCGGCCCGGCGCCATGACGCGCAGCGCGCGCAGCACACCGAGCTCGGCCAGGCTCACCATGGGCAGCTCCGGGTCCGGCACGGCACCCGCCAGCTCGCGCAGCCGGGTCTCGAGCGGGGTCGCGGGCGCGGGCGTCACCATGACGCCCCCGGGTGGCTGCGGTGCAGATGCTGCATTTCGGCCAGCATCCGGCCGAACGGCTCGGTGTGGACGCCCTGCCGCCCGGCGCCGGCCGCCCAGGCGCCGCGCCGCGGGCCCTCGGGCACGGCCAGGGTGGCCCGGTCCAGCACGGCCGTGATCCGTGCCAGCCATTCGTCGTGCAGGGCGGTCCAGTCCACCTCGCACCCCTCGACCGGCTCGAACAGCTCGCCGGTGAACCGCCACAGCGCCTCCAGACCGCGCCGTATCCGCTCATGGCTCTCGGCGGTGCCATCGCCCAGCCGCAGGGTCCAGTGCTCGGCGTGATCGCGGTGGTAGGCGACCTCCTTGACCGCCTTGGCGGCCAGCGGGGCGAAGGGGCCGTCGCCGCGCGCCAGCCGGTCGTACAGCAGCTGCTGATAGGTGGAGAAGTACAGCTGGCGGGCGATGGTGTGGGCGAAGTCGCCGTTGGGCTGCTCGACGAGCTGGACATTGCGGAAGGCGCGCTCCTCCCGCAGATAGGCCAGTTCGTCCTCGTCGCCCGCCAGGGAGAGCAGCACCCGCGCCTGCCCGAGCAGGTCCAGGGCGATATTGGCGAGGGCGACCTCCTCCTCCAGCACCGGGGCGTGCCCCGCCCACTCCCCCAGCCGGTGGGAGAGCACCAGGGCGTCGTCGCCGAGGGCGAGTGCGGCGGCGGTCACAGGTGCCGCACCCCCTCGGGGATCTCGTAGAAGGTCGGATGGCGGTAGGCCTTGTCGGCGGCCGGCTCGAAGAACGGATCCTTCTCGTCCGGTGAGGAGGCGGTGATCCGGTCGGACGGCACGACCCAGATGGAGACGCCCTCGGAGCGGCGCGTATACAGATCGCGGGCGCTGCGCAGAGCCATCTCGGCGTCCGGCGCGTGCAGGCTGCCGGCGTGGGTGTGGGACAGGCCGCGCCTGCCGCGCACGAACACTTCCCACAGGGGCCACTCACCGCTGGTGCCGCCGCTCATGCTCCGGCCTCTCCGTGCTTGGCCGCATACGCCGCGGCCGCCTCGCGCACCCAGGCGCCTTCCTCATGGGCCCGTCGCCGCTGGGAGATGCGCTGGGTGTTGCACGGCCCGTTTCCCCGGAGCACTTCGCGGAACTCCTCCCAGTCGATCGGCCCGAAGTCGTAGTGGCCCCGGTCCTCGTTCCACCTCAGGTCGGGGTCGGGGAGGGCCAGGCCGAGCGCTTCGGCCTGCGGGACGCAGATGTCGACGAAGCGCTGGCGGAGCTCGTCGTTCGAATGGCGCTTGATCTTCCAGGCCATGGACTGGGCGGAGTGGGCCGATGCCTCGTCGGGCGGGCCGAACATCATCAGCGAGGGCCACCACCAGCGGTCCACCGCGTCCTGAGCCATCGCGCGCTGCGCCTCGGTGCCACGGCTCAGGGTCAGCAGCAGCTCGAAGCCCTGGCGCTGGTGGAAGGACTCCTCCTTGCAGATCCGGACCATCGCCCGTGCGTACGGCCCATAGGAGCAGCGGCACAGCGGCACCTGGTTGGTGATCGCCGCGCCGTCCACCAGCCATCCGATGGCGCCCACATCGGCCCAGGTGAGGGTGGGGTAGTTGAAGATCGAGGAGTACTTCTGGCGGCCGGAGTGGAGCTTGTCGAGCAGCTCGTCGCGGCTGGTGCCCAGGGTCTCGGCGGCGCTGTAGAGATACAGGCCGTGTCCCGCCTCGTCCTGGACCTTGGCCATGAGGATGGCCTTGCGGCGCAGCGAGGGCGCCCGGCTGATCCAGTTGGCCTCCGGCTGCATGCCGATGATCTCGGAGTGTGCGTGCTGGGCCATCTGTCTCACCAGCGAGGCGCGGTATTCGTCGGGCATCCAGTCGCGGGGCTCGATGCGCTCGTCCGTGGCCAGGGCGGCGTCGAACACCGTCTGATACGCCTCCGCGTCAGCCGCCATCGTCGTCATGCGAAGCCCCTTCGCCGTCCCCGCCGGGCTGTCGCCCGCACCCGACCGACCGATCGTTCGGTTCAATGGTGTGCCGGGGGAACGTGGGGTGTCAAGCCTGTGGATAACTCCGGGGCGCTGTGCCCTGCGCGCGCTCATCGGTACCGTTCCGGGGCGTAAGGGCCGCGGAAGGCGCGGAGAGCGCGGCGTGCGGCGCGCGGCCGGGGACCACGGGATCGGGGCGGGAATGGCGGATACGGGGCACATCGCGGAGAAAGGGGAGAGAGGGGAGCAGGGGGAGGAAGGGGAGCAAGAAGCGAGGGAGACGAGAGCGGGGAGCCTGCTGTCGCTGCCCTCGCAGCTCGTCGTGGCCGTGGGCCTCGCGGTGACCGTGGCCGCCGTGGCCGTCCACCTCGGGATGGCCTTCCTGAACGTCTCCCCGGCCAACACGGTCAGTAAGCAGTACAGCGAGGCTATAGACGACTACATATATCCAGAATTCGAACGGAACTGGAAGCTTTTCGCCCCGAACCCCCTCCAGCAGAACATCGCCGTCCAGGTGCGCGCCGAGATCCGCACCCCTGAGGGCGGCACCGCGACCACCGGGTGGCGAGATCTGTCGGCCCAGGACGGCGCGGCCATCAGGCACAATCCGCTGCCCAGCCACACCCAGCAGAACCAGCTGCGCCGCGCCTGGGACTTCTACCTTCTCTCGCATGACGCCCAGGAGCGGCCGAACGGGCTGCGCGGACAGCTCTCGGCGCAGTATCTGCGGCGGCTCGCGATACTCCGCCTGGGCCTGAAGCAGGACGGCGGCACGGTGCAGCGGCTCCAGCTGCGTTCGCTCACCCGGCAGTTGGCCGCCCCGTCGTGGAGCGAGGAGAAGATCGACACCCGTCCCATCCGCCGGGAGCTGCCCTGGTGGCCGGTTACCGACGCCGACCTGCCGGAGGCGAAGCGCCGGTGACGACCCCAGCCCTCCCGCCGCAGCCGCCGCTGCCCCCGCACCCTCCCCGCCCCTCCCTGCCCCCGGCGGCGCCCCGCGCCAAGGCCGCCGCCCGCGTCGAAGCAGCTGTCATCCGGGCCCACGGCCGCGTCACCGGATCGGCGCTCGGCCCGTACCAGACCGCCGTGGTGCGGATCGGCTTCTCCTTCACCTGGCTGCTGTTCCTGCTGCGCGAATGGCCCCACCGCCAGGAGCTGTACGGGCCCGAGGGCCCATGGAGCTGGGAGATGGCCCATCAGCTCATCGAGGGCAACGGCGCCTTCAGCGCGCTCATGTGGTCCGACAGCGGTCTGTGGTTCGACACCGTCTACGCCCTCGCCGTCGTCTCCAGCGCGCTGCTCCTGCTCGGCTGGCGGACCCGCACCATGTCCGTGCTGTTCATGCTCGGCGTGATCTCCCTGCAGAACCGCAGCGTCTTCGTGGGGGACGGCGGCGACAACATCATCCACCTGGTGGCGATGTATCTGACGCTGACCCGGTGCGGGCGGGTGTGGTCCCTGGACGCCCGCCGCGCGGCGCGGCGCGGGCCCGGGGCGCCGGAGCCGCGCGACACCACCGGGATCGTGCTGTGGGCGCTGACCGGGTCGGCCCTGCTGTGGGCGCAGTTGTTCACCGAAGCCCGTCTCGACTGGTCGGACTACGGCCCGCTCCCCGGTGTCGGCTGGGCCATGGCGCTGTGGGGGGTGTGGGCGGTCCACGGCGCCTGGTGGCTCGTCCGGCGCTACGCACCCGGCGAGCCGCGCACTCTCCTGGACATCCTCGCCAACCTCGTGCACAACGGTGCCGTGCTGGTGATCATGGGCGAGGTCTGTCTGCTCTACGCCTCCGCCGGCTGGTACAAGGTCCAGGGCTCGCGCTGGCAGGACGGCACCGCGCTCTACTACCCGCTGCACCTGGACTACTTCTCGCCCTGGCCCGCGCTGGCCGATGTGCTGGCCGGCAGCGGCCTTGTGGTCATGGTGCTCACCTACGGCACGGTCATCGTGCAGGTCGCCTTCCCCTTCACGCTGCTGAACCGGCGGGTCAAGAACGTGATGCTCGTGCTGCTGGTGCTGGAGCACATCGGGATCGCGGTGCTGCTGGGGCTGCCCTTCTTCTCCCTGGCCATGATCGCGGCGGATGCGATCTTCCTCCCGACGAACTTTCTGCGCTGGGTCGGGAGGCGGGCGAACAAGGTCCGCGACCGCGTTCGGGCGCAAACGGTCCGGCTGCCGCGCCAGCGGACGGAGGAGAGCGCCGAGGGCCGACCGTAGGCTGTGGGCATGGGTGACGACGAGGCCGTGACGGCCGTGCGGCGGTGGCATGAGGCCGCTGCGGGGACCGTGCTGCTGGATGGCTTCCATGCGCTGAAGCACGCGCTCCGGTTCGGCGCGGAGGTGCCGATCGCGGTCACGAGCGACAAGGCCGCCGCGCTCGCTCTCGCGGACGACCTGGCCGGGGACCTGACCGCGGTGATCGAGGAGCGCCTGGTCGAGGTGTCGGCCAGGACGCTGCGCGACCTTGTGCCGAGGGCCCATCCGACGCAGGTGGCCGCACTGGCGGTCAGGCGCGATCGGCGGGGGAATCTGGAGGAACTGGCGGGGCCGTCCAGATCGGCGCCGGTCGTGGTGCTGGACAACCCGCGCAACCTGGGGAATGTGGGGGCCGTGGTGCGGCTCGCCGCCGGGTTCGGGGTCGCGGGGGTGGTCACCACCGGCGATATCGACCCCTGGCATCCGAACGCCGTCCGGTCGGGTGCGGGGCTGCACTTCGCCACCGCGGTGGAGCGGCTGGCGAGCGATGACCTTCCGCCGGGGCCGCTGTACGCCCTGGATCCGGAGGGGGAGGACATCCGGTCCGTGGCCATCCCCGATGACGCGCTGCTCGCGTTCGGATCCGAGCGGCACGGGATCTCGCCGGAGGTGCGCAAGCGGGCCACCAGGCTGGTGGCCCTCCCCATGCGGCCTCAGGTGTCCAGCTACAACCTGGCCACCAGCGTGGCCATGGCGCTGTTCCACTGGGGAGGCCCGGCCCAGACCGGCCCAGCCCGGGTGAGCGGCTGAGCCGGCGACGCGGAGGGCGCGGGAGGCGCCGCGGCGCTACAGCGGGCGGCGGACCTCGACCATGCGGAAGCGGGAGGCCACGAACGCCCCGTCGCACAAGGTGGCGTTGGCCGAAGGGTTGCCGCCCGCGCCGTGGAAGTCCGAGAAGGCCGCCGTCTGGTTGACGTAGATCCCACCGGTCAGATTCAGCGACAGCTGGGCGCACTCCTCCAGACACGCCTCCTCGATCAGCCGCTCGGCGTCCGGGGAGGTGGTGTACGCCCCGACGGTCATCGCGCCCTTGTCGCGGATGGTGCGGCGCAGCAGGTCGACCGCGTCCGCCGTGGAGTCCATGGCGACGGCGAAGGACACCGGGCCGAAGCATTCGGAGAGGTAGGGCGCTTCCGCGTCGGCCGCCTCCCAGAACTTCCGGGCGCCGTCGGCCTTGACGATCACGGGGGTGCGGACCGTGGCGCCGGGGAAGTCGGGGTGGGTCACCGGGCGGGAGGCCAGGGCGGTCGCGCCGAGGCCGGGGGCGGCCTCGAGCCGCTCCTTGACCCCGGGGTTCACGATCGCGCCGAGCAGGGCACTGGCCCGCGCGTCGTCGCCCAGCAGCCGCTCGACGGCCGCCGCCAGATCGGCGACCACCTCGTCGTACGACTTGGGGCCCGCGTCCGTGGCGATGCCGTCCCGGGGGATCAGCAGGTTCTGCGGGGTGGTGCACATCTGGCCGCAGTACAGGGACAGGGAGAACGCCAGATTGTCCAGCATGCCCTGGTAGTCATCGGCGGAGTCGATCACGACCGTGTTGACCCCGGCCTTCTCGGTGAAGACCTGGGCCTGGCGGGCGTGGGTCTCCAGCCAGTCGCCGAAGGCGGTGGAGCCCGTGTAGTCGATGACGCGGATCTCGGGGCGCACGGCGAGCACCTTGGCCAGGCCCTCGTCCTGCTGCTCGGCGGCCAGGGCCACCAGATTGGGGTCGAAGCCGGCTTCCCGCAGCACCTCGCGCGCCACCCGAACGGTCAGGGCCAGCGGCAGCACGGCCCGGGGGTGCGGCTTGACCAATACCGCGTTTCCCGTGGCCAGGGAGGCGAACAGGCCGGGGTAGCCGTTCCACGTCGGGAACGTGTTGCACCCGATGACCAGGGCGATGCCGCGGGGGACGGCCGTGAAGGTCTTGCGCAGCCGCAGCGGGTCGCGCTTGCCCTGCGGCTTGGTCCACTCGGCAGCGGCGGGGGTGCGCGTCTGCTCCGCGAAGGCATAGGCCACCGCCTCCAGACCGCGGTCCTGGGCATGCGGCCCGCCGGCCTGGAACGCCATCAGATACGCCTGCCCGCTGGTGTGCATGACGGTATGGGCGAACTCATGGGAGCGGGCGCTGATCCGGGCCAGGATCTCCAGGCAGACCATGGCGCGCGCCTCGGGACCCGCGTCCCGCCAGGCCGGCATCCCGGCCCGCATCGCCGGGAGCAGCACCTCGATGTCCGGGTGCGGATACTCCACCCCCAGCTCGATGCCGTACGGCGAGGTCTCGGTGGCGGTCCAGTCGTCCGCGCCGGGCTGGTCCAGCTCGAAGCGCCGGCCGCGGAGCTCGTCGAAGGCCGCCTGGCCCTCGGCGGGGCTCAGGCTCTCCCGCCCGCTCGCGTCGGCCCCTCCGTAAGCCTTTGGGTGCTCGGGGTGCGGCGACCAGTACGCACGGGTACGGATGGCCTCCAGAGCCTGGTCGAGGGTGGGGCGGTGCTGCTCGGTCAACTGCGCTGTGGTGAGTCCGGCGGTCACGACTGACCAACTCCTCGTCGAGCTGGGATTGAGCTGAGCTGGGAACGACGACAGAGTTAGAGTAACCGAACGATCGGTCGGGACGAGAGGGCCTGGCGCACCTGTGGATAACTTCGTCCGAGAGGATCAGCGGCATGACTGCGATCGACCGGAGGATCGAACCCGCCGGCACCGTCGCCGTGGTCGGCACCGGCACCATGGGCCAGGGAATCGCGCAGGTCGCGCTGGTCGCCGGGCACCCCGTACGGCTCTATGACGCCGCTCCCGGCCGCGCCGCGCAGGCCGCCGACGCCGTCGCCGCCCGCCTGGAGCGGCTGGTCGACAAGGGGCGGCTCGCGCCCGCCGCCCGGGACGCCGCCCTGGGCCGGCTCGCCCCGGTCACCGGGCTCGCCGGGCTCGCGGACGCCGAGCTGGCGATCGAGGCGATCCTGGAGGACCTGGGTGCCAAGCAGCAGCTGTTCACCGCCCTCGAATCGGTCGTCTCCGACGGCTGTCTGCTCGCCACCAACACCTCCTCCCTGTCCGTTACCGCCGTCGCGGGCGCCCTACGCCGCCCCGGCCGCCTCCTGGGCCTGCACTTCTTCAACCCCGCACCGCTGCTGCCGCTGGTCGAGGTGGTCCGCGGCTTCGCCACGGACCAGGCCGCCGCCGACCGGGCGTACGAGACCGTCGCGGCCTGGGGCAAGACCCCGGTGCGCTGTGCCGACACCCCCGGCTTCATCGTCAATCGGATCGCCCGCCCCTTCTACGCCGAGGCCCTTCGCGTCCACGAGGAGGGCGCCGCCGCCCCGGCCACCGTCGATGCCGTGCTGCGCGAGTGCGGCGGGTTCGCGATGGGCCCGTTCGAGCTGACCGACCTGATCGGACAGGACGTGAACGAGGCCGTCACCCGGTCGGTGTGGGACGCGATGTTCCACGATCCGAAGTTCACCCCGTCCCTCGCCCAGCGGCAGCTCGTCGACGCGGGCCTGTACGGGCGTAAAGCGGGCCGGGGCTGGTATGACTACGCCGAGGGCGCGCCGCCCCCCGAGCCGCACACCGCCGAGCCGTGCCGGGCCCCGGAGAAGGTCGTCGTCCACATGGGACCGGGGCGTGGATCGGGACCGGCGGGGGAGCTGCCGCGGCTGATCGAGGAGGCGGGTATCACGGTCACCTGGGAGGACCCGGCCGCCGACGCCCCGCCCGGAGGCTTCATCGCCCTGCCCGACGGCACCCGCCTGGCTCTCACCGACGGCTCGTCGGCCACCGTCGCCTCCCCCGTCCCGTGCATCCGGTTCGACCTGGCGCTGGACTACCGCACCGCCACCCGGATGGCCCTCGCCCCCGGCGAAACCGTCTCTCCCGAGGCCGTGCGGGCCGCGACCGGGCTCCTCCAGGCGCTTGGGAAGAAGGTCAGCGTCATCCAGGACGTCCCCGGCATGATCGTGGCCCGTACGGTCGCGATGCTCGCCGATTTCGCCATGGACGCCGCCGCGCGCCGGGTGGCGAGCCCGGAGGACATCGACACCGCGATGCGACTGGGCGTGAAGTACCCACTCGGGCCGCTGCGTTGGGGGAGTCAGCTCGGTGCGCGCTGGGTGCGCGACATCCTGTTGAATCTTCACCAGGCCTATCCCACCGGCCGCTACGCCCCGTCCCAATCGCTGATGCGGCGCGCGGCCGCCGAAGAAGAACAGTTCTCATCATGACCATGCCGAAGCGCGACACCTACACCCCCGAATCGCTGCTCGCGGTCGCCGTGGAGGTGTTCAACGAGCGCGGCTACGACGGAACCTCCATGGAGCACCTTTCGCGCGCCGCCGGGATCTCCAAGTCATCGATCTACCACCACGTCAAGGGCAAGGAAGAGCTGCTGCGGCTGGCCATAAGCCGCGCCCTCGACGGGCTGTTCGGCATCCTCCAGGAGCCGGAGGCGCGCGACGGGCGGGCGGTCGAGCGGCTGGAGCATGTGACCCGGCGCACCACGGAGGTACTGATGGCGGAGCTGCCGTACGTCACCCTGCTGCTGCGCGTGCGCGGGAACACGGACACCGAGCGGTGGGCCATGGCCCGGCGGCGGGATTTCGACCATGAGGTCGCCGAACTGGTCAAACAGGCCGTCGCGGATGGGGACCTGCGGCCGGACGTGGACGCCCGGCTGGCGACCCGGCTGCTCTTCGGCATGATCAATTCGATTGTGGAGTGGTACCGGCCGGGCCGGGGCGGGGCCGCGACCGCGGACGAGGTGGCCGACGCGGTGGTCCGCACGGCCTTCGCGGGCCTGCGTGTCTGAGGCCCTCGTCCGGGGGGTACCTCCCAGCGGTAGCTGGGGGAGAACCGAGCCTCAAAAAAGGGGCATATCAGAGTTCAGAGTCGAGGTCGGTCTCCTCGAAGACCAGCAGCGTCCGCGTGCTCAGCACCTCGGGTATGGCCTGGATACGGGTGAGGACCAGCTCGCGCAGTGAGCGGTTGTCCTCGGTGTGGACCAGCAGCAGCACATCGAAGTCACCGCTGACCAGGGCGATATGAGCGGCGCCCGGAAGCTGCCTGAGCTGTTCGCGGACCGTGCGCCACGAGTTCTGCACGATCTTCAACGTGATGTACGCCGACGCGCCCTGCCCGGCCCGCTCCTGGTCCACCCGGGCGCTGAAGCCGCGGATCACCCCGTCGTCGATGAGGCGGTTGATACGGGCGTAAGCATTGGCGCGCGAGACGTGCACCCGCTCGGCCACGGAGCGTATCGAGGCGCGGCCGTCCGCCCGGAGCATGCGCACGATGTCGCGGTCGATCGAGTCCAGCGGACGGGCGGGAGGTTTGTCGTCCGGATTGGCCATCTGTTCGCCCGGCATACCGCCCCGCCTCCCCTTCATGGACGTCCTGGCCACATCTCATGTCCTGCTGAACCGTTTGTCCACAGGCTGAGGCCGCCTGTAGCCAAAATGCGTCATCGACCGAACAATCGGTAGGGAGGGGCCTGCCCGCCCCATCAGCTCTCTGCCCGCAGGAGGTCGCGCCATGACGGTCCTTGAGCAGCCCGGTGCCTATCGGCCTACTCCCCCGCCCGCCTGGCAGCCGCGGGTCGACGCCGCGCCGCTGCTGCCCGATGCCGAGCCGTACCGCCTGCTGGGCACCGATGCCGCGGCCGATATCGACCCGGCCCTGCTGACCCGGCTCTACGGAGAGCTGGTGCGCGGCCGCCGGTACAACACGCAGGCCACCGCCCTGACCCGGCAGGGCCGGCTCGCCGTCTACCCCTCCTCCACCGGGCAGGAGGCCTGCCAGGTCGCCGCCGGCCTTGTGCTGCGCGACCAGGACTGGCTCTTCCCCAGCTACCGCGACACCCTCGCCGCCGTCGTGCGCGGGCTCGACCCGGTGCATGCCCTCACCCTGCTGCGCGGCGACTGGCACTCCGGCTACGACCCGCGCGACCACCGGGTGGCCCCGCTGTGCACCCCGCTGGCCACCCAGCTGCCGCATGCGGTCGGCCTGGCGCACGCCGCCCGCCTCAAGGGCGACGACGTGGTGGCGCTGGCCCTGGTCGGCGACGGCGGGACCAGCGAGGGCGACTTCCATGAGGCGCTGAACTTCGCGGCGGTGTGGCGGGCCCCCGTCGTCTTCCTCATCCAGAACAACGGCTTCGCGATCTCCGTTCCGCTCGCCAAGCAGACCGCCGCCCCCTCCCTCGCCCATAAGGCTGTCGGATACGGCATGCCCGGCCGGCTGGTCGACGGAAACGACGCGGTGGCCGTGCACCAGGTCCTGGGCGAGGCCGTCCGCCGGGCGCGCGCGGGCGGCGGCCCCACCCTGGTGGAAGCCGTCACCTACCGCATCGAGGCCCACACCAACGCCGACGACGCCACCCGCTACCGCTCCGACGCCGAGGTGGAGGCCTGGCGCGCCCACGACCCCATCACCCTGCTGGCGGAAGCGATGCGCGACCGCGGCCTGCTCGACGACCAGGCCGTACAGGCCGCGCGCGACGCCGCCGAGCGGATGGCCGCCGATCTGCGGACACGGATGCACCAGGACCCGGCCCTGGACCCGATGGACCTCTTCGAGGATGTCTACGCCGAGAAGACCGGCCAGCTGCGCGAGCAGGCGGACGCGCTGCGCGCGGAGCTCGCCGCGGAGGAGGGCGAGCGATGACGACGACCGCGGTCAAGCCCGCCACGATGGCCCAGGCCCTGGGCCGCGCGCTGCGCGACGCGATGGCCGCCGACCCGGCCGTCCACGTCCTCGGCGAGGACGTCGGCACACTGGGCGGCGTCTTCCGGATCACCGACGGGCTCGCCAAGGAGTTCGGCGACGACCGCTGTACGGACACCCCGCTCGCGGAGGCGGGCATCCTCGGCACCGCCGTCGGCATGGCCATGTACGGGCTGCGGCCCGTCGTCGAGATGCAGTTCGACGCCTTCGCGTACCCGTCCTTCGAGCAGCTTGTCAGCCATGTCTCCCGGATGCGCAACCGCACCCGCGGCGCCCTGCCGATGCCCATCACCGTGCGGGTGCCCTACGGCGGCGGCATCGGCGGTGTGGAGCACCACAGCGACTCCTCCGAGGCGTACTACATGGCGACGCCCGGCCTCCATGTGGTCGCCCCGGCCACCGTCGCCGACGCATACGGGCTGCTGCGCGCCGCCATCGCCTCCGACGACCCGGTCGTCTTCCTCGAACCCAAGCGGCTCTACTGGTCCAAGGCCGAGTGGTCCCCCGACCACCCCGAGGAGGTCGCCCCCATCGGCCGCGCCGTGGTGCGGCGCCCGGCCACCGGCGGGCGGACCGCCACCCTCATCTCGTACGGGCCCTCGGTGCCCGTCTGTCTGGAGGCCGCCGAAGCGGCCTCGGCCGAGGGCTGGGACCTGGAGGTCGTCGATCTGCGGTCGCTGGTGCCCTTCGACGACGAGACGGTGTGCGCCTCCGTCCGCCGGACCGGGCGGGCCGTCGTCGTCCACGAGTCCACGGGCTTCGGCGGCCCCGGCGGGGAGATCGCCGCCCGGATCACCGAGCGCTGCTTCCACCACCTGGAGGCGCCGGTGCTGCGCGTCGCCGGATTCGACATCCCCTACCCGCCGCCGATGCTGGAGCGGCACCATCTGCCCGGCGTGGACCGGGTGCTGGACGCGGTGGCCCGGCTGCAGTGGGAGTCGGAGTGGACCGAGGGGAGGGCGGTGTGATGGCGGAGGTGCGCGAGTTCACCCTGCCCGATCTGGGTGAAGGGCTCACCGGGGCGGAGATCGTGCGCTGGCTGGTGGAGGTCGGCGAGGTCGTCGCGGTCGACCAGCCGGTCGTGGAGGTCGAGACCGCCAAGGCGCTGGTGGATGTGCCCTGCCCGTACGGCGGGGTGGTGACCGCCCGCTTCGGCGAGGAGGGGACCGAACTGCCGGTCGGCGCGCCGCTGCTGACGGTCGCCGTGCCGACCGGGGAGGGTGGGACGCAGGCCGTCGGGGGTGGGGCGTCGGCCGTCGGGGGCGGGTCCTCGGCGGTTGACGGCAGGGCTCCGGCTGCCGAGGGCGGGTCCGGCAATGTGCTGGTCGGCTACGGCACCTCGGCCCCCTCCGCGCGGCGCCGCCGTGTCCGTCCGGCCCCGCCGGTCCCGGCCTCCGGCCCGGTCGGGGGAGTTGGCGGAGGCGTTGCCGAGGGCTTGGCCGGGGGCCTCGCGTCGACAACGACCTCTGGCCCGGTTGCCGCGAGCAGCCCGGCCGCCGCGGCCAACCCGGTCGCCGCGCACCCCGTACCGCCCGCGCCGGGGTCCGGCCCGGAGGCCAACGGCGCGGCACGGCCGGCGACCGGCCCCGTCTCCGTCATCTCGCCGCTCGTCCGGCGGCTGGCTCGCGAGCACGGACTGGACCTGCGCGAGCTGCGTGGCTCCGGGCCCGACGGGCTGATCCTGCGCGCAGACGTGGAAAGGGCCGCACAGGCCGTACAGGCCGCAGAGGCCGCGCGCACCGCACAGGCCGTACAGGCCGCACCGGCTCCGGCGGCCGTCGCCGCGGGCGCCTCGCGGACGGGCCCGCGCGAGGCCGATGGGACGCGCGTCGTGGTGCGGGGCGTACGCGGGGCCGAGAAGCTGGCCCGCAGCCGACGGGAGATCCCCGACGCGACGTGCTGGGTGGACGCCGACGCGACGGAACTGCTCGCCGCACGCGCGGCCATGAACGCGGCGGGGCCCAAGATCTCCCTGCTCGCCCTCCTAGCCCGCATCTGCACGGCGGCCCTGGCCCGCCACCCCGAGCTGAACGCGACCGTCAGCGAAGGCGAGATCACGCGCCGCTCCGATGTCCACCTCGGTTTTGCCGCACAGACCGACCGGGGCCTGGTGGTCCCCGTGGTGCACGACGCGCACGCGCGGGACACGGCCGGGCTGTCCGCCGAGCTGACCCGCCTCACCGAGGCCGCCCGCTCCGGCACCCTCGTCCCCGCCGAGCTGACCGGAGGCACCTTCACGCTCAACAACTACGGCGTCTTCGGCGTCGACGGCTCGACGCCGATCATCAACCACCCCGAGGCCGCGATGCTCGGCGTCGGCCGGATAGCGGCGAAGCCGTGGGTGCACCAGGACCAGCTGGCCATCCGGCAGGTGGTGCAGCTGTCGCTGACCTTCGACCACCGGGTCTGCGACGGCGGCATCGCGGGCGGCTTCCTGCGCTATGTGGCCGACTGCGTGGAACATCCGGCGGTTCTGCTGCGGTCCGTGTAGGTCGTGGCGACGGAGGCGGTACTCGGCCGTCACCGGGACATACTCATGGGGTGACGTATGACGCTGTGATCCTGGCCGGAGGCGCCGCCCGGCGGCTGGGCGGCGCCGACAAGCCGGCGCTGCGGGTGGGCGCCCGGCCGCTGCTCGACCGGGTGCTCGACGCCTGCCGGGGCGCCGAGCGGACCGTCGTCGTCGGCCCGCGCAGACCGACCGCGCGGCCCGTGCACTGGATCCGCGAGGAGCCGCCGGGCGGCGGGCCGGTCGCGGCCGTCGACGCCGGACTGCGCCGGACCACGGCGCCCGTCGTCCTTCTGCTCTCCGCGGATCTGCCGTTCCTCACGGGCGAGACCGTCGGGGCGCTCGTCAACGGCCTCGGCGAGTCCGAAGGGATACTGCTCACCGACTCGGACGGCCGCGAGCAGCCGCTGGTCGCGGCGTACCGGGCCGAGCCGCTGCGCCGGGAGATCGCCCTGCTCGCGGCGGAGCACGGCGGCCTCGCCGGACTGCCCCTGCGGCTGCTCACCGCCGACTTGAAGCTCGGCCGTCTGCATCACCCCACCGCCTCCTTCGACTGCGACACCTGGGAGGACATCACCACCGCCCGCGCACGGATCAGGGAGCATGGACACGTGTTGGACGAATGGATCGCCGCAGTCAAGGCGGAGCTGGGCATCGACCTCGATGTCGACACCGCCGCCCTTCTCGACCTCGCCCGCGACGCCGCGCACGGCGTCGCCAGGCCCGCCGCGCCGCTGACCACCTTCCTCGTCGGCTACGCGGCCGCCCAGCAGGGCGGCGGCCCCGAGGCGCTGGCCGCAGCCACCGGCAAGGCGGCAGCGCTGGCCGCCCGGTGGGCCGAAGAAGCCGAGTCGACGGGATGACGGACCGGGAGCCCCGCGGCGGCGACGCGCTGGACCGCGAGTTCGACGAGGCCCTGGCGCTGGCCAAGGACCAGGGCACGTATCAGCGCCGCCCTGAGACATGGCCCGAGCAGCCCGAGCCCTCCGGCCGCCCAGAGCGCCCCGAGCCCCCCGAGTGGACCGATCCTTGGGACCCGACACCCCAGGACGCGGCGCCCCAGGCCCCGGCATCCCGGAGCCGGGGGGCGCTGCATGAACCGCCGTCCACAGACCGGACGCTCCACGACCCGGCATCCCCCGACCCGGTGCTCCACGACCCGACAGCGACAGCGACAGCGACAGCGACAGCGACGGCGACGACGACAGCGGCAGCGACCGACCGGGCACGGGCACGGACACCCCGGGGCCCCGGCCCCACCTCCCCGGCCCCCGCCCATCACCGGCCCGGCACCCCCTGGCCCGACGCCCGCGCGATCGCGGCCCGCGCCCCCCGGACGGCCGCGGCCCAGGCCGCGCCCCTGGCCCGCCCGCTCGCCGACGCCCTCGGCCACGTCCTGGCCGCCCCCCTCACCGCCCTCACCGACCTGCCGTCCTTCGACACCTCCGCCATGGACGGCTGGGCGCTCGCCGGCCCCGGCCCCTGGCGGCTCCCCGCCGCAGGGCGCTCGATCCTGGCCGGCCACGCCGAGGCCGATCCGCTCCCCGACGGCCACGCGATCCGTATCGCCACCGGCGCCCGCGTCCCGCCCGGCGCCACCGCCGTGCTGCGCACCGAACACGGCACCGCGCGCGACGACTGGCTGTACGCCGCCCCCGCCCACCCCGTCAGCCCCGGCCAGGACATCCGCCCCCGCGGCCAGGAGTGCCGCAGCGGCGATCTGCTGCTCCCCGCGGGCGCCCTGATCACCCCCGTGATACTGGGTCTGGCCGCCGCCGCCGGGTACGACGAGCTGCCGACCGTGCCCCGGCCCCGCGTCGAAATCCTCGTCCTCGGCGATGAGCTGCTGCGGCAGGGCCTCCCCCACGACGGCCGCATCCGCGACGCGCTCGGCCCGATGCTCGCCCCCTGGCTGCGCGCGCTCGGCGCCGAGCCGCTGGCGACCCGCCGGCTGGCCGACGACGCGGAGTCGCTGTACGCGGCCGTGGCCGGTTCCTCCGCCGATGTCGTCCTGACCACCGGCGGCACGGCCGCGGGACCCGTCGACCACGTCCACCCCACCCTGCGCCGACTGGACGCCGAGCTGCTGGTCGACGGGGTGGCGGTGCGCCCAGGCCACCCGATGCTGCTGGCCCGTCTGGCCCCGGACAAGCACCTCGTGGGGCTGCCCGGCAATCCGCTGGCCGCCGTCTCCGGCCTGCTGACCCTCGCCGAGCCGCTGCTGCGGACGCTGACGGGCCGCCCGACGCCCACCCCCTGCCCGGCCCCGCTGACCGCCGCCGTCCCCGGCCATCCGCGCGACACCCGCCTGGTCCCGGTGGTCTTCCAGGGCGACGAGGCGCGTCCGCTCCGCTTCAACGGCCCGGCCATGCTGCGCGGTGTCGCCGTCGCGGACGGCCTGGCCGTCATCCCGCCCGGCGGTGCGGACCGGGGCAGCGAGGTCGAGGTCCTTGACCTGCCCTGGTCCACCGCCTGGCCCGGAACTTAAGGAGTAGCCTCGCCGCCATGTATGCGATCACCATCCCCGAACCCGGCGGCCCCGACGCCCTCGTGTGGGCGGAGGTCCCCGATCCCGTACCCGGCGAGGGCGAAGTCCTGGTCGATATCGCGGCCGCCGGCGTGAACCGCGCCGATCTGCTGCAGCGCCAGGGCCACTACCCGCCGCCCCCGGGCGCCCCCGACCACCCCGGTCTGGAGTGTTCGGGCCGGATCGCGGCGCTGGGCCCCGGTGTCAGCGGCTGGGCGGTGGGCGACGAGGTGTGCGCGCTGCTCGCGGGCGGCGGCTACGCCGAGAAGGTGGCCGTGCCCGCGGGGCAGGTGCTGCCCGTGCCTCCCGGCCTCGACCTGGTCACCGCGGCCGGCCTCCCCGAGGTGGCCGCGACCGTCTGGTCCAACGTCTTCATGCTCTCCCACCTCCGGCCGGGCGAGACCCTGCTGGTGCACGGCGGCTCCAGCGGCATCGGCACCATGGCGATCCAGCTCGCGAAGGCGGTCGGCGCGCGGGTCGCGGTCACGGCGGGCAGCGCGGACAAGCTGGCGGCCTGCCGTGAGCTGGGCGCCGACATCCTGATCGACTACCACGAGCAGGACTTCGTCGAGGAGGTGCGCACGGCCACCGAGGGCGCCGGAGCTGATGTGATCCTCGACATCGTCGGCGCGAAGTACCTCGCCCGGAACGTGGCCGCCCTCGCCACCAACGGACGGCTGGCGATCATCGGTCTGCAGGGCGGCGCGAAGGCCGAGCTGAACCTCGGCGCGCTGCTGGCCAAGCGCGGCGCCGTCATGGCCACCAGCCTGCGCGCCCGCCCCCTCACGGAGAAGGCGGCGATCGTCGCGGCGGTGCGCGAGCACGTCTGGCCGCTCGTCGAGAGCGGCCGGGTGCGCCCGATCGTCGACCGTACGATCCCGATGCGCGAAGCGGCCGAGGCGCACCGCGTGCTCGAGCAGAGCGGCCATATCGGCAAGGTGCTGCTGACGGTCTGAGGCGCCTGGATGGTCTAAGCCCCGGGTGCCGTGCCCATGCCGTCATGTGACGCTGAAACGGTCATGCGACGGCTCGGCACGGGAGGGTGACGACCGTGAGACCTGCGCTTCGTAGGCTGCGCACGCTGCCGGCGGTGCTGGTGATGGCCGGTGTGGTGCTGCCGGCCGTACCCCTCGTGGCGCGTGCCGACGACAACGACGAGCTGGCCGGGACCCGCGCCGGAGAGGGCCGGGCGCACCCCGGGCGCACCGATGAGCCCGATGCCGCACCGCCCGCCGCGTCGGTCGGGTCCACACCCTCGCGGCGGGCCGGCGAGGGCGCGGGGGAGCGGCGGGAGGGGCAGCGCGAGCAGGGCCAGAGGACACCGACGCAGGGGCCGCAGGGCTCGTACGAGGACGCGTACGACCCCGCCGACGCCGCGCGGACCGACGCCGTGCCCACCGGGCGGACGCTGCGCGTGCTGCCGCTGGGCACCGGCCTGGCCCTGATGGGGCTCGGCCTGGGGCTGGCGTTCCTCGGGCTGAGGCTGCGCCGTCAGTGAGGTTGCCGCTGAGGGACTTGCCGCTGAGGGGACGGTACGACCCACGGCGGTTGCCGAAGGCGCCGGAGAACGGTGCCCGATCCTGACCACCCTCCCCCTCCGTTCGGGTGCTCGTGCGGAACAATGGGGGTTATGAACCAGCCGATGAACGAACGATCGCAGGAGAGCCCGCACGTCCTGGTCGTCGGCCCGGACGGCATGGCCCTCGGGAGCGCCACTTCTGGCGACGGCGGCGGTGACGACGAGTCGCGCGAGGTTCCCGTGACGGACATGGTCGAACAGCCGGCCAAGGTCATGCGCATCGGCAGCATGATCAAGCAGCTTCTGGAGGAAGTCCGCGCGGCGCCTCTCGACGAGGCCAGCCGGGTCCGTCTCAAGGAGATCCACGCCAGCTCGGTGAAGGAGCTGGAGGACGGCCTCGCGCCTGAGCTGATCGGCGAGTTGGAGCGCCTTTCCCTTCCCTTCACCGATGATGCGGTCCCGACCGAGGCCGAGCTGCGGATCGCCCAGGCCCAGCTGGTCGGCTGGCTCGAGGGCTTGTTCCACGGCATTCAGACGACGCTGTTCGCCCAGCAGATGGCGGCGCGCGCGCAGCTGGAGCAGATGCGCCGGGCCCTGCCGCCGGGTCTCGGCGGCGAGGACGGGGAGGGCGGGCCGCAGCACGGCGGGGCCCGTTCGGGCCCGTACCTTTAGCCGTCAGCCGACCGTTTTCACCCACGGCTTTACCTACATCGGGCCGTTTCCGGGACTCATGAGCCCCGGAGACGGCCCGCAGCTGTCGTGCCCCGCGCCGCGAAATGGCCCATGGCCTCGCCTCCGGATTGTCCCCTGACAGTGGTCCGATCGCTTTCTAGCCTGGGCCTGGTCGTTGATCAGCCCAGAACAGAGAAACAGAGAGAGGTCCGCCACCATGCGCATCTTCGTCGCGGGAGCCACAGGCGCCGTCGGCCGCCGCCTCGTCCCGCTTCTCGTCGCGGCGGGACACGAGGTGACCGGCGGTACGCGCACCCCGCAGGGGGTGGAGCGGCTGCGCGCGCAGGGGGCCTCGGCCGTACGCGTCGACGTCTTCGACGCCGACAGCGTGCACCGGGCGGTCGCTGCCGCCGCCCCCGAGGCGGTCGTCCACCAGCTGACCGACCTGGCGCACGGCGACCGCGCCGCGAACGGGCGGATCCGCAGGGAGGGCACCCGTCACCTCGTCGACGCCGCCAAGCGCGCCGGGGTGACGCGTATCGTCGCCCAGTCGATCTCCTGGGCCTACGCGCCCGGCGACGCCCCGGCCGACGAGTCCACCCCGCTCGATGTGGCGGCGGAGCCGCCGCGGGCCGGGATGGTCGGCAGTCTGCGGGCGCTGGAGGAGGCGGCGGCGGAGATCGAGACGCATGTCGTACTGCGCTACGGGACCTTCTACGGCCCCGGGACCTGGTACGCACGGGGCGGGCCGCTGGAGGCCGTGCTCCGCGGCGACCAGGTGACGAGGGATCCGGCGGCGGGGGATCCGGCGGCGGGGGATCCGGTGGCGGCGCTGATCGGCCCGGTCGTGGCGGGCGACGCGGTCAGCTCGTTCGTCCATGTCGAGGACGCCGCCCGCGCCGCGGTGGCCGCGCTGGACTGGCCGAGCGGCACGGTCAACGTCGTGGACGACGAACCGGCGCCGGCCCGCGCGTGGCTGCCGGCGTTCGCGGCCGCGGTGGGCGCTCCGGCGCCCGCGCCCGCCGTGGACGGCGGCCGGGCGGGCTGGGAGCGCGGGGCCGACAACACCCGCGCCCGTAGGCTCGGTTGGCGGCCCCTCCACCCCACCTGGCGTACGGGCTTCACCACACTGTGATGCGGAAAGGGGCCCGGCGGATGCCGGGCCCCTTCGAGCCAGGGTCTGAGAGAAGGAAGCGGGCTCAGCCCGGCAGCCCCGTGGAGACCGTCAGCTCGATGGTGTCGGTCTTCGGGTCGTACGGCTCGTAGTTGCGGTACGTGTAGTTGAGGACGGTGCCCTTGCCCCACAGGTTCTCGTCCTCGGTGGTCACGCGGTACTTCCAGCCCGCGTCCCGGATGCACTTCTTCACCGAGTCGATGTAGAGGTTCTGGAAGTCGGGCACGTTGTAGGCGCCTTTCTGCTCGTACGACTCCGAGGCGTCCTTGCACTTCTCCGGGTCGATGACCTTGCTCTTGTCGCCCTCGCGGAACCCGGACGGAGTCGAGGACGCCGTGGCGGACTTCGTGTCCTTGCCGTCGTCGCGCGCCTGCCCCCCGCCGTCGGATCCGCCGCCGCTGAGGGCGATCACCAGGACCACGGCGATGACCGCGATCGCCGCGACGACCGCCGAGCCGATGATCACGCGCTTGTTGCCGTTGTCACCGCCCTGGCCGCCGCCCGAGGCCGGGGCCGAGGCGGGCGAGACGGTGTACGGCGGCGGGGTGTTGGCCCCGCCCTGCGCGTACGGCGCGGGGGTCGGGGTCGGGGTCGGAGCGGGCGCCGGGGTGTTGTAGCCCTGCTGGGCCATCGGCTGGCCGGGCGGCGGCGGGGTGGAGGGGCCGAAGCCGCCGAATCCGCCGGAGGACTGCGGCTGGTACGGGGTCTGGACGCTCCCCATGCCCGGGCCGGGGGGCTGCTGGTTGATCGGCGGGAAGACCGCCGAGCCCACGCCGGAGCCGCTGCGGGCGGGCGGGCCGCCGCTGATGATGATCGGGGTGGCGCCGGTCTGGCCGGTGCGCGAGACGCGGTCGCATTCGTCGCGCATGGCCTCGGCGGTGGGGAACCGCTCGTTCGGGTTCTTCTTCAGGGCGCGGGCGACCAGCGCGTCCACCGCCGGGGGGATGGACTGGTTGATCGTGGAGGGAGCGACCGGCTCCTCCTGGACATGCGCGTACGCGATGGCGAGCGGCGAGTCCGCGTCGAACGGCAGCCGGCCCGTCAGCAGCTCGAAGAGCATGATGCCGACCGAGTACAGGTCGCTGCGGGCGTCCACGCCGCGGCCGAGGGCCTGCTCGGGCGAGAGGTACTGCGGGGTGCCGACGACCATGCCGGTCTGGGTCATGGAGGTCACGCCCGACTGCATGGCGCGGGCGATGCCGAAGTCCATGACTTTGACCACATTACGCTTGGTCATCATCACGTTACCGGGCTTGATGTCGCGGTGGACCAGCCCCATCTCGTGGCTGATCTCCAGCGCGGCCAGCACGTCGGCGGTGATTTTCAGCGCCTTTTCCGTGGGCATCGCGCCGAACTGCCGGGCATCGGCGTCGAGGACGGCGCGCAGCGGCTGGCCCTCGACGTACTCCATGACGATGTACGGCATCACGGAGCCGTCGATCGTGTCCTCGCCGGTGTCGAAGACCGAGACGATGTTGGTGTGGGTCAGCTTGGCGACCGACTGGGCCTCGCGGCGGAAGCGCTCGCGAAAGGACTGCTCGCGGCCCAGTTCGGTGTGCAGGGTCTTGATCGCTACCTGGCGGTCGAGGACGCTGTCGTAGGCCAGGTGGACGGAGGCCATACCGCCCTCGCCGAGCAGGTCCCGCAGTTGGTAGCGGCCGCCGGCGAGCGACATCCCTTCGTAGCGGCCTGGTGCGCCCTGCTGGCTCATTTCTTACGTCCCCCTCGGCGCACTCACTATCTTGACGCGCACGTTCTGACCCGTTGATCTTCTTGTAGTCGATACCCTGGCCCAGTCTGCCCCAGGCCGCGGACACGTCAAGCGACGTGCCCGTTCCGTGACCGGATGTGCAAGAACCCGTCACGCGATTTGCATGGCCTCACCTACAACAGGTTGGATGGCCGGTCCATCAGGAACCGGCGAGTGGCACGGACCCTGTAGCGTGCCCTAGCAGGAAACCGTACCGCCCGCGAGCGGGGCGATCACGAAGACCCCCACCCAGATCAGACGGCGAGGACCGATGGCACAGACCCAGAGCGCCCAGGGGCCCTCCGAACCTGACGCCACCGGGTCCGGAATGTCGGACTCCCCGGAAGCGTGGGGTAACGGCGGGCTGGTCGGCGACGGACGCTACCGGCTCACCAGCCGGCTCGGCCGCGGCGGTATGGCCGAGGTGTTCGCCGCCGAGGACGTGCGGCTCGGCCGTACGGTCGCGGTGAAGCTGCTCCGCGCCGATCTGGCGGAGGACCCGGTCTCCAAGGCCCGCTTCACCCGCGAGGCCCAGTCGGTCGCCGGGCTCAACCACCACGCCGTCGTCGCGGTCTACGACTCCGGCGAGGACATCGTCGGCCAGCCTGGATCCATTCAAAGCACTGTGCCGTACATCGTCATGGAGCTGGTCGAGGGCCGTACGATCCGCGATCTTCTGGTCAACGCCGAGGCGCCGCCGCCGGACCAGGCGCTGATCATCGTCTCGGGGGTGCTGGAGGCGCTGGCCTACAGCCATCAGCACGGCATCGTGCACCGCGACATCAAGCCGGCGAACGTGATCATCACCCACAGCGGCGCCGTCAAGGTGATGGACTTCGGCATCGCCCGCGCCCTGCACGGGGCCGCCTCCACCATGACCCAGACCGGCATGGTCATGGGCACTCCGCAGTACCTCTCGCCGGAGCAGGCCCTCGGCAAGGCGGTCGACCACCGCTCCGATCTGTACGCCACCGGCTGTCTGCTCTATGAGCTGCTGGCGCTGCGCCCGCCGTTCGTCGGTGAGACCCCGCTGTCGGTGGTCTACCAGCATGTTCAGGACATGCCGGTGCCGCCGTCGGAGGTCTCGGGCGGCGTGGTGCCGCCGGAGCTCGACGGGCTCGTGATGCGCTCGCTCGCCAAGGACCCGGACGACCGGTTCCAGAGCGCCGAGGAGATGCGCGGCCTGGCGCAGTACGCCCTGCAGATGCTGATCGACGCGGGCGGCCACACCGGCACCTGGAACACCGGCCCGGTCACCCAGCACCTGGGCGGCTCCACGGGCGCCATGGGCATGGCCGGCACCACCGCGCTGCCCCACCCTGGGCACGGCGACACCACCCAGCAGCCGATCCTGGGGGGCCGGCGCGATGACGACGGTGGCTACGACGGCGGGTACGACGACGGCTCCGGTGGCCGCGGTGGCCGCGGCAAGCTGTGGCTGCTGGCCGTGCTCGCGGTGATCGCCATCGCGGCCGGAGTCGCGTTCGCCATGAACTTCGGCGGCGACAAGGGGGGCGGGAAGCAGCCGGGCAAGCCGGAGACGTCGACCTCGCAGTCCCACACCAAGGACCCGACCGAGAAGCCGACGGACGAGCCGACGGAGACGTCCTCGCCCACGGAGACCTCCGGGGACACGGGCGGCGGCTACCCCGGCAGCGCGGAGCCGTCCTCGCCCACCTACACCGAGCCCACGACCGAGCCCCCGACGGACACGGAGACGGACTCGCCCACCGACCAGCCGACGGACACCGAGACGACTCCGACCGACGAGCCGACCACCCCGACGACGACTCCGCCCACGACGGACCCGACCACGGATCCCACCGATCCGACCGCCGGGGTCACCGGCTGACGGGCTCACTGGTCCTCCGGTGGGGCGCGCCCAAACGTAGGCGCGCCCCCCTTTTTTGAGGGCTCGGTTCTCCCCCAGCTACCGCTGGGAGGTGCCCCCTGCCGGCGACCGCGCGACTCAGCCGCAGAAGGCGTCGCGGACCGCCTCGTACTCCCGCGTCCACCACACCGCCAGGGCCGCCGCCGCGGGGAACAGCGGATCGGCGCGCCGGTCGCCGTCCTGGTAGCGCCAGCGCAGCATCCAGAAGTCGTTGAGCCGTTCCCACCACACCCGGTGTACGGCCGCCGCCATCTCGGCGGCCCCGGCGCCCGTCGCACGGCGGTACGCCCGCGCGTACGGGCGCACCTTGTCCAGCTCCAGCGGGCCGCCGGGCCGTACGAAGAAGATCGCGGCGGCGCGGACCGCCTCCTCGGCGCGGGGCTGCACCCCGAGCCGGTCCCAGTCGACGATCGCGGCGGGTTCCGTATCGCGGTAGAGGAGATTCAGCGGGTGGAAGTCGCCATGGACCCAGCCGGTGGCCGGGATGGCGTCGGCTTCCGGGCGGCGGTGGGCGTGCCGTTCCAGCAGCGCGCGCCGTTCGACCAGGCGGTGCTCGGCGAGTTCGTCGAAGGGGTCACGCCGGCGGCGGCCGCGGGTGAGGGTGAGCAGCCGGTCGATGAGCGCGAAGGTGTGCTCGGGGTCGGCCGAGGCCTCGGGGGGCTGGCGGTCGGCCGCGCGGGCCACCACGACCTGCTCCAGGCAGGTGTGGACGCGTCCGAGCAGCCCACCGAGCCGCGACGACTGGGCGGCGGTCAGCTCGCCGCCGACCCGGTGCCGTCCGTCGACCCAGGGGTGCAGGGCGTAGCAGCGGCCGCCGATGACCGCGACGGTGTGGCCGTCGGCGTCGGGGACGGCCGGGGCGACGGGCACCCCGAGCTCTTCCAGTCGCTTGGTCACGCGGTGCTGGTGGTCGATGGCGGCGCGGTCCCCGTCCAAGTGGTGCTTGAGGAAGAACCGACCGCGGGTGGTGGCCAGGCGGTAGCCGCGGTTGAGCAGTCCTTCGGCGACGCGCTCGCAGGACACCGCCTCGCCGGGGCCGTCGTAGCGGCGCAACAGCGCGCTCAGGGTTTCCCCGTCGGGAGCGGTCTTCTCGGCGGAGGTTACATGTGAGCGCGGCACGCGCCAGATGTTAGATCAAGGGGCGTGGGCGGTACGGCGCGAGTTGACTCGGGGGTCCGCTCAGTGCTTCAGCTCAGTGCTTGTGGTCAGTGCTTCCGTTCAGTGCTTCTGCGGCTGGGTCTTCCGCTCCTCGGCCCGGGCCCGCTCCTGATCCCGCGCTTGAGACTGCGTATGAGCGGGCGGCGGGGCGTGTGCCTGCGCCTGGGCCTGGAGCCGGGCCACGTACGCGGCGGCCTGCGAGCGGCGCTCCATGCCGAGCTTGGCCAGCAGCCCGGAGACATAGTTCTTGATCGTCTTCTCGGCCAGATGCAGCCGCTCGCCGATCGCGCGGTTGGTCAGCCCCTCCCCGATCAGCAGGAGGATCCGGCGCTCCTGCACGGTGAGATCGGCGCTCCGGTCGTCGCCCAGTTCACTCGCGCCGGCGCCCACGCCCGCCGCAGCGTCTGTGCCGGTCTCGGCGTCTGTACGCATCCGCTCCAGCAGGCGGGCCGTGGCGGCCGGGTCGAGCAGGGAGCGGCCCGCGGCCACGTGCCGTACCGCGCTGAGCAGTTCGCCGCTGCCGACGTCCTTGAGGACATAGCCGTACGCGCCCGCCATGATCGCGTCGATGAGGGCCGCGTCGTCGGCGAAGGAGGTGAGCATCACGCACTTGATGTCCGGATGGTGGGCACGGACTTCCCGGCAGACCTCGACACCGCTGCCGTCCGGCAGCCGCAGATCCAGCAGGGCGACTTCAGGGTGCGCCGCGGGGATGCCTGCCAGGGCCTCGGCCACGGTGCCCGCCTCGCCGACCACGACCATGTCCGGCTCGCCCGAGAGGAGGTCATGAAGGCCGCGGCGTAGGATTTCATGGTCGTCGAGTAGGAAAATGCTGATTTTTCCTTCTTCGCGCACGAATCCAGTCTCACACACTGCGTCTTCTGGGGGTCTTCTCAAGTCTTTCAATGTCTTTCCGCGCCGTTGGCCGGGGAGATAACGTGCCGTTGTTCCGGCGGGCTGCGGGGCTGTGACCAGTGGTTGTTCCACTTCTGCGTGATTTACTTGGAAATCCAAGCAAAATTGCAGGTCAGAGGGGGTTTCGCAGAGATGCGACCCACTGGGTAACGTGCCCTTTGCAGGGCCAGCCGCCGGGATACCTGTCACGCCCGGTCGGTCTTCGGCGCACCCACCCCGTGCGCTGTCGTCGAGCGAGCGAGCCGCAACTGGCCGCCGGCGGACCCCGGGGGCCGGACAGACGGAGGAGCACACGTGACCGTGGAGAGCACTGCAGCGCGCAAACCGCGCCGTAGCGGAGCCAAGCGCACCAGCGCGAAGCGGCGGACGGCCGACCAGCCCGAGCTCGTCCAGCTGCTGACCCCCGAGGGTGAGCGGGTCGAGCACCCCGAGTACTCCCTGGACCCCACCCCCGACGAGCTGCGCGCCATGTACCGCGACATGGTGCTGACCCGCCGCTTCGACGGTGAGGCCACCACGCTGCAGCGCCAGGGCGAGCTGGGGCTGTGGGCCTCACTGCTGGGCCAGGAGGCCGCCCAGATCGGCTCCGGCCGGGCCCTTCAGGACGACGACTACGTCTTCCCCACCTACCGCGAGCACGGCGTCGCCTGGTGCCGTGGCGTGGACCCGGTGAATCTGCTGGGCATGTTCCGCGGCGTGAACCACGGCGGCTGGGACCCCAACAGCAACAACTTCCACCTCTACACCATCGTCATCGGCTCGCAGACGCTGCACGCGACCGGCTATGCGATGGGCGTGGCCAAGGACGGCGCGGACTCCGCGGTCCTGGCCTACTTCGGGGACGGGGCGTCCAGCCAGGGAGACGTCGCCGAGGCGTTCACCTTCGCCGCGGTCTACAACGCCCCGGTGGTGTTCTTCTGCCAGAACAACCAGTGGGCCATCTCCGAGCCCACCGAGCGGCAGACCCGCGTCCCGCTCTACCAGCGTGCCCAGGGCTTCGGCTTCCCGGGCGTACGGGTCGACGGCAACGACGTACTGGCCTGCCTCGCGGTCACCAAGGCCGCCCTGGAGCGGGCCCGCACCGGCCAGGGCCCCATGCTCATCGAGGCGTTCACCTACCGGATGGGCGCCCACACCACCTCCGACGACCCGACCCGCTACCGCAGGGCCGAGGAGCGGGAGCTGTGGGAGACCAAGGACCCGATCTCGCGGCTGCGCACCTATATGACCGCCCAGGGCCTGGCGGACGACGCCTTCTTCGCCGATCTCGAGAAGGAGAGCGACGCGCTCGCCAAGCGGGTGCGCGACTCCGTACGGGCCATGCCCGACCCCGACGACATGGCGCTCTTCGAGCACATCTACGCCGACGGGCACCCGCTCGTCGACGAGGAGCGGGCTCAGTTCGCCGAGTACCAGGCTTCGTTCGTCTCCGCCGAGGAGGGCAACTGACATGGCAGCCCAGAAGATGTCGCTCTCCAAAGCGATCAACGCCTCGCTGCGCAAGGCGCTGGAGAACGACCCCAAGGTCGTGATCATGGGCGAGGACGTCGGCAAGCTCGGCGGGGTCTTCCGCATCACCGACGGCCTCCAGAAGGACTTCGGCGAGGACCGGGTGATCGACACCCCGCTCGCCGAGTCCGGGATCGTCGGCACCGCGATCGGGCTGGCGCTGCGCGGCTACCGCCCGGTGGCGGAGATCCAGTTCGACGGGTTCGTCTTCCCCGCGTACGACCAGATCGTCACGCAGCTCGCCAAGATGCACGCCCGGTCGCTGGGCAAGGTCAAGCTGCCGGTCGTGATCCGGATCCCGTACGGCGGCGGCATCGGCGCGGTCGAGCACCACAGCGAGTCGCCCGAGGCGCTGTTCGCGCACGTGGCCGGGTTGAAGGTGGTCTCGCCGTCCAACGCGTCCGACGCCTACTGGATGCTGCAGCAGGCCATCGACAGCGACGACCCGGTGATCTACTTCGAGCCCAAGCGCCGCTACCACGACAAGTCCGAGGTCGACACGGCCGCGATCCCCGACCCGCTGCACACCGCGCGGGTGGCCCGGGCCGGGACCGATCTGACGCTCGCGGCGTACGGCCCCATGGTCAAGGTCGCGCTCGACGCCGCCGGCGCGGCCGCCGAGGAGGGCAAGTCGCTCGAGGTCGTGGACCTGCGGTCGATGTCGCCGATCGACTTCGACACCCTTCAGCGGTCCGTCGAGAAGACCGGCCGCCTGGTCGTCGTCCATGAGGCACCGGTCTTCCTGGGCACCGGCGCGGAGATCGCCGCGCGGATCACCGAGAGATGCTTCTATCACCTTGAGGCCCCGGTGCTGCGGGTCGGCGGTTTCCACTCCCCGTACCCGCCGTCGCGGCTGGAGGACGAATACCTCCCTGGCCTCGACCGGGTGCTCGACGCCGTAGACCGCGCGTTGGCGTACTGAAGGGCTTGAGGAGAGTCGTGACCATGACTGCAACCGATCAGCGCTTCCGTGAGTTCAAGATGCCCGATGTGGGCGAGGGACTCACCGAGGCGGAGATCCTCAAGTGGTACGTGGCGCCGGGCGACAGGGTCGCCGACGGCCAGGTGGTGTGTGAGGTCGAGACCGCGAAGGCTGCGGTCGAGCTGCCGATCCCGTTCGACGGTGTGGTGCACGAGGTGCGCTTCGGCGAGGGCGCGACCGTGGATGTGGGCACCGCGATCATCTCGGTGGACACCCAGCCGGGCGCGGGGGACACGGCTGCCCCCTCGGAGCCCGCGGTCGCCCCGGCCGAGGCCGCTGAGGCCGCCGAAGCTGCCGAGGCTGCCCAGCCGGAGGGGCGCCAGGCCAACCTGGTCGGCTACGGCGCGGCGCCCTCGTCCACCAAGCGCCGCCCGCGCAAGCCGCGGCCCGGCGCCGAGGCGGCGCCCGCCCGGGGCGTCCCGGCCCAGCCCGCCCCCGCGCCCGCTGCCGCCGCCCCGGCGGCTCCTACCCCTGCCCCAGCGGCTCCTGCACCCGCTCCTGCCCCTGCCCCTGTCGTCGCGCCGTCGCAGGCCGAGCTGAACGGCCACGCCAAGGCCGCGCGCCCGCTGGCCAAGCCCCCGGTCCGCAAGCTCGCCAAGGACCTGGGCATCGACCTGGCGACGGTCACCCCGACCGGCCCCGACGGCACCATCACCCGCGAGGACGTCCACGCGGCCGCGGCCCCCGCGCCCGCCGCCGTGGCCGAGCCCGTGGCGGAGCCCGCAGCGGCCGTGGCGGAGGCGGCCCCTGCCCCCGTCGTCGGCCGGGAGCGCCGGGTGCCGATCAAGGGCGTACGGAAGGCCACCGCCCAGGCGATGGTCAGCAGCGCCTTCACGGCCCCGCATGTGACCGAGTTCATCACCGTCGACGTCACGCGCACCATGAAGCTCGTCGCCGACCTCAAGCAGGACCCGGACATGGACGGGCTGCGGGTGAACCCGCTGTTGCTGGTCGCCAAGGCCTTCCTGGTGGCCATCCGGCGCAACCCGGACATCAACGCGTCCTGGGACGAGGCCGCCCAGGAGATCGTCTACAAGGACTACGTCAATCTCGGCATCGCGGCCGCCACGCCCCGGGGGCTGATCGTCCCCAACATCAAGGACGCGGGCTCGCTCACCCTGCCCGAACTGGCGTCCGCCCTCGGCGAGCTGGTCTCCACCGCCCGCGAGGGCCGGACCAGCCCGGCGGCGATGTCCGGCGGCACGGTCACCATCACCAACGTCGGCGTCTTCGGCGTCGACACCGGCACTCCGCTGCTCAATCCCGGCGAATCCGCGATCCTCGCCTTCGGCGCGGTCAAGCTCCAGCCGTGGGTCCACAAGGGCAAGGTCAAGCCGCGCCAGGTGACCACGCTCGCGCTCTCCTTCGACCACCGCATGGTCGACGGCGAGCTGGGCTCCAAGGTGCTCGCGGACATCGCGGCCGTCCTGGAGCAGCCCAAGCGCCTCATCACCTGGGGCTGAACCCGGGGCTGAACCCGGGGCTGAGGCCCCCACCCCTCCCGTACGGCCCGGCTGCCTCCCGCAGCCGGGCCGTCGGCATGACGGCCACAACCCCATATCGCCGTATCCCATATCCCGGACGGTCCATGCCACGCATACGTGTTGTATCTATGATGTGCGCATGCCTCCCGCCCCCGTCCCCGTCAGCCCGACCGCCAAACAGCCGCCCGCCGCCGAACGCGTCTACGCGCATGTCAAACAAGCCGTCCTCGACCGCCGCTACGAGGGCGGCACACTGCTGACCGAGGGCGATCTCGCCGAGGCCGTCGGCGTCTCGCGCACCCCCGTGCGCGAGGCCCTGCTCCGGCTCGAGGTCGAAGGGCTGCTCAAGCTCTATCCGAAGAAGGGCGCCCTGGTGCTGCCCGTGTCCGCGCAGGAGATCGCGGACGTGGTCGAGACCCGGCTGCTGGTCGAGCGGCACGCCGTCGCCAAGGTCGTCCCGGCCGGGAAGAGGCTGATCGCCCGGCTCGAGGAGCTGCTGGAGGAGCAGAAGGAGCACGCGGCGGCCGGGGACCTGAACGCCTTCGCGGTCGCCGACCGGTGCTTCCACGCCGAGATCGTACGGGCCGCGGGCAACGGCATCCTGGCGCATCTGTACGACCAGCTGAGAGACCGCCAGCTGCGGATGGGCGTGGCCACCATGCACGCCGAGCCCGACCGCATCGCCAAGAACATCACCGAGCACACCGAGATCCTGACCGCCCTGCGCTCCGGAGACGCCACGGCCGCCGCCGGGCTCGTCGAGCGCCACGTCAGCTGGGTGAACAACCTCGCCCGGGGTGAGGAGCGATGAGCGACGTCCGGCTGCCCGGCGATCCGCCCGGAGGGCGGCGTGCCGCCGCCGTCTGGGGCATCGGGGTCGCCGTCTACTTCATGGCCATCACCTACCGCACCAGCCTGGGTGTGGCCGGCCTGGACGCCGCCGAGCGGTTCCACATCAACGCCTCGGCGCTGTCGACGTTCTCGATCCTTCAGGTGCTCGTGTACGCGGGCATGCAGATACCCGTCGGTCTGATGGTCGACCGGCTGGGCACCAAGAAGGTGCTCACGCTCGGCGTCGTGCTGTTCACCGCCGGCCAGCTCGGCTTCGCGTTCTCCCACACGTACGGCTTCGCGCTGGCCTCACGCGCGCTGCTGGGCTGCGGTGACGCCATGACGTTCATCAGTGTGCTGCGGCTCGGCTCGCGCTGGTTCCCGGCCCGCCGCGGGCCGCTGATCGCGCAGGTCGCCGCGTTGTTCGGGATGGCGGGCAACCTGATCTCGACCCTGGTGATCGCGCAGGCGCTGCACACCCTCGGCTGGACCCCGACCTTCGCGGGCAGCGCGATCGGCGGTGCGCTCGTCCTCGTCCTGGTGCTGGCCTTCCTCAAGGACCACCCGGAGGGGTTCGAGCCCGTCCCGGCCACCCACGCCGGCGCCGCCTTCGTCCGCCGGCAGATCGCCGCGGCCTGGCGCGAGCCGGGCACCCGCCTCGGCATGTGGGTGCACTTCACCACCCAGTTCCCCGCGATGGTCTTCCTGCTGCTGTGGGGGCTGCCCTTCCTGGTGGAGGCCGAGGGGCTGTCCCGCGCGTCCGCCGGCGAGCTGCTGACCCTCGTCGTGCTCTCCAACATGGCGGTCGGCCTGGTCTACGGACAGGTCATCGCCCGGCACCACGCCGCCCGCGCGCCGCTCGCCCTCGGCACGGTCGGGGCCACCGCGCTGCTGTGGGGCGCCGTGCTGGCCTGGCCCGGCGACCACGCGCCCATGTGGCTGCTGATCACGCTGTGCGTCGTACTCGGCGCCTGCGGACCCGCCTCGATGATCGGCTTCGACTTCGCCCGCCCCGCGAACCCGCCGGAGCGTCTTGGCACCGCCTCGGGCATCGTCAACATGGGCGGCTTCACCGCCTCGATGACCACCCTGCTGGCCATCGGCGTGCTGCTCGACGCGACCGGGGGCAACTACCGTGCCGCCTTCGCCTCGGTGTTCGTCCTCCAGGCCCTCGGCGTCACGCAGGTGCTGCGGCTGCGCGGGCGGGCGCACCGCCGGGAGCGCGAGCGCGTCGTCGCGAGCCGCGTCGAGGCGGTGCACGTACCGGCGTGACCCCGCCTGTGCCGACGTGACCCCGCCCGTCCCGTCCTGACGGCTCAGGCCGTGACCGCGAAGTTGGTCAGGATCGCGTCGGCCAGCTGCTGATCGCCCTCGATCTTCAGCTTGTCGGCGACCGCCTCCGGCCGCACCCGCCCGCACGCCAGGCGCAGATACGTCTCCCAGTCCACCGTGATCGTCACGGTCGGCCCCAGCGAGACGCTGCCGTCGATGGTGGCCCGGCCCTCGGCGTTGACCCGGACCGTCCGCATGAATTCCAGCGCGCCGTGCACATCGAAGACCACCGCCGAGCCGGGCGCCGCGCCCGCGTCCTCGGCGACCACCTTCGGAAGCGCGGCCAGCAGGCGGTCCCGGGCGATGGTCGCGCCCGGCGAGTCCAGATTGCCCGGCTTCCCGAGCGCCCGCCGCAGGTCCTGCTCATGCACCCATACGTCGAAGGCCCGCGCGAGCAGGGCCTTCTCCAGGGCCATCTCGCCCCCGCCGGGCCAGCGCACCATGGCGTCCGGCTGGCGCTTCTCGTTCCGCAGCTGCCGGCTGCGGCGGATGATGGTGTAGTCCAGCTCGGAGGTCATCTCCGGCGCGGTGTGGCAGCGCCGTACGTCGACCTGGACCTCCATATAGCGCGCGTGCTCGCTGGTGACGTGGAACAGGTCGCGCGGCAGCGAGTGGATCGGGCGCGGATCGCCGAGCATCTCGGTCTCGAGGCCGATGACATGCGAGACCACGTCGCGCACCGACCATCCTGGGCACTCGGTGGCCCGGTTCCACTCCCCTTCGACGAGCGGATTCACCAACTCGAATATCGCTTCGACGGAATGGGTCCAGGCGTCGATGGAAGTCTGCAGGCTGGGATGGACGGTCACGGGACCCCTCGGGCGGTTCGTACGCGGGCTGGGTGCTTGTGTGTGCGTTTAAGTTACGCTGCGCACGAGCACCCCGGGAGTGCTTTCGGGTCTGATCGTAGGCCCGGATTCGCGGCTCGGGCTGCTGAGAGCGGTGGTATGGTGCGCGCCCGCCCGCTACAGATCCGGATGAATCCGGACAGTCCGATTGAAATCCCTTGGGTGTTGCGTCAGCCCGCGATATGCCGGTAGCCGGTGACCCTTTCGGGCGCGGGCAGGGGGGCCAGCCGGACGGTGAGGCCCGTACCCGGGGCGTGGATGACCTTGCCGCCCCCGAGGTAGAGGGCGACATGGCCGTCGCCGTTGGACAGGACCAGGTCGCCGGGGCGCAGTTCGGCCCGGGTGGTCTCCTTGCCGGCGTACCGCTGGGCCCAGGTGGTGCGGGGGAGCTTGACCCCGGCGGCCTGCCAGGCGCGCATGATCAGGCCGGAGCAGTCATAGCTGCGGGGACCGGTGCCGCCCCAGACGTAGGGCTTGCCGAGCTGGGCGCGGGCGTATCCGACGGCCTTGGCGGCGCGGCCCGGGGCGTGCTGCTGTTCGGGGTGCTTCTTGGTGGGCTTCTTGACGTGCTTTTTGGCGTGCTTCTTGACCTTGGTCTTGGCGGTCCTCTTGCCGCTGTCCTCGCCGTCGTCGGTCGGCGCCGGTCGCTCCACCGCGTCCCCCGCGACCGTCCCGGGCAGGTTCAGGGTGTCGCCGGCGTAGATGAGGGTCGAACTGCCCAACTCGTTCAGGCGCTGCAGCTTCTTGACGGTGGTGTGGTTCTTCTCGGCGAGGCCGTACAGCGTGTCGCCGGAGACCAGCACCACCGTCGTCGACGCGGTGGGGCGGGCGGTGCCAGGCCGGGCGTCGGCGCCCCGGTCCGCCTTCGCCTCCTTCGGCCGCTCGGCCGGGGTCTTGGCCTCGGCCCGGGTCTTGGCCTCGGTCGGCGGAGCCAAGGCCGTCTGCCGAGAAGGCGCGGGCGACTGCGCGGAGGCCCGGTCGTCCGGTCCGTGCACGGCCAACAGCACCCCCGCCAGGACCGCGAGGACGGTCAACACGGCCAGCGCGGCGGTGCGCACCGCCGCCCGTACCACCGTGGCCAGCGGCCCTCGCCGCGCGGCGCGCGGCTTGGCGTGGGCGGCCGACGACGACGTGGTGCGGCGCTCGGCGGCCCGTATGTGCTGCTCTCCCATCACAACCTCCTTCGCGGGGCCCCTGGCTCGAGGCATGGAAGGGAGGCTGCTGGGGCGCGAGGGTGTCCGGCAACGCATGGGCCGTCTGGGACAGTCCGGATCTGTCTGCGCAGCTCAGACCCCTTCAGCCAGCCGCACCTCGCCTCTTGTCAGAGGGAGTTGGGACCATCCCGGCATGCAATTCGACAATCCCTCCGAGATGAGCCGAGAGTGCGCCGAACGGCTCGGCGAGCAGGCCGGCCGACAGTTCGCGGCCATGGCCCGCCGTGGCTTTCGACTGGAATCCCCCACAGACGACGCCCCGGCCACCGGCCGCTGCCGGCTCGGCGGCCCCGCCCTCCTCGAACCGGGCACCCCCTGGCCCGAGGTCGGGGGCATCCCGCTGTCCCTGCATGCCGTCCTCGACACCGACGCCCTCGCACCCTGGCTCGGGGACCAACTGCCCACGCGGCCGGGCCTGCTCAACTTCTTCTATCTCGATCCGGACCTGCCGTACGAGAAGTACTCAAGGCTGGACGACGAGCCTGAGGCGTGCCGCGTCATACCCGCCGATCCGGCACGGGCGGTCGAGACCACCGCCCCCGCACCGGCGCGGAGCTATCCGGCCACTCCCGTCCACGCGGCCGGGGTCACCATGCTCCCGGACGCCTGGGACGTCGAGGACCGCGACGTCGAGTACGACCGGGATGAGCACTGGGGCGCGGCCTCGCTCATCCTCGATGTGATGAGCGACCTCAACGGCAACACCTCCGGCAGCCACTGTGCCTTCGGCTGGCCCGACACCTCGTACGCGTTCTGGGTGACCCGCCGCGACGCCGATGGCCCAGCCGTCCATCTGCTCCAGCTCCCGGAGGACTCGGAGCTCGGATGGGGCTGGGGCGACTCCGGGACGATGTACTTCACGATCCCCGCGAAGGCCTTCGCGGCGGGGGACTTCAGCAAGGCCCAGGCGGAGATGCGCTGCTGCTGAACCCCGTTCCGGATGGCCGCCGTCGCCGCCGAGATCCCGTCCGGTCGCCCCGACCGGACGGGATCTGGACGCCGCATGATCCGTGGGCTCGTCCCGGCCAAGGCGAGCCCACGGATACGCGAGGGGCACCCGACGCCCACGGGCGCACGAGTGGCACTCTTGACGTCATGAGCAAGCGAGCCCGTGTCCGCGCCCCTGAGCTGCAAGGACGTACCTGGATCAACACCGGCGGCAAGGAACTGTCCCTCGCGGACTTCCGGGGCAGCATAGTGATCCTGGACTTCTGGACCTTCTGCTGTGTGAACTGCCTGCACGTCCTGGACGAGCTGCGTGAGCTGGAGGAGAAGCACCGCGACACCGTCGTGATCGTCGGTGTGCACTCGCCGAAGTTCGTCCACGAGGCCGAGCACCAGGCGGTCGTCGACGCCGTCGAGCGCTATGAGGTGCATCACCCCGTGCTCGACGACCCCGAGCTGGCCACCTGGAAGCAGTACGCCGTACGGGCCTGGCCGACGCTGGTCGTGATCGACCCCGAGGGGTACGTGGTCGCCCAGCACGCGGGCGAGGGACATGCGCACGCGCTCGAGACGCTGGTGACCGAGCTGGAGGCCGAGCACGGCGCCAAGGGCACGCTGCGGCGCGGCGACGGCCCGTACGTGCCGCCGGAGCCGGTCGCCACCGAGCTGCGGTTCCCGGGCAAGGCGCTGCTGCTGCCCGGCGGCACCTTCCTGGTCTCGGACACCACACGGCACCAGCTGGTGGAGCTGGCGGCGGACGGTGAGAGCGTGCTGCGGCGGATCGGGGCCGGTGAGCGGGGGCTCGTCGACGGGCCCGCCGACCGGGCGCGGTTCAGCGAGCCGCAGGGTCTCGCGCTGCTGCCGGACGGCACGGTGATCGTCGCCGATACGGTCAACCACGCGCTGCGCGCCCTTGACCTGGCGACCGGCGCGGTGCGGACGGTCGCCGGGACCGGGCGGCAGTGGTGGCAGGGGTCTCCGGCCGCCGGTCCGGCCCGCGAGGTCGATCTGTCCTCGCCCTGGGACGTGGCTTGGTTCGCGGACCGGCTGTGGATCGCCATGGCGGGCGTCCACCAGCTGTGGACGTACGACCCGGCGGACGGGACGGTGCGCGCGGCCGCCGGTACGACGAACGAGGGCCTGGTCGACGGGGAGGCCGCCGAGGCGTGGTTCGCACAGCCGTCCGGGCTGGCCGCGGCCGCCGACCGGCTGTGGATCGCGGACTCCGAGACCTCGGCGGTGCGGTACGTCGAGCGCGACGGGGACAGCGAGGGTGACTTTGTGGTGCGTACGGCCGTGGGCACCGGGCTGTTCGACTTCGGTCACCGCGACGGCCACGCCGACCAGGCGCTGTTCCAGCACCCCCTCGGCGTGACCGCGCTGCCCGACGGCTCGGTCGCGGTCTCGGACACCTACAACCACGCGCTGCGCCGCTTCGATCCGGCCTCCGGCGAGGTCAGCACCCTCGCCACGGATCTGCGCGAGCCGTCGGACGCCGTGCTGGTGGACGGCGACATCGTGGTCGTCGAGTCGGCGCGGCACCGGCTGACCCGGCTGCGGCTGCCCGAGGAAGCCGTACGCGTGGCGGCGGTGGCCCACCGCACCCAGCGCGCCGCCACCGAGATCGCCCCGGGGACGCTGCGGCTCGACGTCGTCTTCCAGGCCCCCGCCGGGCAGAAGCTCGACACCCGCTACGGCCCCTCCACCCGTCTGCTCGTCAGCTCCACCCCGCCCGAGCTGCTGGCGGGAGGCGAGGGGGCCGGTACGGACCTGAACCGCGAGCTGGTGCTGGCGGACGGGGTGACGGAGGGTGTGCTGCACGTCTCCGCGATGGCTGCCTCCTGCGACGACACAGCGTCCAACAGCGGCTCCGCCGCGGGTGCCAACGAGTACCCGGCCTGCCATGTGCACCAGCAGGACTGGGGCGTCCCGGTCCGGGTCACCGACGGCGGCGCGACCAGGCTGCCGCTGGTGCTCGCGGGGATGGACGAGGACGGGTAGCGCCGTCAGGGCGTGAGCACCAGACGCCCGCGCAGACCGCCCGCCGCCAAGCGGCGGTGGGCTTCCTGGGCCCGGTCGAGGGGCAGGGTGTCGGCCACCCGCAGGGTCAGCCGGCCGGCGGCGGCCAGCGCGGACAGCTGGGCCAGCGCCGTGCCGTCCGCCGCGATCCAGTGGTTGGCCGACCGAATGCCCCGCAGCCCGACGGGTGCGTCGGCGGCCACCGCGACGAACGCGCCCGCGTTCCGTACGGCGGCGAGCGCCGGCAGCCCGGCGCCCGCCGCGTCCAGGGCCCCCGCCACACCGCCCGGGACGACCGCCCGCACCGCCGCCGCCAGGTCCGGTTCGTCCCGTGCGATGAACCACTCCGCGCCCAGCCCTCGTACCAGCTTCTCGTCCGCCGCGCCCGCGACGGCCACCACCCGCAGCCCGCGCAGCGCGGCCAGTTCGACCGCGAACCCGCCGACCGCGCCGGCCGCGCCCGTCACCAGCAGCGTCGCTCCGCTCGGCAGGTCCAGCGCGTCCAGCGACTGCCAGGCAGTGAGGCCGTTCAACGGCAGCGTCGCCGCTGCTGCCGCCGGTACGCCCTCCGGCGCCGGAGCCACCGCCGTCGCGTCCAGGACGACGTACTCGGCGTAGGTGCCCAGTGAGACGTCCAGCAGGTCCCGCAACCCGATCACCGGGTCGCCCGGGGCGAACATCCGCACTCCGGGCCCGGTGGCATCCACCACGCCCGCGACGTCCCAGCCAAGACCGGTCTGCGCGCGCGGCGCCATCCGGCCGGCCGCGACCAGCGTCCCGGCGCGGGTCAGCAGGTCCACGGGGTTGACGGTCGCCGCCGCCACGCGGATCCGCACCTGCCCGGGGCCCGGTTCGGGCAGCGGCACCTCGGGGGTCTCCATGGCTTCCGGCCCGCCGTATGTCCGTACCACGGCGGCGCGCATCACGGTCCGCTCGGTCATGGTTCCCAGCTCCTCACCTCGGTCGGGGTTGACCACGTGCGCCCAACGTAGGGAGAGTTGCTCTCCCGAGGTAAGTACGTACCTGAAAGTGCCCAACCCACGCCGAGGAGAGTGACCGTGCCCACCCGGACCGCCGCCCAGCGCCGGGCCGACGCCCGCGCCGCCTACGACGCCTTCATCGCCGAATGCCCCACCCGGCACCTCCTGGACCGCATCGCCGACAAATGGGTCAGCCTCGCCCTCGCCGCCCTGGCCGACGGCCCCATGCGCTACGGCGAGCTGTCCCGCCGACTGGCCGGAGTCAGCCAGAAGATGCTCACCCAGACCCTGCGCAATCTGGAGCGCGACGGGCTGGTCACGCGAACGGTCACGCCATCCGTGCCGGTCCGGGTGGACTACGCCCTCACTCCGCTCGGCGAGAACCTGGCCGGGCTGATGCGGTCGGTCAAGGAGTGGGCGGAGGCGCATATGGACGAGGTCCTGACCGCGCGAGCCGCCTACGACGACGATGCCGGGGCGCCTGACAGCGGATGACGACCGGCGCGGCTGGGCTCGGCGCCCAGGCGCGCCGGTGTTTGAGGATGCTGACGTAGGACGACATCCCCATGAAGCCGACGGCCGTTCCGTTTGCCTGAACGCGGTGGCACTCACCCCTTCCGCCTCCGTTCTAGGCTGCACGCATGATTCGCGCAGTGGTCTTCGATGTCGGCGAGACGTTGATCCGAGACGACCGTGTTTGGGGGGCGTGGGCTGACTGGGTGGGCATCCCCCGCCATACCCTCTCCGCCCTCGTCGGCGCGGTGGTCGCTCAAGGGCGAGACAATGCGGAAGCCCTGCGACTCATCCGGCCCGACATCGACATCGCGGCCGAGCGGGCCGCGATGGAGGCCGCTGGAGTCGGCGAAGACCTCGACGAGTCCGACCTCTATCCGGATGTACGCCCAGCGCTTGCCGCGCTGCGCGAGGCGGGCATCCGCGTCGTCATCGCGGGCAACCAGACGGCGCGCGCTGGTGTCCTGCTGCGGGACCTCAAGCTGCCCGTTGACGAGATCGCCACCTCGGGAGAGTGGGGGATCGCCAAACCCGACCCGCGCTTCTTCGCCCGCGTTCTGGACCTTGCGGGAACCGTGCCCAGCGAGACCGTGTACGTAGGCGATCACCCCGCGAACGACACGCAGCCGGCGAAGGCCGCGGGCCTGCGCGCCGCGCATCTGCGCCGTGGTCCATGGGGCCATTTGTGGTCCGGCACGACGGAGGCGGCCGCCGCGGACTGGCAGATCGACTCGCTGCACGACCTCGTACGGCTCGCCGCCGCATGAGGCAAGCGGCCCCGTACATAGGGGGCCGCTCGCTACCGTTCGGAGTGGACGCACCGAACGGAGCACCAGCATGCCGACTGAGAACGCCCGCGCATTCGGCAAACGCGTGGCCTACCACCGCCGCATCGCACGTATGACGCAGCAGGAGCTGGCCGACGCGGCCGGGGTCCATGTCGGCACCCTACGGAAGATCGAGCGGGGTGCTCGGGGCGCCAGCGACGGTGTCGTGGAGGCATTAGCGGCTGCGATCGGCGTCGACACCTCCCGCTTGCTGGGGAGCCGGGACCGGGCGGACGCGCGCGTTCACGCCGCCATGCCGTCTCTGTCAGCCGTCATCGCCGCGTATGACGTCCCGGACGACGGGCCAGTCCGGCCACTGGCCGAGCTGGCACCGCAGTAGACGAGGCAGTGACATGGCGCCTGGCTGCTCAGTACGTGCGGATCGCTTGCCATCTGCCGTCCCTCATCGGCGAGCTGACCCGCGCCTTCCAACTCGCCCCGGCCAAAGAGCGCGCCGAGACCGCGAGCCTGCTGGTTTCCGCGCTGCGAACCGCTGACGCCGTGGCGTACAAGTACGGCGCCCGGGACCTGTCTGCGCGCCTGGTGGACCTGATGCGGTGGGCAGTTCCATACGCCTCGGACCCTCTGTTGGACGCGACCGTCGCCTACGTCCGCACCGAGACCTTCTTCGCTGCCCGCGCGCACGTCCCCGGCCTGCGCGCGCTGCAGGCTGCGATCGACAACGCACCCACTGGTCAGGACGATACGGCGATCGCTGCCTTGGGTGCCTTACACATGCGAGCCGCTGTTATCGCTGGACGAGCCAGACTTGTGGAGGCTGCGGATCACCACCTCGCGGAAGCTTTGCGCTTGGGGGACGCCGTACCTGAGGACGTCTACCAGGGCACAGCGTTCGGGCCGGACAGCGTCCGCATCCATGAAGTCTCCGTTGCCATCAGCCTCGGTGGTGACCATGTGCATCGGGCCCTCGCCGTCGCCAGCGATTGGGCCCCGCCGCGTTCTCTGCCTGCCGAGCGCCGGAGCGGGTTCTATATCGATCTGGCTCGTGCCCAGCTGTGGTCGGGGTTGGCCCGCGATGCGTACGAGTCGTTGAAGACCGCCCGTCACATCGCTCCACAGCACACCCGCGACCATCCGTGGGTGCGCGAGGACATCGCCACGCTCCGCCGACTGCGGCGTGGCGATGCGGCGAGCCTCAGCAACTTCGCGGAATGGTGCCACGCTGGCGAGTGACCCTGACTGACCCTCGCTGGGTCACTTGTGGCGCTGTCCGCGGAGAACCATCTACCTGTCCACACCGACCAGGCAGATGGGACGACTCCGACCATGGCCGAACCCTTGCGGGTATCCGCCGCGACCAACGCGCGCCCAATGGATGCCGACTCTCCCAACTTCGGGTCGTGGGCACCTCCCAGCGGCCGTAACGCACAGCTGCAACCCGCCGGCGAGTCGTGGGACGTCGTACGCGTCCCACGCTTCATCGGTGAACAGGCCCTGGAACTGCTCGGCGACGACGTGGGCGCGGTCATCGAGAACCCCTTCGACGGGGTGCTGTGCTGGCTCATCGCTCCTGGAGCAGCCGCCGCGTGGGACATGAGCCAGCTGCCCAGCATCCAGGTGTGGGGAGCGACCGCCTATATCGAGGTGCCCTCCGTCGACTGCCGTAAGGGGCCCGGGGTGCGCTGGTGCGTACCGCCCCGGCACGCTCGGCATCTCACCGACCCGACGGCTCTCCTCGCCGCGCTGAAGATCGCCACCAGCGCGGCGCTCGGCCCACGTGAAGGGGCCACCCGGTGACCGAGTGCTGCTATCGCTGCGACAAGCCCACCCGCGAACCGATTACCGTGCTGCGCGCGTCGGCCTCCGGGCCCGGCTGCCTGCGCCACCTGTGCCCGGAGTGCAACCGCCGACGACCGCACCCCGACGCCGACCTGTACGCCGTACTCGTCACCCTGCAGCACGAGAGGCAGACGAGTTGACCGTCCCGGTCGGCACCCGGCGTCTGTCGCCGTACTGCGCGCTGCACACCGCCGAGCCCGACACCACACCCGCCGAGATCCACGCCTTCTGCAAAGGGCCCGGCGAGGTACGCGCGGCACCCATACCGCCCGCGACCGTTGGCGCGCTCATCTTCACCGTCCGCTGTGACTGCGACTGCCACAAGGCGGACGCCACCTAGACCGGTGGGCCGCTGCTGATCCGGGACCCTCCCCGTACCGGACGCCCGCCGCACGGGCCAGCGGCCCACCCCACAGACCCCTCGCCCCAGCCTCCCGCTTGCAGGCCAGTGAGCCGGGACGAGGACCGCGCAACCGCGCGGAAACACCCCAACTCAGAGGAGGCCCAGTGCGATTACAGCATGTCGTCCGCCAGGACCCGGAAGGCGGCGACACCATGCCGGACACGGACGCCCCGACGCCGGGCGGGCAGACGCCTGGCGATTCGGACGACGGACGCCAGTACGCGAGGTAGCGATCGCCAGGCGCCGTAGGTAGACGGCGGCCCCGTCCTCAGACCGCCCCCGCCGCAGGGCGGGGCCGCCCCACCACGCAGGAGCCCCCCGTATGACAGCACCGCCCCCACCCGTGCCCGACCACTGGCACTGCTACCGATGGTCCGGCGATCGGCGAACCTACGATGACGAATCCGCGCGCCGACCGCCCCATCTCATCGCCTGCGACATCACGCCCCAGGAGTGGAAGCAGATCGCGGCGGCCAGCCCTGCCTTCATGGCGAGCGAGGTACCGCCGCTGGAGGTGCCGCACTGGCTGTTACGCCCGGCGAGGATGATCAAAGCCACCTTCGAGGAGCCGGAGAAAGCCTCGGCCTGGTACCGAGACCAGGTCACCGACCTGGCCCCTTCCTTCATGACCGACCACGACAAGGATCCCGCGCGGCGAGCCGAGCGGTTCGCGGCGGCGGATGACCGGCTTGGCTGGGGCGGGGATGTCGTCGGGGGGTGGTATCTGCGGGGTACCGGATTCGCCTCAGTGCAGGTGGTCGCGTGCAGCGTGAATCGGATCCGCCCGACGATCCCCTGCCCGGTGATCCCCCAGCCACCGCTGGGAGGTACCCCCTGATGTATCTGGTCCGGAAAGCCGATGGCCCCCGCCGCAGGGCAGCGGCGGGGGCCATCGGGACGGGAAGCCGGGGGGGAAGTCGGCTCCCCGGGTCATGGGCCGGCGAAGGCCGGCGGTCGTCAGTCGAGGGCGTTGGACAGGTCGCTCTGCCAGTAGGTGACCTGGGCGGTGTCGTCGATGTAGACGGAGCCGCCGGGGAGTTCGACGGACTTGGAGTCGTCGGAGCCTTCGAGGAAGACCTCCAGGGAGGTGGCCTTGTAGCCGTTCTGGCCCGAGCCGTCGGCGGAGGAGGTGCGGATGCCCGCGTAGGCGGTCTCGCCGGGGGCGAGGGTGACGACGGCCTGCGGCTTGCTGTCCTCGTAGACCGGGGTGGCGGCCTGGGCGTCCTCGCCGAACTTCAGGACCGGGTAGCCGGGCATGTTGCAGTCCACGCCCGCGTGGTTGTTCACCTCGAGCACCATGTAGTTCACCGGCCGCTGAACCGACTTGACGCCGACCGTCAGCTTGTTGATGTCACAGGGGCCGATCTCCTGCTCCGAGTTGTCGGAACCACCGGAGGCGCCGGAGCCCTTGGCGCCGTCCTTGGAGGACCCGGCATCCTGGGCACCGCCGCTCTTCTTCCCGTCGCTCGCGCCGCCCGTGGCGTCCGACCCGCCGGAGCCGGAGGTCTGGTCGGCCGGGGCCGAGCTCGGGCTGTCCGCCTTGCCCTCGTTCTTGGTGCCGGTGCCCTCGTTGCTGTTGCAGGCGGTGAGGGTGAGGGCGGCGACCGCGGTCAGGCCGACCGCGGCCAGACGCAGGGTACGGGCGCGGCGGGCGGTGAAGGTGGTGATCGACATGGTGGGTTCCCCCCAGATGGACTTGGCCGTTTCCGGTGTGTCTTTCTCGGTACGGCTTAAGCCTCTCGTCCTCCGCTGTCGTGCCACTGCCGTCCGGCTGCCGAGCCGCTAACGTCCCACTAACGCCCCGCCTTCAGCGGCCCCCGTCGCTCATTCACCGCCCCCGTCGCCGTCCTTCCCGCCCTCGCTGTCCTGGGCGAAGAGCTTGACCAGGTCGCTCATCACGTAGCGGTTGGTGGCCTCCTCGTCCAGCAGATGCATCTCCGCCAGCCGGTCCAGACCGTCCTGGATCAGCTCGGGGTCCGCGCCGGCCAGTGCGGCGGCCTCCGCCGTGTTGACCTCCCGGGCGAAGCCGGTGCCCAGGGTGCGCAGCAGCCGGGCGTCGTCCGCGGACAGGCGGGCCACCGAGTTCCGCAGGGCCGCGGCGACTCCGGCGTCCTCTGCGGACAGCAGCGCGAGCCGCCGCCGCTCGTCGCGGAGCGCCGTGGCCAGCCGGGCCAGCCGCCAGCGGGGCCGGGACAGCAGCTGGGCCGACGCGGCGCGCAGCGCCAGCGGCAGCCCGTCGCACAGGGCCACCAGCTCATACGCGGCCTCCGGGTCCTCGGCGACCCGGTCGGGGCCGAGCAGGGTGCCGAGCAGGGCCACCCCGTCCTCGGGCCCGAGCGCGTGCAGGCGTACGGGGCGGGCCGCGTCGGTGGCGATCAGCCCGTCGAGCCGGCTGCGGCTGGTGACCAGGGTGGCGGACCGGGGCCCGCCGGGCAGCAGCGGCCGCACCTGCGCCGAACTGCTGGCGTTGTCGAGCACGACCAGCAGCCGGCGGTCCGCGACCAGCGATCGGTACAGCGCGCCGGCCGCCTCAGGGGAGGGCGGAATGCGGTCCGCGGGCGTCCCCAGGGCGTGCAGGAAGTCGCGCAGCACCTCGGCGGGCGCCGCCGCCTCGCCGCCGCTGAACCCGCGCAGGTCCGCGAACAGCCGCCCGTCGGGGAAGGCGTCCGCGTGTGCGTGGCCCCAGTACACGACCAGGCCCGTCTTGCCGACCCCGGCGGGACCGGTGACGACCGTGATGCCGCCCTCCGGGGGGAGACCGGTGGGGGCACCGCCGTAGGCCGGGCCGTCCGGTCCGTCGGCGGGCAGGGTGAGCCGGGTCAGGCCGGCCAGCTCGCGGTCGCGGCCGAGGAAGCCGGCCGGGGGGCGGGGGAGCAGCTGTGGCCCGGACGCGGAGGGCTGGTGGGCGGCCTGGGCGGGGACCTGGGCCTGACCCTGGCCCTGGTCGGGACCCTGGGCCTGACCCTGGGCGGAAGCCTGGGGCCGGCCCTGCGCGGGGACCTGGGCCTGGGGCTGCGCCTGGGCCGGGTGGGGGTTCTGCGCGGTGGGCTCGGCGGCGCCGCGCGGGCGCCCCGCCGTGGGGGCGGCGCGCAGGATCTCCTCGTACGCGGTGCGCAGCCGCTCGCCCGGGTCGACCCCCAGGTCGTCGGCGAGGAGCTGCCGGGTCCGGTGGTACCAGGCGATCGCGTCGGACTGCCGTCCGATGCGGTACAGCGCCAGCATCAGGGCCGCGATGAGCCCTTCGCGCAGCTGATTGGCCACGGCCGCCGGATGCAGTACGTCGGCGGCCTTCTCGTACTGGCCGAGCGCCCCGTGGGCGCGCGCCAGTGCCTCGACGGCGGCCAGCCGCCGCTCCTCCAGGGCGTGGGCCGCCGCGGCGAACGGCGGGCTGGGCACCGTGCCGGTGAGGGCCGGGCCGCGCCACAGGTCGAGCCCCTGGCGCAGCAGATCCACGGCTTGCTCGGGGGCGGTCTCGGGCCGGGCGAGGGAGACCAGTTCGGAGAAGCGCTCGCTGTCCACGAGCTGTTCGGGCATGCGCAGCCGGTAGGCGGAGCCGTGGGTGATCAGCTCGACGCCGTAGGCATCGGCGCCCGCCTCGGCGAGCGTCGCGCGCAGCCGCGAGACATGGCCCTGGATGACGGTGCGGGCGTGCTCGGGTGGCTCCTCCTCCCACAGACAGGTGATCAACTGCTCGACGGGAACAGTGGCGTTGGGCTGCAGCAGCAGCATGGCGAGCAGGCTGCGCCGCTTGACCGGGCCCAGCGCGACCTCTCCGGTGCCGGCGGTCACGGCCACCGGCCCGAGTAGAGAGAAGTCCAAGTCAGCCCTCCAGGAAGGCGGTCATAGCCCTGGTCAGGAGCTGGGGGTCCCGGGCGCCGCACAGCTCGCGGGCCGAGTGCATGGACAGGATGGCCGCGCCCACGTCGACCGTGGTGATGCCGTGTCGGGCGGCGGTGATCGGTCCGATTGTAGTGCCGCACGGCATGGCGTTGTGCGAGACGAAGGTCTGCCAGGGCACGCCCGCGCGCTCGCAGGCGGCGGCGAAGACGGCGCGGCCGCCGCCGTCGGTGGCGTATCTCTGGTTGACGTTGACCTTGAGGATCGGGCCGCCGTTGGGCAGTGGGTGGTGGCCGGGCTCATGCCGCTCGGCGTAGTTGGGGTGGACGGCGTGTCCGGTGTCGGAGGACAGGCAGACCGTCCCGGCGAGGGCGCGGGCCTTGTCCTCGTACGCCCCGCCGCGGGCGAAGACCGAGCGCTCCAGCACATTGCCGAGCAGCGGGCCCTCGGCGCCGGTGTCGGACTGGCTGCCGTTCTCCTCGTGGTCGAAGGCGGCGAGAACGGGGATGTACGGCAGCTCGGGGAGGGTGGTGGCGGCGGCGAGCGCGATCGTGCCGGAGTGGACTGACAGAAGATTGTCCATCCGGGGCCCGGCGATCAGCTCCTGGTCCCGGCCGAGGTAGGCGGGCGGATCGACGCTGTGCGCCATCAGATCCCAGCCGCTCACCTCGGCGGCGGGGACCCCGGCCGCCTCGGCGACGAAGCGGATCAGAGCGCCCTCCTCCATGTCGCCCAGGCCCCAGATGGGCGTCATATGGCGCTGCTTGTCGAGCTTGAGCCCTTCGGTGTTGACGCCCCGGTCGAGATGGACGGCGAGTTGGGGGACGCGCAGCAGCGGCCGGTCGACGGCCACCAGGTGGTGCGAGCCGTCCTTGAGGGTGAGCCGGCCGGAGATGCCGAGGTCGCGGTCCAGCCACGTGTTCAGCAGGGCGCCGCCGTAGACCTCGACGGCGATCTGCCGCCAGCCGTGCGCCGCGGTGTCGGGAATCGGCTTGACCCGCAGATTGGGGGAGTCGGTATGCGCCCCCACGATCCGGTAGGGCGTGAAAGGTCTCGCCCCGTCAGGCACGTACCAGGCGATGATGGCGCCGCCTCGCAGGACGTACTTACCGCCCGTCCCGCCGTCCCAGGGCGCAGTCTCCTCGACCTGCCGGAATCCCACCTTCTCCAGCCGCGCGGCAGCACTCGCCACCGCGTGGTACGGCGAGGGGGCGGCGGCGAGGAAGGACATCAGGTCGTCGGTATGGCCGCGGTCGAAGTCGGAGTGCGCGCTCATGCGAACAGCATAGATTCGAGAACCGCCTGGAGCCCGTGTTCGATTCGGGCCTGTGGAAAACGGCTGAGAGAGCGCGACGGGGCCCGCGTGGCGTGGCGTGGGTGCAGTGCGGCTTCCGTGGGATTGTGCTGCGCCGATCAGATGAAGATCGGCCGCCCGGCGATAAGAAAGGCACTTTTCCTCCGATATCTCCTGTGATCGTGCCATAACGCACTGAAGGGGATATCGGATGCGCGCTCTTCGTCACGTCCTCCTCGTCCTTGGGGCGCTTCTCCTGCTGTGCGCCGGCGCGCCGGCAGTGGCGCAGCCCACCGCCCCGTCCGTCGCGGCCCCGTCCGACGGCGCCCCGTACCCGAGGGAACCTGTCCCCTGTCCCACCACGGACCGGGTGGGGGCCCACACTCCCCCACCGGCCCCGTTCCAGAAGTACTACGAGGACGACTGGCGGCTGGGCCCCGCGCAGCTCCCCCGGAGCGGGCCGATCGCCGAGATGCTCAGGGGCTGGGAGCGGCTGGACGATCTGTCGTCCACCGAATTCCTCGACTGCTACTGGAACGACGAGACCTCCGGCTGGTGGTTCCCGGACCCGGACGGCTGGGTGCTCATCAACGGCACGCCGCTGCATGTCACCGTCACCCTGCAGCCCGGACAGAAGGTCGATCTCTTCGGCAGCGGCTTCGGCCACTTCCTCGCCCCGGCCGGTACGCCCTTCGCCGAGCGAGCGCTTCCGCCCAGCAACCTCAACACCCTCGATCCGGCGTTCCCCTTCGGCTACCACCTCTATGAGGTCGTGCAGTCCTTCCAGGTGGAGGCGGGACCCATCAGGGCCTGGTTCGCCCAGCCCGGAGGCGGTCTGCAGTACCTCACCACTCCCTCGATCCCCCAGCTCGTCGCCGCCGGTAAGCTCCGGCCCCTCAACTGACGCGCATGGACCGGCGGGAGCTCGTCCGGGCGCTGCGCGAGGACCGGGTCCCCGACGCGCTGTACGACATCCCGGGTGTGCACGACATCCCGATCCAGCCGGACGCGTACTACTTCCTGCGGCAGGCGCCTGACGGCTGGGTGGTGGGGCTGCGTGAGCGTTCCAAGGACCGGGACACGCACTGGTTCGGCTCGGAGGACGCGGCCTGCCGCGAGCTGCGCGCGAAGCTCACCGCGTCCCCGCCCCCGGCCGGGGGCGAGCGCGTAGCGGATGTGCTCGCGCACAGCGAGGAGATCCAGCGGCAGGCCTGGCGCGACTTCGAGCGCGCGCTGCGCGAGCAGAGGCGCGAGCAGCGGCCCGACGACACAGGAGACGCACCGGGCCCCGGCCCCGACGCGGGTGTCTGAGACGCGGACGCGTGAACGGAAGAGCCGGGTGCCCCGCGCGGGGCACCCGGCTCGACGAGAGGAACTCGACGAGAGGAAGACGAGACGAATCAGAAGGCGTCTTCGGCCAGGTCCATCAGGGAGCTGTCGACGGACTCGGCCACGGCGCGCTGGACCGCGACGCCCGGCAGCACCTCCTGGGCGAAGAACTTCGCGGCCGCGATCTTGCCCGCGTAGAAGGACTTGTCCTTGGCGGAGGCGCCGGGCAGCTTGTCGGCGGCGATCGCCGCGCCCTTGATCAGCAGATAGCCGATGAAGACGTCGCCGGAGGCGAGCAGCAGCCGGGTGGCGTTCAGGCCGACCTTGTAGATGGTGGTGACGTCCTGCTGGGTGGCGGCGAGGTCGGTGAGCATGGTGGCCACCAGCCCCTCCAGATCCGCGGCGGCCTTGGCGAGCGCGTCACGGGCGGCGGCCAGCTCCTCCCCGCCACCGGCCTCGGCCAGGAACTTCTTGATCTCCTCCGAGATGACGGTCAGCGCCTGGCCCTGGTCCCGGACGATCTTCCGGAAGAAGTAGTCCTGGCCCTGGATGGCGGTGGTGCCCTCGTAGAGGGTGTCGATCTTGGCGTCCCGGATGTACTGCTCCAGCGGGTACTCCTGGAGGTAGCCGGAGCCGCCGATGGTCTGCAGGGACTGCGCCAGCTGCTCGTACGCCTTCTCCGAGCCGTAGCCCTTGACGATGGGCAGCAGCAGGTCGTTGAGGGCGTGCGCGGCGGAGGTGTCCTCGCCGGCCGCCTCCAGGGCCTGGATCTCGTCCTGGACGGAGGCGGTGTAGAGGACGAGCGAGCGCAGGCCCTCCGCGTACGCCTTCTGCGTCATCAGGGAGCGGCGCACATCGGGGTGGTGGGTGATGGTGACGCGCGGGGCGCTCTTGTCGGTGAAGGCGGCCAGGTCCGGGCCCTGGACGCGCTCCTTGGCGTACTCCAGCGCGTTCAGATAGCCGGTGGACAGGGTCGCCATGGCCTTGGTGCCGACCATCATCCGGGCAAACTCGATGATCTTGAACATCTGGCGTATGCCGTCGTGCTTCTCACCGAGCAGCCAGCCCTTGGCGGGGTGGTCCGCGCCGAAGGTCAGCTCGCAGGTGTTGGAGACCCGCAGGCCCATCTTGTGCTCGACGTTGGTCGTGTACGCGCCGTTGCGCTCGCCGAGCTCGCCGGTCTCCCAGTCGAAGTCGTACTTCGGCACGATGAAGAGGGACAGCCCCTTGGTGCCCGGGCCCGCGCCCTCGGGGCGCGCCAGCACGAAGTGGATGATGTTCTCCGAGAGGTCGTGCTCACCGGAGGTGATGAACCGCTTCACGCCCTCGATATGCCAGGTGCCGTCCTCCTGACGGACCGCCTTGGTGCGGCCGGCGCCGACGTCCGAACCCGCGTCGGGCTCGGTGAGCACCATGGTCGCGCCCCACTGCTTGTCCACGATGTGGCGGGCGATCGCCAACTGCTCCTCGGTGCCCTCGTCGTAGAGGACTCCGGCGAAGGAGGGGCCGCAGGCGTACATCCAGATCGGGGTGTTGGAGCCGAGGATCTGCTCGGCGCAGGCCCACAGCAGCGAGCGCGGGCAGGCGGCTCCGCCGAGGTCCTCGGGGACGCCCAGGCGCCACCACTCGGCGTCCATATACGCCTGGTAGCTCTTCTTGAAGGACTCCGGGACCGGCGCGGTGTGAGTCTTGGGGTCGAACACCGGCGGATTCCGGTCGGCGTCCGCATAGCTTTCGGCCAGCTCGTTCTCGGACAGTCGGGAGATCTCCGAGAGCACGCTCTTGGCGGTCTCGACGTCCATCTCCTCGAACGGTCCCGTGCCGTACAGCTTGTCGCGCCCGAGCACCTCGAAGAGGTTGAACTCGATGTCGCGGAGATTCGACTTGTAGTGCCCCATGGCGAACAGCTCCGTAAGGCTCGGGAGGCGGCGGACCTCTTCAATGGCATCGCGCGATCGATCGTCGATCGCCATGATGCTACCCGCGGGTAATAAAGAGCAACCCCCGATGGGACAACTGTGACGCACTGCGCTTCGGCGACTCAGTACGCTGCTGTCCATGTACGGCTACGACCAGAACGCGAGCCCAGGGCAGGGATACGCGGCGCCGCCGCCCCCGCCGCAACAGCAGCCGCCTCTGTCACACCACCCACAGCCGGGCGCCGGCTATGGCGAGCAGCCGCTGTATCCGGAGCCCTCCCCACCGTCCCTGGCCGACGCGGTGCGGGCCTTCACCACCGGCTCCATGTCGGCCGAGGACTTCCAACAGATCTTCGCGACCTCCAAGGTCTACTGTCCGCGCGGTGACAACCCAGGATTCCTCGCCCTGCACAACACCCAGCAGCCGGTGATCCCCATGTTCACCTCGCTCAAGGAGCTGCGCCGCTACGCGGGCAAGGAGTCCAAGTACTTCGTGATCACCGGCGCCGAGGTGATCGACCTGCTGCCCACCGGCTACGGCTTCGTCCTCGACATGGAGGGCGACCACCGGATGGTCTTCGACGCCAAGGCCGTGGAGCAGATGGTCGACTTCGCGATGCGCCGGATGTATGGCTGAGCGTCGCTAAGTAATCACCGTGCGTCCCCGGGCGCGCCGGGAAATAAAGGCCCTCTTGCGGATCGTTCACCGTTCAACTAAGTTGAATGTTGAACGACCGAGGAGGCCGTCATGCCAGCAGTGACCGTAGACAACCCGTTGACCCTGCCCCGCGTCGCGGCGCCCGCCGACGCCAAGCAGCGCCCCGTCCTCGCCGTCACCACCGCTCCCAGCGGTTTCGAGGGTGAGGGCTTCCCGGTGCGGCGCGCCTTCGCCGGCATCGACTACAAGCACCTGGACCCGTTCATCATGATGGACCAGATGGGCGAGGTGGACTACCAGCCCGGGGAGCCGAAGGGGACCCCGTGGCACCCGCACCGCGGCTTCGAGACCGTCACGTACATCATCGACGGGATCTTCGACCACCACGACTCCAACGGCGGTGGCGGCACCATCACCAACGGTGACACCCAGTGGATGACGGCCGGGTCCGGTCTGCTCCACATCGAGGCGCCGCCGGAGCACCTGGTCATGTCCGGCGGTCTCTTCCACGGCCTGCAGCTGTGGGTGAACCTGCCGAAGAAGGACAAGATGATGCCGCCGCGCTACCAGGACATCCGCGGTGGCCAGGTCCAGCTGCTCACCTCCCCGGACGGCGGCGCGCTGCTCCGCGTCATCGCCGGTGAGCTGGACGGTCACAACGGGCCCGGCATCACGCACACCCCGATCACGATGGTGCATGCGACGCTGGCGCCGGGCGCCGAGATCAACCTGCCCTGGCGGCAGGACTTCAACGGTCTCGCGTATGTGCTCGCGGGCCGCGGCACCGTCGGCGCCGAGCGCCGCCCGATCCATCTCGGCCAGACCGCGGTCTTCGGCACCGGCTCCTCGCTGACCGTGCGCGCGGACGAGAAGCAGGACTCCCACACGCCGGACCTGGAGGTCGTCCTCCTCGGTGGCCGGCCGATCCGTGAGCCCATGGCGCACTACGGGCCGTTCGTGATGAACACCCGCGCGGAGCTCCAGCAGGCCTTCGAGGACTTCCAGAAGGGCCGGCTCGGCACGATCCCCGCGGTGCACGGGATGTCCGAGGGCGGGATGTAAGGCTCGCCGGAACGAAACGCCGACGAGCCCCGTCCGGGTATGGACGGGGCTCGTCGGCGCTCACGGGCGTATCACCCGTCTTTCAGCGTTTTTCAGCGTTGCGTGGTTCTCTCAGTGCTGCCTGGCGTAACGACGCTTCCGGGTCAGATACGCGAATGCCGCGCCCGTACCGGCCAGCAGGGCGCTGAGGGAGATGATCGTCAGCAGGCCGGACGTACCTGTGTTGGCCAGTGAACCGCCGCCTCCGCCAGTCTGGGGGCCCGGCTTGTTGGGCGGCACAGACGCGGGCGGCTCATGGGTCGGCGGCTCGGTCGACGGCGGCTCCGTGGTCGGAGGCTCCGTGGTCGGCGGTTCCTCCTTGGGGATGTACACGCCGGCGTCGATCGTGTGATCGACCTCGCCCGCCTTGTCCGGCGCCGTGACAGGTGCCAGTCCGTCGCACAGCTGCCCGGTCTTCGGCGGGGTCACATTGGAGTCATGTGCCCGGTTGTCACCGGCCCGCGCGAGCGTGAACCGCAGTTCGTCGGCCGACGGCTGGGTCGGCACCTTGCTGGTGTCCGCGGTACACACGTCGAACTCCACCGTGTACTTCGCACCCGGCTTGAGCTCGTAGTCGGCGCCGACTCCACCGAAGTAGTACTCGCCGGCGGCATCGGTCTTGGTCGTGGCGACCTGCTTGCCGGTGGAGTCCAGCAGGTTGATCGTCGCGTCCGGCAGCGGCACCTCGTTGGTGCCTTCGGGGTCCTGGATGCCGTTGTGGTCGCCGTCGAACCACACCCGGTTGCCGATCTGGATCGGCGCGTTCGCCGCCTCGTAGGCGATATCGCCGAGCCCACCGGCCTTACCGAACCCATTGTCGGTCGAAGCGACGAACTGGTACGCGTTGGCGGAATGGTTGTTACCGGGACCTTGACCGGTCTCGATATTGTAGTAACCGGTCCCGCCGGTACCGTAGTTGTCGGTCGGGTCCATCTGCGTGCTGACGACCCATTGCTGCTGCGGAATGTAGGCGACCGCCCCTTGGGAGGCTTCGTTGTGCACCCCCTGGATCTGCTCCGGGTTGGCCCTGTTCCGAACGTAGTCGCCCGGGAAGTATTCGACGACTCCAGTGCTCTGGCCGCCGTCGGTTTCGGGCTTGGCGTGGTTGGGGCAATTCCCGGTGCCTTCCCACGAGTATCCACCCTCGGGATTGGCGCAGGCCATGCTGATGTCGCCACCGGACATACCGTTTTGCGGGGTGTCGTTGCCCGGCCGAGGGTCAAGACCGCCACCACTGACCACGTCCATGAACCGGTCGCGGAAACCGAGGATCATCGAACCGTCACGGGCGAAGGCGAGGGTGGCGAGCTCCGGCTGCGGATTGACGAGGGTATTTGATCCGCTGATCTTGAATTTGTCCCAGGTCAACAGGCTGGTGTTCCACGGGTTCCAGTGGTTGGCCTGGTCAACCCCTGTGGCACCGCCATAGACGGTACCGCGCTCGCCGGTGAGCGGCTGGGTCAGCACCGTGTCGAATTCCTCGCCGTCGTAGGTGTAGACGACGGCTTTCAGGTCTTCGCGCTTCTGTGTGCTCTCCGCGCTGCACACGCCACCGACGTAGAGCTTGTTGTCGTGCGTGGACAGTGCGAACGGCCGCCAGTCGGTGGGCAGCGCGCAGCCCGGGTCCGGGATGCGCACCGTCGCCTTGGGTGCGGACGCGGTGGTCTTGGTCGCATCGAAGCTGACCAGGGACCGGGTCCGCAGGTTCATCGCGTACAGCGTCGAGCCGTCTTCCGACAGGGCCAGGCCGCCGATGCTCTCCTTGCCCGGCGCATTGGTGAACCCGGCGTCCTTGATCATGTTGCTGGCGTCGTGCGGCGTCACCGCGGCGCCCGGCACCTTCGCGAACAGGGTCGGCGCCCCACCGTCGGTCGGCGTGGTGTAGATCGCGTCACCGCCGGCCGGCCCGTACGGGGTGTACCGCCGGGCGAACGCGCCCTGGAAGATCCGCTTCTGGTACTTGTCGTAGGCCAACGCGAACGTCGTGCCCACCTGGTCCTGCGTGTTGAGCGCGGTCGGGCATGCCGCCTGGTCAGGACACGTACCTCGCTTGTCCGTCCCGAACGCCACCAGTGCCCGGGTGTCTTTCCCGCTGGAAGAGTTCTGGATCGGCACGAAATACCGTGAGTCCGGCAGTGCGTAGTCGGCCGGGTTCCAGACCCCGGTAGTGACCGAGTCGTCCTTGCCGTCCGACACGTCCACGAACGTCGTGAAGCTGTCGAAGTGGTTTTCCGCCGTCGAGGCCGGCGCCGCCTGAAGGTACTTGTCGTACGGCGCCGGGATGGTGACGTCGACGCGGTACTGGCCGCCGGTCAGCTCGGTCGACTTCGAGACCACCACCTTTCCGGTGGCATCCGTGGTGCCGGAGACCCGATGGCCGTCAGAGTCCGACACCTCGACCTTCATGCCCCGCTGCGGCACATCCATGGTCGTGTTGATCACGCCCGTGCCGAAGAAATCCCGCAGCACCTCAACGGTCAGGGTCCCGTCGCCAGTCGAAGCGGTGGCCGTCCCGGCCGTCGCGCCCATGACGCCACCCGACAGCAAGAGAACGGACAAGCCCACTCGCGCCAGCGCATCCGTACGCTTCCCGGCTGTCCGGTTTAATCTTCCATGCGCTTTTCGCACAGCCATCACTCTCCCCTCGTGATGTCAACCGAACACCCGATTCCAGCCGTACATCCGCTTTTCGGCCCGGGTGACACTTCGGTCATGAAAAGGGCCCACCGCTGTTTCGGTGGGCCCGGTCGTTCTTGGTCGTCTTTGCGGATGTGGCGAATTCAGGGACTCGGGAATGCCTTCCCCAGACCAGTCGCACTCGTCCTCGCTTCCCTACACGAAAACGCACAAGAGTCTGAATAGTCATCCTGAACCGCTCTATCAGCGACGATACTGTAGCGGGTGACTGCCAAGATCGGGGGGAGCTGAGGATGAATGAGCGGAACAAGTTATCAATGCGTCACGTGCGGCGTATGAGAACAAAACGAGGTCCGCGGGGCGCGGGCGGATGCGCTGGACCTTGCATGGCTACGGCGTTGAGCCGGCCGGGGCGAGCCGACGTCGATTGACCGGTCATCGAACGTGATCCGCCCGCCCGCGCTACTGCGATAGCGCGGGCGGGCGGATCACTCGTCTTTCAGTTCTCAGTGCTGTCTCAGTGTTGCCTGGCGCGACGCTTCCGGGTCAGATACGCGAATGCCGCGCCCGCACCGACCAGCAGGGCGCTGAGGGAGATGATGGTCAGCAGCTCCGTACCTGTGTTGGCCAGCGAACCACCGCCTCCGCCCGTCTGCGGGCCCGGGTTGTTGGGCGGCACAGAGGTCGTCGGCTCGGAGCTCGGCGGCTCGTGGGTCGGCGGCTCGGACGACGGCGGCGTGGGAGTCGGCGTGGGAGTCGGCGTTTCCTTGACGATGTACACGCCGGCGTCGATCGTGTGATCGACCTCTCCCGGCTTGTCCGGCGCCGTGACAGGTGCCTGTCCCTTACACAGTTGCCCGGTCTTCGGCGGGGTCACATTGGAGTCATGTGCCCGGTTGTCACCGGCCCGCGCGAGCGTGAACCGCAGTTCGTCGGCCGACGGCTGGGTCGGCACCTTGCTGGTGTCCGCGGTACACACATCGAATTCCACCGTGTACTTCGCGCCCGGCTTGAGCTCGTAGTCGGCGCCGACCCCACCGAAGTAGTACTCGCCGGCGGCATCGGTCTTGGTCGTGGCGACCTGCTTGCCGTCGGCATCCAGCAGGTTGACCGTCGCGTCCGGCAGCGGCACCTCGTTGGTGCCTTCGGGGTCCTGGATGCCGTTGTGGTCGCCGTCGAACCACACCCGGTTGCCGATCTGGATCGGCGCGTTCGCCGCCTCGTAGGCGATATCGCCGAGCCCACCGGCCTTACCGAAGCCGCTCTGTTCCCGACTGACGAACTGGTACGCGTTGGCGGTCGGAGCGTTGCCCGGGCCCTGACCGGTCGCGACGTTGTGGTAACCGGTCCCGGAGGTCGCGACGTTGACGGTCGGGTCGAATTCCGTGCTGACGGCCCACTGCTGCTGCGGAATGTAGGCCACCGACCCCAGCGCGGTCTCTGCGTGAACTCCGTTGCCGTAGAAGTCGCCCGGGAAGTACTCGACGACACCTGCGTCCTGGCCGCCACCGGTGGCGGGGGTGGCGTGGTTGGGGCAACTCCCGGTGCCTTCCCACGAGTACCCACCATCGGGATTGGCACAGGCCATGTTGATGTCACCACCGGCCATGCCGTTTTCCGGAGTGTCGTTGAGCGGCCTCGGGTCCAGGCCACCCCAGCTCACGACGTCCATGAACCTGTCGCGGAAACCGAGGACCATCGAACCGTCGCGGGTGAAGGCGAGGGAGGCGAGCTCCGGCTGCGGATCGATGAAGACGTTGCCCACCTTCCGCTCGTCCCACGTGGCCAGGTTGGTGTTCCACGGGTTCCAGTGGGTGGCCTGGACGACGTCGTTGGAACCGAAGACGGAGCCGCGCTTGGCGGTGAGCGGCTGGGTCAGCACGGTGTCGAACTGTTCGCCGTCGTAGGTGTAGACGACGGCTTTCAGGTCTTCGCGCTTCTGTGTGCTCTCCGCGCTGCACACGCCACCGACGTAGAGCTTGTTGTCGTGGACCTGAAGACTGAACGGCCGCCAGTCACCGGGGCTCGCGCAGCCCGGGTCCGGGATGCGCACCGTCGCCTTGGGCGCGGACGCGGTGGTCCCGGTCGCGTCGAAGCTGACCAGGCGCCGGGTCAGCAGGTTCACCGCGTACAGCGTCGAGCCGTCCTCCGACAGGGCCAGACCGCCGATGCTCTCCTTCCCTGGCGCATTGGTGAACAGGGCGTCCTTGTTCATGTTGGTGGCGTCGTGCGGCGTCACCGTGGCGCCCGGCACCTTCGCGAACAGGGTCGGTGCCCCGCCGTTGGTCGGCGTGGTGTAGATCGCGTCACCGCCGCCCGGCCCGTACGGGGTGTACCGCCGGGCGAACGCGCCCTGGAAGATCCGCTTCTGGTACTTGTCGTAGGCCAGCGCGAACGTCGTGCCCACCTGGTCCTGCGTGTTGAGCGTGGTCGGGCACGCCGTGTCGCCAGGACACGTACCTCGTTTGTCCGTCCCGAACGCCACCAGTGCTCGCTTGTCTTGCGCGTCGGCAGTGTTCTGGATCGGCACGAAATACCGTGTGTCCGGCAGTGCGTAGTCGGCCGGGTTCCAGACCCCGGTAGTGACCGAGTCGTCCTTGCCGTCCGACACATCTACGAACGTCGTGAAGCTGTCGAAGTGGTTTTCCGCCGTCGAGGCCGGCGCCGCCTGAAGGTACTTGTCGTACGGCGCCGGGATGGTGACGTCGACGCGGTACTGGCCGCCGGTCAGCTCGGTCGACTTCGAGACCACCACCTTTCCGGTGGCATCCGTGGTGCCGGAGACCCGATGGCCGTCAGGGTCCGACACCTCGACCTTCATGCCCCGCTGCGGCACATCCATGGTCGTGTTGATCACGCCAGTGCCGAAGAAATCCCGCAGCACCTCAACGGTCAGGGTCCCGTCGCCAGTCGAAGCGGTGGCCGTCCCGGCCGTCGCGCCCATGACGCCACCCGACAGCAAGAGAACTGACAAGCCCACTCGCGCCAGTGGACCCGTATGCTTTCCGGCTGTCCGGCGTAAATCTCTACACACTTTTCGCACAGCCATCACACTCCCCTCGTGATGTGAACCGACCACCCGCTTCTAGCCGTACATCCGCTTTCCGGCCCCGGGTGACACGTCGGCCATGAAAAAGAGCCCACCGCTGTTGTGGTGGACCCGGTCGTTCTTGGTCGTCTTGGCGGATGTGGCGAATTCAGGGACTCGGGAATGCTTTCCCCAGGCCAGCTGCACTCGTCCTCGCTTCCTTACATGGAAACAGCACAAGAGTCTGAATAGTCATCCTGAACCGCCCTACCAGCGACGATACTGTAGCGGGTGGCCGCCAAGATCGGGGGGAGCAGAGGATGCATGAGCGGAACAAGTTATCAATGCGTCACGTGCGGCGTATGAGAACAAAACAAGGTCCCTCACCGTGTAAAGCCGGCCGGCGCCGATGGCTGCGGCCGCGCTGGGTGGCGGTCGGCATCGGCGGTGTGGCCGTCGCGGTGACCGCGGTCCTGGTCGTCGGCAGCGGCTCCGACCCCACCGGTCCAAAGGAACTGACGCCGGATCAGGCGAACCGTCTGGCGGTCACGCGGTTCCTCAACTACCAGGCGGGCGGGCGCGCCGTGACGATCAACGTGCCGGGCACCGCTGGTGGGCTGACCGTCACCGGATCCATCGACTACCGCGGCAAGATCGGTTACGGCGTGGTGCACGGCACCGGGCGCGATACGTCCAGCGACGGGCTGATCCAGTGGACGGCCACCACCGTGTTCGTCCACCCGATGACGAACGCCCCGGCGAAGGCACCGGCACGGCCGCCGGGTTCGGGCTGGTACAGCCGTCCGCTGCAGAAGTACGGCAGTTCACTGGACAGTTCGCTGACGATCGCGCTGAAGCTCGGCAGCGACCGGCCGGACAATGCCGAACTGCTGCCGCAGAACGGCGCCGCCTGGGTCGGACAGGACCGGCTGGACGGGCATCAGGTGGACATCATGACCGGGCCGAGCGCCGCCCGTACCACGGGCGCCCGTACGACGACCGATACGGCGGGGGCGGGTGCCGTGCGCTACTGGATCGGCTCGGACGGCACCATGTACCGGGTCCGGGTCGGCGTGGCTTCCGCATCGCAGCCGGTGGTCATCGATTTCGACACCCAGAAGTACGTTCCTGTCCGGCCGGTCCCCGGAGCCACCCCCGCGCGGTAGCCGCCGCTCAGGACGTCAGCACCCGCGCGCCCGTGGCGAGCAGTGACGCCGACGGCAGCCGGATGTCCGCCGTGTCCGGGAGCGCCGGAACGGCCGGAACAGCGGTGGCGCCCGTGGTGGTGGCCTTCGGGAACTGCGGCTGTCGCCCAGGCGCCGCCACCTCGGTGAACGGGATACCGCCAGGTGCCGTCGGCTTCGCCCAGGTGCCGGACGGCGAGGGCGACCGGGCGGGACGCGGGCAGGACGCGGTTGTCGCGAGCCGGGCGGGCACCGTCTTTCGCAGCTCATTGCCGCGCAGGCAGTTGCCCCGTCCCTTCGTGGCGGTGGGGAATGTCCAGCCGACGTCAACGCTGTTGGCGGCGAAGGTGTTGTCCAGGATCTGGTTGCCGTCCGGCCGTATGTCAGCGGTTGCGGTGATCACCAGCCCGGCGTTGCTGTTGTCGGCGATTCGGTTGCGGACGAACCGGTTGGCGGTGCCGCCGTCGACGCCGATGCCGATGCCCCAGCCGCCGTCGGCCTGTTCGGGGGTGGCCGTCTGCTGGTTGGCCGCGATCAGGTTGCCCGCGATGACGGCATCCTGCTGCGGAAGCAACTTCTCCTGGTGGTCGGAGTTGGTGGTGAGCCCGACCCGGTTACCGACAAGGCGGTTACCGACCACGTACATGTCGCCGCTGGCGTTGGTGCCTTCATAACCGACCGCGTTGAGTTCGGCGATGTTGTCCCGCACCACGATGCGACAGGGCTTGCACTGTCCGACATAGATGCCCGAGTCGGCCGAGCCCGACGTGTACGAGTGCTCGATGACACCGTTCTGCGCGGAGAACGCGTAGATGCCGTACAGCCCGTTGCGGGTCGCGGTCACATGGGAGACCACGAATGACTTCAGGAAGGTGACGGGCTCGTCGCCGGTGTCGTAGCCGCCGGACTGCCCCGGCATTCCGGCGGCCGCCTTCGCCGAACCGGTGACCAGGACCCCGTTCTGCGTGTTGTTCCGCACGGTCAGGTTCTCCACGGCCACCCCGGGAGCGGCGACGACGATGCCGTTGGGCTGCCGCAACCGCCCGTCGATGACGACCTTGTCCCGGGACTCGCCGCGAAGAGTGATACGGGCCGTGGAGATCTTCACCGACTCGTGGTACTTGCCCGGCGCGACCAGCACGAGATCGCCGGGCCGGGCCAGAGACACCGCGGCCGAGATCGTCGGGGCGTCACCCGGCACCTTGATCGTCACATGCTCGCCGGACGGTCGTCGGCCGTCGTCCGATCCGTCATCGCCTCCGCCGCAACCGACCAGTACGGGTGCCAGAGTTCCGAGCACCGCGGCCATCAGGCGAAGACGGAGACGAGGCATGGCCCCATCCTGGCATGGCTCCGATGAACTCGCAGGCACCGATACGGATATGGCACAGTTCACACTGTGCACCAAGCCGACTCCCGCCCGTCACGCCGCGCGTTTCTCGGTGCCACCGGCACTGTGACTGCCGTCGGCCTCTCCGCCGGGTGCCAATCGAGTTCCGACCGGCCAGACCGGGCAGACCGGTCCGATGCCCCCGCGCCGACCCCGCCGGTGTCACCAACGGGCCGCTACCAGGCGGGCATCACGCTTCCACAGCCGGCCCAGCGGAACCTGCTGGCCGTGGTGGCCGACCTCGTCGACGCCGAGTCCGTCCGTCCGTTGCTGGCCGAACTCGGCGAGGCCATCGGCGAATTAACCACCGGGACCGACGCACGGCTGATGGGCCTGGCGCCGGGCGATCTGACCGTGACGATCGGGGTGGGCCCCCGGCTGGTGCGCAAGGTCGATCCCGCCCTGCCCGGCGCGAAGGACCTCCCACGGTTCTCCCGCGAGCAGATCGCCCCACGGGCGCGCGGCGGCGATCTGCTGATACAGATCTGCGCCGACGACGCCTTGGTGATACCGGTCGTGGCCGCCGCGCTTCTGGAACAGGCCGGTGACCGGATACGCGAACGCTGGCGGCAGTCCGGAATCCGTGGTTCGAATGTGCGAGTGGACAAGGGCCTTGCCGCGCCACGCAACCTGTTCGGCTTCGTCGACGGCATCGTGGGCCCCCACACGAAGGCGGAACAGCAACGCGACCTGTGGCTGGCCGGGCCGGCTCCGGTCGCCCACGGCACCCTTGCCGTATTACGGCGCATGGAACTCGACCTGCCGCGGTTCGCCAAGCTGTCCGTCGCCGAACAGGAAGCGGTCTTCGGCCGGCGCCGAGCCAGTGGCGTGCCCCTCTCCGGTGGCACCATCGCCTCGGGTCCGGACCTCGGCGCCAAAACGCCGGACGGACGCTACCTCGTCCCGGCAGACGCCCACGCCCGCAGAGCGCACGCCACCGCGGTCGGCGTCGGCCTCATGCTCCGTCGCTCCTACAGCATCGACGGACCCGCCCCCGGCCTGCTCTTCATAAGCTTCCAGAACGACATACGGACCTTCACCAACACGCTCACCCGTATGGACAATTCGGACGCCCTGCTCGAATACACGACCACGACCGCCAGCGCGACCTTCCTGATACTTCCGGGTTTCAGCAAACAACACCCGCTTGGTTCCGCGCTCTTCAGCTGAAACCGTCCGGCCTCGCCTCGTACAGCTCGTACCAGATGCACTTGCCGTCGCCGCGTGGGTCCACCCCCCACGCGTCGGCGAGCATTTCCATCAGCATCAGCCCGCGCCCCGAGGACGCCAGCTCGCCCGGGCGGCGGCGGTGCGGGAGTTCGTCGCTGCTGTCGGCGACGTCCAGGCGCAGCCGTCTGGCGCCGGGTCGGCCGCTGACCTCGGCGACCAGGAGGGCGTCGCCGTCGGTGTGCACCAGGACGTTGGTGACCATCTCGGAGAGCATCAGCACCGCCGACTCCACCTGGTCGTGGTCGGTCCAGTCGTGGAGCATGTCGCGCAGCTGCTGCCGGGCCTCGGCTATGCGCTCCGGTTCGGCCTGGGCGACCGTGGCGGCGGTACGCCGCACCGGGGCCGAGCCGGGGCCGACCAGGCACACCTCGGCGTCGCGCCGGATCAGCAGCAGGGCTATGTCGTCCTCGCGGCGGTCGGCGAGATGGCCGGTGGTGTGGTGGGACGGCGGCCCGTGCACCGCCTGGACCAGGGCCTCGGCGAGCGCGTCGAGATCGTCGGCTTCCAGCGCGGCCAGGGCGGCGGGAGAGGCCGAACCTGCCGACGCGTCCACGGCGGCCGCGATGTCCGTGGCGCACGACTCTCCCGCAGTGCCTGGGGCGTCCGGGGCGGCGGCGTGGTCCGGGGCGGCGGCACGGTCCGGGGTGGTGCGCTCGAAGACCGCCCGGATCCGGTCCCAGCCCGACTCCACATCGTGCCCGCCGGTCTCGATCAGCCCGTCCGTGCACATCAGCAGCGTCTCGCCGGGCTCAAGCACCACCCGGGTGGTCGGGTAGTCGGTGTCCGGGTCGACACCCAGCGGCAGCCCGCCCGCGGTGGGGCGGATCATCATGGTGCCGTCGGCGAGCCGGACCGCCGGATCGGGGTGGCCCGCGCGGGCGATGTCCAGCGTGCCGGCGACCGGGTCCACCTCCATATACAGACAGGTCGCGAAGCGCGGATCGTACGGGGCCTCGCCGCCGGGGCCCGGCGGCTCGGTGAGCCCGGCCAGAAAACGGGAGGCGCGGGAGAGCACCGCGTCGGGGTGGTGGCCCTCGGAGGCGTATGCGCGGACCGCGATCCTGAGCTGCCCCATGATCCCGGCGGCGCGCACATCGTGGCCCTGGACATCCCCGATGACCAGCGCGGTACGCCCCGAGGGCAGCCCGATCACGTCGTACCAGTCGCCGCCCACCTGCAGCCCGCCGCCCGTCGGCACATAGCGCGCGGCCACCGTGAGACCGGGGATGGCCGGCTTGTCGGCGGGCAGCATCGAACGCTGCAGGCCGTCCGTCAGCTCGCGCTCCGTCTCCTGGAGCGAGGCCCGCGACAGCGCCTGGGCCAGCATCCGCGCGACCGTGGTGAGCACCGAGCGCTCGTCGGGCGAGAAGGACACCGAATGCGCGAAGCTCGCCATCCACGCGCCGATCGTGCGGCCCGCGACGATCAGCGGCAGAAAGGCCCAGGCCCGGCGGGCGACCGGCCGGGTGCGCGCCCAGGAGCCGGGGAACCGGTCCCGGTAGTGCTCCGGGCCGGGCAGATAGATCGCCCGGCCGGTACGGATCACCTCGGCGGCCGGGCAGTCGGCGTCCAGCGGCTGAGCGGGGCAGGGGGGCTCGTCCCCCGCCAGGTTCCCGTGCCGGCCGATCAGCGAGATCCGGTCGCCCTTGACCCCGAAGACCGCAAGGCCGTCCGGCGAGAAGCCCGGCATCGACAGGCCCGCCGCCACCCGCAGCACCTCGGCGGTCGAGGGCGCCTCGGCCAGCGCCCGCCCCGCGTCCAGCAGAAACGCCTCGCGGCCCCGCCGCCAGTCGCCGGTGACCGGGGTCAGGGTCGCCGCGGAGGTGCCGGGCAGCGTCTCGGGCACCTCCTGCATGGTGCCGACCAGGTCGTAGCCGTTCTCCGCGCCCCGTCTGCTGGGGTCGCCGCCGTGTATGACAGGCCGGCACCGGCTGCGCACCGTACGCAGCACCCGGCCCTTCTCGTCCACGACCCGCACCCGGGCCTCGGCGAGGGTGCCCTCGGCCACCGCGAGATTCACGATCGCCTTGACCTCCACCCAGTCCACCGGGTGGAAACAGGCGCGGGCGGCGGACTCGGGGAGGGTGACGGGCTCCGCGGGCAGCCCCACCAGCCGGGCCGCCTCCGCGTCGTAGCTCACGGCGCCCGAGACAGTGTCCCAGCGCCAGAGGCCCGTCGCGAGGGCGGCGAGCAGATCCTCGGTGCGCATTAGGTCACCATATGGGGATATGCGGCGGCCTTACCAGTGAGGGGCGCGGCGCCGGTACGCTTGCCGAGAAGCTTTTCGAGGGTGAGTACGCTTCCCCGACCCAACGACCGCCCAAACGACTTGGATGAACGATGCATCGGTACCGGTCCCACACCTGCGGCGAGCTCCGCGCCGCTGACGTCGACACCGACGTGCGGCTCTCCGGCTGGCTGCACAATCGGCGGAACCTGGGCGGCATCCTCTTCATCGATCTTCGCGACCACTATGGCCTGGTCCAGCTGGTCGTCCGCCCCGACACCCCGGCGAACGAGGCGCTGAGCTCGATCTCCAAGGAGACCGTCGTCCGCGTGGACGGCAGGGTCATCGCCCGTGGCGCGGAGAACGTCAACCCCGACCTGCCCACCGGCGAGATCGAGGTCGAGGTCACCGACGTCGAGGTGCTCGGCGGCGCCGACCCGCTGCCCTTCACCGTCTTCCCCGAGGACGGGGTCAACGAGGAGCGGCGCCTGGAGTACCGCTTCCTGGACCTGCGCCGTGAGCGTATGCACCGCAACATCATGCTGCGCTCCGCCGTGATCTCCGCGATCCGGCAGAAGATGACCGCGCAGGGCTTCAACGAGCTGGCGACCCCGATCCTGTCCGCCACCTCGCCCGAGGGCGCCCGGGACTTCCTGGTGCCCTCCCGGCTGCACGCGGGCAAGTTCTACGCGCTGCCGCAGGCTCCGCAGCAGTTCAAGCAGCTGCTGATGATCGCGGGCTTCGACCGCTACTTCCAGATCGCGCCCTGCTTCCGCGACGAGGACGCCCGCGCCGACCGCTCGCCGGGCGAGTTCTACCAGCTCGATGTCGAGATGAGCTTCGTCGAGCAGGAGGATGTCTTCCAGGTCATCGAGAAGGTGATGACCGAGCTCTTCGAGGAGTTCGGCGGTGGCCGCCATGTCACCTCGCCGTTCCCGAGGATCCCGTTCCGCGAGGCCATGCTGAAGTACGGCTCCGACAAGCCGGACCTGCGGGCCCAGCTGGAGCTGGTGGATGTCAGCCATGTCTTCGCCGACTCCGGCTTCAAGGCGTTCGCGGGCAAGCATGTGCGCGCGCTGGCCGTGCCGGACACCGCTGACCAGCCGCGGAAGTTCTTCGACCAGATGGGCGAGTTCGCGGTCGAGCAGGGTGCGAAGGGGCTGGCCTGGGTCCGGATCGGCGAGGATGCCAAGCTGACCGGGCCGATCGCGAAGTTCCTCACCGACGAGGACGTCGAGAAGCTGATCGCCGAGGTCGAGGGCAAGCCGGGCACGGCGGTCTTCTTCGGCGCCGGGGAGTTCGACGAGGTCTCCAAGGTCATGGGCGCGGTGCGGGTCGAGGCCGCCCGCCGGGCCGGACACTTCGAGGAGAACGTCTTCCGTTTCTGCTGGATCGTCGACTTCCCGATGTTCGAGCGGAACGAGGACACCGGCCAGATCGAGTTCTCGCACAACCCGTTCTCCATGCCGCAGGGCGGCCTGGAGGCGCTGCGGACCAAGGACCCGCTGGACATTCTGGCCTGGCAGTACGACATCGTGTGCAACGGTGTGGAGCTGTCCTCGGGCGCCATCCGGAACCATGAGCCGGATGTGATGTACCAGGCGTTCGAGATCGCGGGCTACTCGCGGGAAGAGGTGGAGCGCGAGTTCGGCGGTATGCTGCGCGCCTTCCACTTCGGCGCCCCGCCGCACGGCGGTATCGCCCCGGGCGTGGACCGCATCGTGATGCTGCTGGCCGACGAGCCGAACATCCGCGAGACCATCGCCTTCCCGCTCAACGGCAACGCGCAGGACCTGCTGATGGGCGCGCCCAGCGAGGTGGACGAGACGCGGCTGCGGGAGCTGCACCTGTCGATCCGCAAGCCGCAGATCAAGCAGGCGGCGGAGAAGGCGGGGGACAAGCCCGCGGAGAAGCCCGCGGGCGAGTCCGCCGGCGAGTCCGGGAAGTAGCTGTTCTGGGCCCCGCTTCCGCTTCCGGCGGAACGCGGGGCAACCAGGTGCCCAGGCCAACGGGTTCCCTGAATGTGAATGACAATCTGAGTGTCGTATCGGTACGAGCGGCCCGCCCCGCCCGCAGGGCCGTGGCCTTCGCGGCGGCGGCCCTCGTCATCGCCGCGCTCGCCGGATGCGGGGCGTCGGCGGACGGTTCGGCCGGCGGCCCCGAGCCCAGAACCGGCGCCACCGACGCCGCCGCACAGGGGAGCGCGGCACCCGGCCCCGGCACCACGGCCCAGCGGCCCGCCCCCGCCGCGCTGCGCAAGAACCTGCCCGGGCTCGGCCCCCGTACCCTCGCCAAGGTGCCCGACGACGCCCGCCAGGTGGTGGTCGTGACCGGCGAGGGCCGCGACTCCTCCCGCGCGACCGCGGTGGTCTACCAGCGGCGCAACCCCGACGGCGATCCGGACATGGCCGCGGGCGCCGACTGGCGGGCCGTCGCCACCTGGGACGCGCACAACGCCCGCAGGGGCTGGACCGACCACCACGTCACCGGCGATCTGCGCTCCCCGATCGGCGTCTTCCCCCTCACCGACGCGGGCGGCCGCCTCCCGAACCCCGGCACCCGGCTGTCGTACGACCAGTCCAGCGGCTTCACCATCGGCGGCACCGGCTTCGAGGGCGAACCGCTCGCCGGGTCCTTCGACTACGTCGTGGCCATCAACTACAACCGCAAGGCGGGCACCTCCCCGCGCGACTGGACCAGGCCGCTGGGCCAGAAGCGGGGCGGCGGCATCTGGTTCCATGTGGACCACGGCGGGCCCACGCAGGGCTGCGTCAGCATCTCCAAGAAGCACATGAAGAAGCTGCTGCTCATCCTGGACCCGGAGCGGCACCCCGTCGTGGTGATGGGCGACGCGGCCTCGCTGGCCCGCTGAGCCGGTTTCTGCCCGCACCGATCAGCGGTTGAGATCCATCACTGGGACGCCGAGCTCGTCGTAGGCGCCTGGGACAACCGTTGCGACGAGTGCGCCTTCGGGGCGGCTGAGAGTGGGGCGGGCGGCGTGCACTGCCGCGGCCACTCCGTAGGGCACACCACGTCGGTGCAGGTTCGCTATGGCGTGTGCGGCCTCGTAACCGGCGTCAAGGGTGTGCAGGGTGTCGAGGATGCCGATGTAGTCGATGATGCCCGCACGCTGCCGCTCTGCCTCCAGGGCGCTGATGATGGGCACCCACAGCCGTATGGAGGCGTCGCCGCTCGCGATGTGGATCAGGGCGGACACCTGCTTGTCGCCGCCGAGCGCGAGGAGGGTATCGCTATCGAGGACGAAGTGGTCGAGGTTCAAGCCGGCTCGCTCGCTCCCGAGTCCCGCAGGGCCTTCCGATGGGCGGCCTGGGCCGCGCGCATGGTGTCGTGCAGCGCCTCGGTGTCCTGGTCGCTGAGGCGATGCCCGAACTCCGCTTCCAGGAACGCGCGCGTGCGGGTGGCACGCTCTTGGAGCTCCTGGGGGGTGAGGGTGGCGGCGGCGTATTCGTCCAGCAGGGCGCGCATCGTGGTGCCACGGGATCGGGCTATGGCGGCGAGCCGGTCGCGCGTCTTGGAGTCGATCTTGATGGTGGTGTCCACGGCGCAAGTATACCGACTGGAATACCGATTGTCCGGGGCTGGGCACGCGCCGCAACTGAGGCCGCGGGTTTTCACCGGTCGGATCGCGCCATACGGATTTCAGACGTCGGCGGCGCCCTCACCGACTCCGGGTACGAGGGCGGCCACACCTGCCACACCGGCCAGCTCTTCTTCGCCGAGGAGGCGGTGCTCGCCTCCGCCGAGGTCGCCCCGTACAGCACCAGCACCACCGAGCGCACAACCCTCGACGAGGACACGATCTACCCCGGCAACGGGACCCAGGGCGGGCTGCTCACCCTGAAGTACAAGAAGGGCCGGATCGAGAAGGGCGTCGTCGGCACCCTCACTCTGGGCGTCGACCCCGACGCGGCCCACGACGGCACGGACCTGTAGACCGCTGCTGAACCGCCGCCCCCGCGCTGTCCGGCTCATCTGCGATGGGCGAGCCGGACAGCGCACGGTGACGAGCTCGGGGTTCGGGGCTCGGGATCAGCCGAACTGGCCGGGCTGGTAGTCGCCGGCGGGCTGCTGGATGATCATGTTCATCCGGTTGTAGGCGTTGATCAGGGCGATCAGGGACACCAGGGCGGCGAGCTGGTCCTCGTCGTAGTGCTTGGCGGCGTTCGCCCAGGCCTCGTCGGTGACACCGCAGGCCGCGTCGGCGATACGGGTGCCCTGCTCGGTCAGCTCCAGGGCGGCGCGCTCGGCCTCCGTGAAGACCTTGGCCTCCCGCCAGGCCGCGATCAGGTTGAGCCGTACCGAGGTCTCGCCCGCGTGCGTGGCGTCCTTGGTGTGCATGTCGGTGCAGAAGCCGCAGCCGTTGATCTGGCTGGCGCGGATCTTCACCAGCTCCTGCGTCGCGGCCGGCAGCGTCGAGTCGCCGACGACCTTGCCCGCGGAGTTGATGTACTTCGCGAACTTGGCCGCGACGGAGTTGCCGTAGTAGTTGAGACGGGCGTCCATGGTGATCTCCTCGCCGTGTTGTCGGTTACACAGCACTGACGGAGCGGCCCGGCGAGATGTGACGGCCGGTCGGCCAATCGAGTGTGACCTGCATCTCACCGCTCGTATGTATTCGATGTATCCGAAACTAGTACACGAAGTGCTCGGTCAGCCGCTGGTCCACACCGCACGGATCCGTCCGCTCCGCGCGGGCGGCCCGGTGTACGGCGCGCAGCAGACGTCTCGGCGTGGCCCGGTGCTGCCACAGCACGGCCCGTACGCCGTACTCCACGACCGTCATCAGCTCCGTCTCGCGCAACTCGCCCGTGACCAGCACCACCCGCTGCTCACCGCCCCGCACCAGACGGCGCAGCTCGGCGCCCGCGCGGGCGTCAAGGCGTTCGGCAAGCATGATGGCGACGGTGCCGCGCGGCTCGTCGCTGAACGGACGCGGACGGTGGATCAGTTCGACGGTGGGCTGGTGCCGCAGATGACGCACGACCCCGGCCCGCGAGAGCGGGTCGGGGCCGTGGACCGTCACTGTGACACGTGGTGCGTCGGGCACTGCGCTCCTCGACTTCCCTAAGGATGGACTCCACAGGTTGGTCGAACGCGTTAAACGAACGGTTGTCGAGCGATCAACGGCGCGAAGGGGTGGCGGGCCCGGCCCGCCACCCCTTCACGTCTCAGGTCGCTCGTCGCTACTCGACTCGCTACCCGTCGTTACGCGTCGTTATCCGACGGGTTTGCCCTCGCTCTCCACCCCGGTCGGCGCCCCGCCGCCCGCCTGCTCCGGCGCACCGCCGAAGCGCACCCGGTAGGACTCCAGGTCCTCCTCGGTGATCTTGGCGAAGAGCACCGGCGGCACGGTGAAGGCCGTACCGGCCGGGACGGAGGCCAGCGCCTTGGCCTCCTCCTGGCCCACCCACGGCGCCGTGTCGTCCGCCAGCGCGAACGCCGACCGCATGGCCCGCGCGGAGGCCGGGATGAACGGCTCGGAGACGACCGCGTACAGGTGGATCAGGTTCATCGCCGTACGGAGCGTGAGGGCCGCGCCCTCCTGATCGGTCTTGATCTCCAGCCAGGGCGCCTTCTCCTCCAGGTAGGAGTTGCCCGCGCTCCACAGGGCGCGCAGCGCGGCCGCGGCCTTGCGGAACTGGAGCGCGTCCATGTGCTCCTCGTACTCCGCGAGCAGCCGCGCGATCTCCTCCCCGAGGCGCGCCTCGGCCTCCCCCGCGGCCTTCCCGGCCGGGACCTCGTCGCCGAACCGCTTACGGGAGAACGACAGCACCCGGTTGACGAAGTTGCCGAGGGTGTCCGCCAGGTCCTTGTTGACCGTGGCGGCGAAGTGCTCCCAGGTGAAGGACGTGTCGTCCGACTCCGGCGCGTTCGCCATCAGGAAGTAGCGCCAGTAGTCGGCGGGCAGCAGCTCCAGCGCGGCGTCGGTGAACACCCCGCGCTTCTGGGACGTCGAGAACTTGCCACCGTAGTACGTCAGCCAGTTGAACGCCTTGACGTAGTCGACCTTCTTCCACGCGTCCCGGGTGCCCAGCAGCGTCGCCGGGAACATCACGGTGTGGAACGGGACGTTGTCCTTGGCCATGAACTCGGTGTAGCGGACCGGCTGGTCGACGTCGTACCACCACGACTTCCAGTCGCGGTTCGCCGGGTCCAGGTCCGACCACTCCTTCGTCGCGCCGATGTACTCGATCGGAGCGTCGAACCATACGTAGAAGACCTTGCCCTCGGCCGCGAGATCCGGCCAGGTGTCGGCCGGCACCGGCACGCCCCAGTCCAGATCACGGGTGATCGCCCGGTCCTGCAGCCCCTCGTTGAGCCACTTGCGGGCGATCGACGACGCGAGCGTCGGCCAGTCCTTGCCGTGCTCGTCCACCCACGCCGCGACCTCCCCCGCCAGCTTCGACTGGAGCAGGAACAGGTGCTTGGTCTCCCGCACCTCCAGATCGCTGCTGCCGCTGATCGCCGAGCGCGGATTGATCAGATCCGTCGGGTCCAGCACGCGGGTGCAGTTCTCGCACTGGTCTCCGCGCGCCTTGTCGTACCCGCAGTGCGGGCAGGTGCCCTCGATATAGCGGTCGGGGAGGAAACGGCCGTCGGCGTTGGAGTACACCTGGCGGATCGAACGCTCCTCGATGAAGCCGTTCGCCTTCAGCTCGCGCGCGATGGTCTGGGTGATCTCCACGTTCTGCGCGGAGGAGCTGCGGCCGAAGTAGTCGAACGCCAGGCTGAAGCCGTCGTAGACCGCCTTCTGCGCGTCGTGCTGCTGCGCGCAGAACTCGGCCACCGGCAGACCCGCCTCCTTGGCGGCCAGCTCGGCGGGGGTGCCGTGCTCGTCGGTGGCGCAGATGTACAGCACGTCATGGCCGCGCTGGCGCATATAGCGGGCGTAGACGTCGGCCGGGAGCATGGACCCCACCATGTTGCCCAGGTGCTTGATCCCGTTGATGTAGGGAAGGGCGCTGGTGATGAGGTGTCGAGCCATCGCGGGCTGCTCCCGGGTCGATGCAGTGGGTGACATGTCGCTCTGCGAGCGCTCTGTGAGCTGTGTGAGCCCTGTGAGCTCTGTGCCGAGCTGCTCTGCGAGCCGTCATTATCGTATCTGAGCGGTGAGGGCCACCTGCGCGGCGATTTTCGTGCCGCGCGGGTGGCCCTCACGTAGTCGATGCGTATCCCGGGCGGGTTCTCCTGATCCTGCCCCGGGGGTCGGCTCAGCTCAGCACACCGGCCTCACGCGCCTCCCGCAGCCACTCCGGGAACTCCACCATCAGCTGCCCGTACAGCTCCGCGTTCGACAGCGCGCGCGGGTCCTGGCCCGCGTGGAAGAACCCCGCGTTGTCCACCACCCGCTTGTCCGGCACCGCCAGCTCATCCAGCTTGCGCAGGAAGTCGAACCCCTTCGCCTCCGGGTCCCCGAACCCGATGAACTGCCAGAAGATCGGCAGCCGCGCCGCCTCGCACAGCGCCTTCTCGGCGGCGGCCTTGCTGGTGGGCGCGCCATCCGTCTGGAAGATCACGAACGCGGGGTCGGTGGCGCCGGACGCCTGGTAGTGGTCGATGACCGCCTTGATCGCGTGGTGGTAGTTGGTACGGCCCATGTGGCCGAGCGAGGAGTGCAGCTCCTCGATCCGGCCGCTGTAGTTCGCCAGGTCGACGTCCGCGGTGCCGTCGATGTCCGTGGAGAAGAACACGACCGGGACGGTGCCGTCGTCGTCCAGGTTCGCGGAGAGGGCGAGGGCCTGCTCGGCGAGGTGCTGGACGGTGCCGTCCTTGTAGTAGCTCCGCATCGACCCCGACCGGTCCAGCACGAGATAAACGGCGGCCCGCCGCCCCACGAGCCCCTTCTGCGCCAGCGCCTCGGCGGCGCTCTTGTACAGGCTGACGAGCCCGGGCGCGCGGGCCTCCACGTCGCTGAGGGGGATGGCGGAGTCTCCTTCGTCGGTGGCCTTGGCGTTCGCGTTGGCCGCCTTCTCGCCGGCGGCTGCCTGCTCCGGCTCCGTTTCGGCTGCGGCCGTCGTGTCGGCCCCGGCCGGGGTGTCGCTCTCGGCCTTCGGCGCGGGGCTGTCGGCGACCTCGACCGTGACCTCGGTCGTGTCCTTGTCCGCTACGGGCTCGGCGTCGGCCGTCGGCGCGCTGTCGTCGGCGGCGGCCTCGGCCGTCTCGTCCTTGGCCGGCTCGGCGGGCTTGGCCGCGTCGTCCGCTTCCGCCTCGGCCGGGGTGTCGCTCTCGGCCTTCGGCGCGCTGTCGTCGGCGGGAATGGCCTCGTCGGCTACGGGCTCGGCTGCCTGCTCGCCCTCCGCTTCGGCGGCGGGCGCGGCGTTCGCTTCGGCGGCGGCCGTCGGCTCGGCCGGAGCGTCGGCATCGCTGGTGACGGGCTCGGCGTCTGCCGCGGGCTCGGTCGTGTCGGCTGCTGCGGACGCGGTTGCGGCCTGGGCCGGGGCGTCCGTCGCGTCGGCCTCGGCCTTCGGCTCGGCGGTCGGCGCGCTGTCGTCGGCGGGAGTGGCTTCGGCGTCGGTCGCGGCCTTGTCGGCTACGGGCTCGGCTGCCTGCTCGCCCTCCGCTTCGGCCGCAGCGTCGGCGTCGCCGATGGTGGCCTCGGTCTTCGGTTCGGCGGTGGTGGCCTCGGCCGTCTCGTCCGTGGCTGATTCGGCGGGCTTGGCCGCGGCTTCCGCTTCTGCCTCGGCCGTCTGCTCGTCAGGGGCTTCCTGCTTCGCGTCCGCTACGGGCTTGGCTGCGGCTGCCTGCTCGCTGTCAGTCGCGGCGGGCGTGGCGTCCGGAGTGTCGGCGTCGTCGGTGCTGACCTTGGTGTCGGCGGCCGGCTCGTCCTCGGCGGCCTCGGCCGTGGCCGGCTTCGGCTCGTCCGTGTCCGCTGCCGCGGCGGTGGGTTCCGCCTTGAGGGGCTCAGTCGGGGATTCCGCTTCTGGCTTCGTCTCAGCCGACTTCGCGGGCTGGTCCTTCTCTCCTGCCTCCGACGCGGGTACCGCGTCGGAGGTGTCAGAAGACTCCAGGATCTCGTCCAGCGTCTTGAGCGGTTCGGTCAGCGAGGGGTGGTGGGCAGCTGCCTCCTCGTCGTCCGTCTTTTCCCCGCGCGCGGGGGACGCGGCCGCGGGCTTGGCCGCGGGCTTGGCCGCGGGCTTGGCGGCGGGCTTGGCGGCAGGCTCAGAAGCGGGCGCCGGCTCAGACGCAGCCTCAGGCGCCGACTCAGGCGCGGGGGCGGGCTGCTCCTGGGGGTCCGGGACAACTGCCGCCTCCGGCGCAGCCGAAGCGTCGACCCGCGGCGTGCGGGAGCGTCCGAAAACTTTGCGCAGTAGGTCCCGTATGGCCATGGGAGATACCTCATCACGTGTCGAGTCCGGGGCATGGCGGTACATGTCCGTGGTGCGGAAAGGCTAGCGGGCCGATCAGCAGTACTCAGCTGCCGATTCCGGTTACCCGCCGTTCACTCCCGATTCAGACGACGGTCGCCGGTCCGCGGTTCTACGCCCATAGCTTCGCCCCGGATGGGGTCCCGACACCGTGTCGGCGCGGGTTGCGCGCTGGACGGTCCTACGCGAAATCCATGCGTGCAATCCGTACGGAGGGTAAGACGTGCGCAAGCTCCTGCCGCTCATCAACTCGCACCCGGGCGGTCGTTCCGCCCTGACATGCCGGTACCGCTGTGGTGACGCCTGTTTTCACGAGGTGCCCAACACCAGCGACAACGCCTACATCGGTGACGTCATAGCCGGTGCGCTGTCGCGCCGTTCGGTGCTGCGCGCCGGCGCGGTGGTTTCGGTCGCGGCCGCGGCCGGGGTGACCGCGGTGGGGCGGGCGCCGGAGGCCGCGGCGGCGGAGGGGGCCGCCGCGGCCGCCGCCGACAAGGGGGCGGGCAAGGCCGCCCGCGGCCTGCGCTTTTCGCCGGTCGCGCCGAACACCACCGATGCCGTCGTGGTCGCCGAGGGCCACGACCAGAACGTGGTGATCCGCTGGGGCGACCCGATTCTGCGCGGGGCGCCCGCGTTCGACCCGGCCAACCAGTCGGCGAAGGCGCAGGCGGGCCAGTTCGGGTACAACAACGACTACATGGCCGTGCTGGACATCCCGCAGGAGCGCGACCGCCAGCTGCTCGTGGTCAACCACGAGTACACCGACGAGGTGCTGATGTTCGCCGGGTACGACGCGGCGAACCCGACCCGTGAGCAGGCCGAGATCGCCTGGGCCGCGCACGGCCTGTCCGTGGTGGCGGCGCAGGAGGACCGCAAGCTGGGCAAGCTGACGGCCGTGTCGCGCCACCGCCTGAACCGCCGGATCACCGCGACCACGCCGTTCGAGGTGACGGGCCCGGCCGCGGGCAGCAAGCTGCTGCGGACGTCGGCCGACCCGACGGGCAAGCGGGTCCTGGGCACGCTGAACAACTGCGGTGGCGGCATCACCCCGTGGGGCACGGTCCTGTCGGGCGAGGAGAACTTCAACCAGTACTTCGCCAACGCCGGTTCGGTGACCGACCCGACCACCGCCGCGCGCCTCAAGCGCTACGGCCTGGCGGGCGCGGCCACCGAGCGCAAGTGGGAGCGTTTCGACAAGCGCTTCGACGTGGCGCAGGAGCCGAACGAGACCAACCGCTTCGGCTGGGTCATCGAGATCGACCCGTACGACCCGGAGTCGACCCCGCGCAAGCTCACCGCGCTGGGCCGGTTCAAGCACGAGGCCGCCGAGCCCCGGCTGACCGACGACGGCCGTCCGGTCCTCTACATGGGCGACGACGAGAAGTTCGACTACTTCTACAAGTTCGTCTCGTCCAAGCGGATGATGAAGGGCACCAGCCGGGCCGCTCGTGAGCACAACCGCACGCTGCTGGACGAGGGCACGCTGTACGTCGCCAAGTTCACCGGCGACAGCCCGGCGGCCGAGATCGACGGCACCGGAAAGCTGCCGAAGGACGGCGAGTTCGACGGCTCGGGCGAGTGGATTCCGCTGGCGAGCGGCACGACCTCGTATGTCGAGGGGATGACGGCCGAGGAGGTCTACGTCTTCACGCGGCTGGCCGCCGACAAGGTGGGCGCGACGAAGATGGACCGCCCGGAGGACGTCGAGCCCAGCCCGCGTACGGGCAAGGTGTACGTCGCGCTCACCAACAACAGCGACCGCGGCAAGGCGGGCAAGGCCCCGGCCGACGAGGCGAACCCGCGCAACAGCAACAAGCACGGCCAGATCCTGGAGCTGACCGAGCGCTGGAGCGACCCGGCGGCCCGTCGCTTCAGCTGGAAGCTGTTCCTGGTGTGCGGCGACCCGGCGGACCCGAGCACGTACTTCGGCGGTTTCCCGAAGGACCAGGTGTCCCCGATCTCCTGCCCGGACAACGTCACCTTCGACGCGTACGGCAATCTGTGGATCTCCACCGACGGCAACGCGCTGGGCAGCCACGACGGGCTGTTCGGGGTGGCGACGTCCGGCAGCAGGCGCGGTGAGGTCAAGCAGTTCCTGACCGTTCCGACGGGCGCCGAGACGTGCGGGCCGATCGTGCAGGACCGGCGGGTGCTGGTGGCGGTGCAGCACCCGGGTGAGCTCGACGGCGCGAGCGTGGAGAAGCCCGCGTCCACCTGGCCCGACGGGCCGGGCAAGCTGACCCGTCCGTCCGTGATCAGCGTGTGGCGGCGCGACGGCGGGAACATCGGCGTCTGAGTCGGCAGAGACGTTGGCGGAGGCGTTCTGAGGCGTCCGACCGGCCCACAAATTCTTCGGAATTAGACTGCGGCGGAATTGTCCCTGCGGCCAATTCAGCTGACACACAGATCAGTTGTTGTCTGTGTCGGTCAGCTGTTGTTCGGATGGAAAACCCCGTCCGGAAGGGCCTCGCGGGATAATTCCGCCGCTCGCCGTTGTGGTGCCTGTGGTGTTGGCAGTGCCCGCGTTGCCTGCGGGTGAACAGCGCTCGTACCGGTAAATCCGCGCTTATCCGAAATGAGCCCCGGATGACTTGAGCCCCGTGATCAAGCATCCCGGGGCTAAACTCGTGAGTCCATAAATCGGGCAGAGTTGGGAAGCGAGAGGATTCATGGCCACACCCGGGCCGCTCGGACCACCGACGGCCAACGGGCGAAGCAGACTGCTGCAGAGCCCACTCGCCCTCATGGACACCACGATGGACCAACTACGCACCTTGATCGTGGTCCATGAGACCGGTACCGCGCTGGGCGCCGCACGGGTGCTGGGCCGGGAACAGTCGAGCGTGCAGAAGCAGCTGGACACGATGAACCGCAACTTCCGTGACCTGTGCGGCGAACCGCTCGTCCTCAAGCAGGGGCGCGGCAAGGACGTGTTGTTCACCGGCACCGGCGAGGCCCTGGTCGAATTGGCGCGCGGCACGCTGGGCGACTGGCTGGAGGGCATCCACGAATCCCGTCGCCGGCTCGGCAAAACCCTGATGGTGGGCACCACGCGCTTCACCCTCGGCTATCTCGCGGGGGCCGGTGAGCGGGTGGCCGAGGAGTTCGAGCGGCGGGGCATCGAGCTCAAGGTCGGGCATGTCCGCACCCGGGACGTGCTGGGCAAGCTGCGGGCCAAGGACGTGGACCTGGTCTGCGGCTCCGTGGTGACCAGCCCGCAGGGGAACGGCGTCGACAACGAGCTGGACGCGTTCGATGTGATGGAGTGGCGCCGCAGCGGGGTGTCGCTGCTGACGAATCTGCCGCATTCCCGGCTGCCCGGCCCGACCGTCACGAGCAGCGAGCTGCGTACGCTGCCGCTCGTCGTGTCGGCCAGCGGGCTGATGGCGGGGGTGCTGCACACCTGGTTCGGCGCCGACTACCGCAACAAGCTGCATATCGCGGCCGAGATCGACACCGTCACCTACGGCTTCGAGCTGCTGCGCTCGGGCCTGTTGCGGGGCTGCATGCTGGTCACCAAGGGCGTCGCCGAGGCGGCCGGCGACCCGCGGGTCGCGTACGGGCGCGGGATGCGGGCCGTCGAGCTGGTCAACGACACCGGGCCGCGGCTCGAGGTGCTGCTCGGCGCCTTCACCCGCCGCGGGGAGCGCGCCCACTACGAAGCGAGCCATCCGCTCAATCTGCTGTGGGACGCGCTGGCGCTGGAGAACGAGCAGTGGCGGCGGGAGCAGCGCTGGCCGACGGAGGGTCTGGAGCCCGACCCCTTCGAGCTGGCCAACTCCTACAACCCCAGCGAGAGCTGAACGGCAAGCGTTCAGTACAGCTCGAGGTCGACCAGCAGCGCCCGGTGGTCGGTGTGCGGCAGATCCAGGAAGCGGGCGGCTCGGGGGCGCAGCGCGTCGCTGACCAGGACGTGGTCGATCTGGGCGCCAAGCGCCGGGGTCGTCAGAGTCGGCCAGCTGGGCATGCGGGACATGCCGACCGCCCGCGCGCTGTCCCGCATTCCGGTGTCGAGGAGGGAGCGGAAGGCGGCGTGGTCCTGGGTGGCGTTGAAGTCCCCGGCGATCAGGGTGGGGTCGTCGCCCCGGTCGGCGGCGTACGCGCGCAGCCGCCCCAACTCGGTGCGCCAGACGTCCAGCTGCCCCGGCATCGGCGGCATCGGATGGGCCACCTGTACATGGAGCCGCCGCCCGGCGACCTGTACGACGGCCCGGGGCATGGCCAGCTTGCCGGAGATCCCGGCCTCGGGGGTGAGCGGGTAGGTGCTGAGGATCGCCGAGCCGTGGGCCGCGTCGCCGGGGACCGTGACGATCTTCCGGTACGGGTAGGCCGCGCGCAGGGCGGCCGAGTCGAGCGCCGCGCCGCAGCGGGTGTCGCACTCCTGGACCGAGACGAGGTCGGGTTTCTCCTGCCGTACCGCGTCGACCAGCCCCTTCGTCGCCCCGCCGAACTCCAGGTTGGCGGTCAGCACGCGCAGCTGCGCCACCACCGGGCCGCGCGGCCGGGGCGCGGGGCCGCCGGGGTCGTACGGCTGCATGAACCAGCCGGTCACCGAGGCCGCGGCCAGCGCCCACGCACACCCCAGCGGCCAGCGCGCCGCCACCGCGAGCACCAGGCCGAGCAGCGCGGGGACCAGCAGCCAGGGCAGAAAGGCCAGCAGTTGGGGCACGGGCGTGATCCCGTCGCTGTCCGCCGCCCGGCAGCCCAGCACCACGCTGACCACGGTCAGCGGCAGCGCCGCGCACCACGCGGCCACCTGCCGGGCCCGTCCGCGCGGGGGCCGGGCGAAGCGGCGTACGGGCCGTATCAAGCGGCGCAGGGGGTGTACGGGCTCGGCGGCTCGGTCCTCCCCGACGGTCGTCGTCTGCACGCGTGCCTTTCCCTCTTTTCAGGGCTCGGTCCCCCAGCCACCCCCGGGCGGGGGAGCCCTCATTGTCCCGTGAGCCTCCCCTGGAGCGCGGTCACCCTGGGGCGAAGGTCACTGATGGTGCCAAGACCCTTACTTTGTGAGCATTGACACGTCGTCAGGTCCGCTGGCATGTGCCAAAATTCCTCCCCATGGCAGTGGTTGAGCAGACGGTCGCGCCCGAGCGCCTTCTGGCGGTCGAACAGGCGATCGACGCGTTCGCCGAGGGCGGCTTCGTCATCGTCTACGACGAGCTGGCCAAGGAGCATCGCGGCGTTCTGCTGCTCGCCGCCGAGCACTCGCACGAGGGCGCGCTCAAGCAGCTGCTTGACCACACCTCCGGCATGGTCTGCGTGGCCCTGCCGGACGGGCACGCCGACCGGCTGCGGCTGCGGCGGCTGACGGTGGACGAGGAGCACACCACGACGCTGCTCAGCGCCGCCTTCACCGTCCCCGTCGACCTGCTGGGGCCCACCACGACCACGGGCCTGTCCGCCGCGGACCGCTCGCGCACCGTCCAGGCGCTCGCCGATCCGCAGACCACCCCCGACCAGCTGGGGCGCCCGGGGCATGTCTTCCCGGTGTGCGCGATGCCGGACGGGGTGCTGGAGCGGGAGGGCCATGCCGAGGCGGCCGTCGACCTGTCGCGGCTGGCGGGGCTCTCCGGGGTGACCGCGGTCGGCGCGGTCGTCACGGCGGACTGGGAGCTGGCGGGCCACGAGGATCTGAGCCGGCTCGCGGCCAGCAGGCTGCTGCCGCTGATATCGGTGGCCGACCTGGTGGCGTACCGGCTGGCCCGTAAGGCCCTGGGGCGATAGCGGGGCCGAGACCGGCTCCTCCGTACGGCCCTCACGACGCGGTGGTGACCGGCTCCGTACGGCCCTCACGACGCGGTGGTGACCGGCTCCGTACGGGCCCGCGTCCGGCTCCGTACGGTCCTCACGCGCCGCGCAGCGCCAGCACCGTCTCGACCGTGTCCGCCTCCTCCGCCGGCTTGTCCTCGCGGTAGCGCAGCACCCGCGCGAAGCGCAGCGTCACCCCCTCCGGATAGCGGGAGGACCGCTGGAGCGAGTCGAAGGCGACCTCCACGACCAGTTCGGGCCGCACCCGCACCACCCATCCGTCGTCGCTGACGGCCAGCCGCAGCAGCGCCTCCGTCTGCCAGCCGAGCTGCTTGTCGGTGAGGCCCTTGAAGGTCTTGCCGAGCATGGCGTAGGTGCCGTCCGGGCGCCGGGCGCCCAGGTGGAGGTTGGACAGCTTGCCGGTGCGGCGGCCGTGGCCCCATTCGGCCGCCAGTACGACCAGGTCGAGCGTGTGGACCGGTTTGACCTTGAGCCAGCACGCGCCGCGCCGGCCCGCGCTGTACGGGGCGTCGAGGGACTTGGCCATGACGCCCTCGTGCCCGCGGGCCAGCACATCGGCGGCGAACTCGCGCGCCGCCCGCCGGGTCGCCTCGTCCCGCGGATCCTCGGCCACCAGCCTGCGGACCCGCCGGGGGGCGGGTGCCACCCGGGCCAGTTCGGCGTGGCGGTCGCGGGCGGGCAGGTCGAGCAGGTCCCGGTCGTCCACGGCCAGCAGATCGAAGAAGACGGGGTACAGCGGCAGCGAGGCGCTGGCCCCGGCCACGTCGAGCCGTGCGCCGACCCGGCCGGAGATCTCCTGGAACGGCCGGGGTCTGCCGTCGGCGTCGAGGGCGATCACCTCGCCGTCGAGGACCGCCCGCTCCACCGCCAGCTCACGGGCGGCCGCGACCACCTCCGGCAGGCGGTCGGTGATCTCGTCGAGGGTGCGGGTGTAGACGCGTACGGTCTCCTTGTCCCGGTGCACCTGCACCCGGATGCCGTCCAGCTTCTCCTCGACCGCGCAGGGGCCGAGCCGGTCCAGGGCCTCGTCCAGGTCCCGTGCGCTGTGGGCGAGCATCGGCAGCACCGGCCGCCCCACCTCGAGACCGAATTCGGACAGCGCCGGCGGCCCGCTCTCCAGTAGTGCCTGGGCGACCGCGCCCAGTGAGCCGCCGAGCATCACCGCGCGGCGCACCTCGGCGGGGGGCGCGCCGACCGCGGCCGAAAGACCCTCGACGGCGAGCGCGTCCAGCGCGCCCTGGCGCAGCTCCCCGCCGATCAGCCCGAGCAGAAAGGCCTGCTCGTCCTCGGTGGCGGCGGACATCAGCCCGGAGACCAGCCGCTTGCGTTCGGTGGTGGCGCCGGTGCCGGAGACGGCGGCGACCCGGTCCAGGGCCTGGTGGACGTCGAGCACTCCGAGATGGGGCCCGGCGGCCGGTTCGGGGCGTACCCGCAGCCCGGCCCAGCCCACCCCGATGCGGCGTTGCGGCAGCCTGCCCGCGAGGTAGGTGATCACCACGGGCGCCTCGGCGGGCTCCACGCGGCTGAGCAGCCGGGCCAGGGCCGCGATCTTCTCCGAGCGGGCGGAGGTGGCCGCGACCTCGCGGGAGGTACGGGCGACTTCGGCCAGCAGCATGGCTTCAGCCTCGCCCTTTCCGCCCGGCCGCGCACCCCGGCCGCGTGCGGTGGCCGCGATACCGCCATAGGTTGGGCTTGAGCACGCGGTTCACCCCGCGGGTGCGGCGCGGCAGGGCACGAGCGAGGAGCGGGCCACGGGACGGCAGATCGACTACGAAGCGCTTTTCGAGGCCACTCCGAGTCCGAATCTGGTGGTGGGTCCCGATCTGGTGATCGTCGCGGTCAATCAGGCGTATCTGAAAGCCACCCGGACCAGGCGCGAGGATCTGCTCGGCCGCCATATCTTCGATGCCTTCCCCGACAACCCGGAGGATCCGAACGCCACCGGGACCCGAAATCTGGACGCCTCCCTGAGGCGGGTCCTGGCGACGGGCGAGCGGGACAGCATGGCGCTGCAGAAGTACGACATCCCCGTCCCCAGCGGCGAGGGCGTGAAGCGGGGCGAGGGGCGGTTCGAGGAGCGGTACTGGAGCCCGGTCAACACCCCGGTCCTCGGCCCGGACGGCTCGGTCCAGCTGATCATCCACCGGGTGGAGGACGTGACGGACTTCGTCCTGGGGCGGGCGCAGGTGCCGTTCACGCGCACCGCGGAGATGGACGCCGACCTCCGCACCCGCGCGCAGGAGCTGCAGGAGCTGAACGAGCGGCTGCGGGCGGCGCACGCCCAGGAGCGGACGACGGCGCTGGCCCTGCAGCAGGCCATGCTGCCCGCGCTGGTCCCCGGGCTGCATCGGCACGTGGCCGTCCGCTACCGGCCCGCCGTCGGCTCGCTCAACGTGTGCGGCGACTGGTACGAGGTGTTCGAACTGGCCGACGGCCGGATCGCGGCGGCGGTGGGCGATGTGGTGGGCCAGGGGCTGGAGGCCGCCTGTGTGATGGGGCAGCTGCGCAGCGCGCTGAGCGCGGCCAGCAGGGCGGTCGGCGGGCCCGCCCGGGCACTGGAGGTGCTCGGCCGGTACGCGCGCTCCATCGAGGGCGCGCTGGCCGCGACCGCCGTGCAGGTGGTCATCGACCGGTCCGCGCGGAGTATCGTCTACAGCTGCGCCGGCCATCCGCCGCCGCTGCTGCGGGCCGACCGAGATGTCGTACTGCTCGACCAGGCCACAGACCCGCCGCTGGGTGTCCGCTCGGAGCATGTGGACCGGCCCGAGGCCACTCTCCCGTACACGCCGGGCAGCACCCTGGTGCTGTACACCGACGGGCTCATCGAGCGGCGCGGCGAGGACATCGACGTCGGGCTCGGCCGGCTCGCCGACAGTCTGTCCCGGCACGGGGGGCTGGAGCCCGAGGAACTGGCCGACGCGCTCCTCGTCGACCTCGGCGTCACGGGCGGGGCCGTCGCGGACGATACGGCGCTGGTGGTCATCGGCTTGTGACCGGCGGGCCCTGTCCCTGCTGCCCCTGCTGGCCCTGTTGCATGCTTGCCGCTCGCTGCGCCCGTTCCGCCATGCCGGGCCCGGTGCACAGCGCCCAGATGACGAGGGCGTCCAGGATCAGCAGCGCCACGGCCCAGACCGGGTAGTAGGGCAGCCACAGGAAGTTGGCGATCAGGCTGAGACCCGCCAGCACCACACCGACCACCCGTGCCCACATGGCGCCGGTGAACAGGGCCGCACCGGCCACCACGGCGAGGGCGCCGACGATGGCGTGGACCCATCCCCACCCGGTGAGGTCGAACGCGAAGGCGTAGTGGCGCGTGACCACGAACACCTGGTCGTTGCGGATGGCCGAGATCCCCTGGCTGAGGGCCAGGAGCCCCGCGAAGATCATCATGACGGCCGCGAAGACGATCCATCCGCTCTCCGCTGCCCGGTGGTGCGCACTTGGCGCGGCTTGCGGCTGAACTCCACCGACGTGACTGGCCATTGCGGGCTCCTTCGTCCCTGCCGACACCACCGCCGAACGGCGGATGAAATGCGGCAATTATGGCTAATTGCACCTTTCTCAGGTTGACACAGGCCGCCGGGGTCGGCACCTGCGGAACCCGGGGTGGTTCGCTTTCGGGGGAGACGCGGTGTAGATGTAGGCGTATGGCCCGGTTTAAGGGTCGATCGTGGGTACTGGCTACCCGTATGTTCCCCGGTCGGCGCCCACGGAGTCGGCGGCGTGAGCGCCCGGAGGCGGCGGGGCGGCGCTCTGGCTCTTGGCTGAGTACGCGCAGCGTCGCCGGCCAGGTCTTTCTGCTGCAGCTGATGATCGTGCTGCTGCTGATCGCCGCCGCGTCCGTCGCCCTCGTTCTCCAGGTCCGGCACGACGCCACCAACGAGGCCCGGCACCGCTCGGTCGCCGTCGCCGAGACCTTCGCCAACGCACCGGGCATGCCGGCCGCGGTGCGCTCCCCCCATCCGACCGCGGTGCTCCAGCCGCTGGCCGAAGCCGCGCGCAAGGACGCCGGGGTCGACTTCATCGTGGTCCTGAACACGAAGGGGATCCGCTACACCCACCCCGACACCTCGCGGATCGGCCACCACTTCCTCGGCAGCTACCGCCCCGCCCTCAAGGGCCACACCATCACCGAGACGTTCACCGGCACCCTCGGCCCCTCCGTACGGGCCGTGGCGCCCGTCACCGACAGCCGGGGCAAGGTCATCGGCCTGGTGGCCTCGGGCATCACGGTCAGCAAGGTCAGCGGTCTGGCCAACCGCCAGATGCCGATCCTCATCGGCGCGGCCGGTGCCTCGCTCGCCCTGGCCACCGGCGGCACGGCGCTGGTCAGCAGACGGCTGCGGCGGCAGACCCACGGCCTGGACCCGGCCGAGATGACCCGGATGTACGAGCACCACGACGCGGTGCTGCACTCCGTACGGGAAGGCGTGCTGATCGTCGACGGCGGCGGCCGGCTGATGCTGGCCAACGACGAGGCGCGGCGCCTGCTCGACCTGCCCGAATACCCGGAGGGCCGGGCCGTCACCGAGCTCGGCCTGGAGCCGCAGATGGCCCAGGCGCTGGCGTCGGGGCAGGTCGTCTCCGACGAGGTGCTGGTGGCCGGGGACCGGCTGCTGGCGGTCAACAACCGCCCCACGGACCGGGACGGCGGCCCGCCCGGCAGCGTGGCGACCCTGCGGGACTCCACCGAGCTGCGCGCCCTGTCGGGGCGGGCGGAGGTGGCGCAGAAGCACCTCAAGCTGCTGTACGACGCCAGCGTGGAGATCGGCACCACGCTCGACGTCGGCCGGACCGCCGAGGAGCTGGCCCAGATCGCGGTGGGGCGGTTCGCCGACTTCGTCACCGTCGACCTGGCGGAGCCCGTGCTGCGCGGCGAGGAGCCGCTGGCGGTGGGCGGTGTCGAGATGTGCCGCACGGCGGTCCGCGGCATCAGCGACGACCACCCCTTCTACCAGGTCGGCACCCACCTCTCGTTCATCTCCTCCACCCCGCAGGCCCAGGGCTTCGCCAGCGGGCAGGCGGCGGTCGAACCGGACCTGAGGGAAGCCCACGGCTGGCGCGCCCAGGACCCGGAACAGACCGGCCTGGCCATCGACTACGGCGTCCGGTCGCTGGTGACGGTGCCGCTGCGGGCCCGGGGCGTCATGCTGGGCATGGTCAGCTTCTGGCGCATGGAGAAGAACGCCCCCTTCGGCGAGGACGAGATCGCCCTCGCCGAGGAGCTGGCCTCCCACGCCGCCGTCTGCATCGACAACGCCCGGCGCTATACGCGCGAGCACACCATGGCGGTGACGCTCCAGCACAGCCTGCTGCCCCGCGCCCTGCCCGAGCAGAGCGCACTGGATGTGGCGTACCGGTATCTGCCGGCGGAGTCGGGGGTGGGCGGCGACTGGTTCGATGTGATCCCGCTGCCGGGGGCCCGGGTGGCGCTGGTGGTGGGCGATGTGGTCGGGCACGGGCTGCACGCGGCGGCCACGATGGGGCGGCTCCGCACCGCCGTGCACAACTTCTCGACCCTCGACCTGCCGCCCGACGAACTCCTCTCCCACCTCGACGACCTGGTCGCCCGGATCGACCAGGACGACGGCGCTGCCACCGCCGCCGTCGGCTCGGAAGGGACCGAGGGCGGCGGCGCGGGGATCACCGGGGCCTCCTGTCTGTACGCGATCTACGACCCGGTGACCCGGCGCTGCGCCATGGCCCGCGCCGGACATCCGCCGCCCGCGGTGGTCGCCCCCGACGGCTCCGTGGAGTTCATCGACCTGCCGGCCGGGCCGCCGCTGGGCCTGGGCGGCCTGCCCTTCGAGACGGCCGAGCTGGAGCTGGCCGAGGGCAGCCGGCTGGTGCTTTACACCGACGGGCTCATCGAGGACCGCAGACGGGAGATCGACGCCGGGCTCGAGCTGCTGCGCGAGGCCCTCGCCCACCCCGGCCGTACGCCCGACCAGACCTGCGCGGACGTGCTGGACGGCGTGCTGCCCGCGCGCCCCACCGACGACATCGCGCTGATCGTGGCCCGCACCCGGGTGCTGGGATCCGACCGGGTGGCGAGCTGGGACGTCCCCTGCGACCCGGCGGCAGTGGCCGAGGTGCGGGCCGCGGCCATCGGGCAGCTGACGGAGTGGGGGCTGCCCGCGGCGGCGCCCGACATGGCCTTCACCGCGGAGCTGGTGCTCAGCGAACTGATCACCAATGCGATCCGCTACGCCGCCGGTCCGATCCGGGTGCAACTCCTACGCGATCGCAATCTCATCTGCGAGGTGTCCGACACCAGCAGCACCTCGCCGCATCTGCGGTACGCGGCGACGACGGACGAGGGGGGCCGCGGGCTGTTCCTGGTCGCGCAGTTCGCGGAGCGCTGGGGGACCCGCTACACGGCCGACGGCAAGGTCATCTGGGCGGAGCTGGCCCTGCCCTGAGACGCGCCCTTTTTTGCGGTCTTCTGTGACGGTTCACCTCCCTCGGTCCGCCTCCGGGGTGAAGTGCTCCACCAGGAGGTCCAGCCGGTCCCCCTGGAGCTCGGCCGGCATCCGCTTGCCGTGTACCAGGACGGCGATGCCGTGCAGCGAGCCCCAGAACACCTCGGCGTGCAGCCCCACACCCTCCCGCGGCCCGACCACGGCGACGATCTCGCCGAAGGCGGCGCGCAGCGCGGAGGGCGTCTCGCTGCCGGCGAAGGGCAGGTCGGTCGGCATGATGAACATGGCCTCGTACAGCGCGGGCCGGTTGGCGGCGAAGTCGAGGTAGGCCCGGCCCAGCGCGCGCAGCGCCTCCTTCGGCGAGATCTCGGCCAGCCGGGCCCGCCGCATCTGGGCGGCGAGATCGTCGAAGCCCTCGAGGGCCACCGCGCGGACGATGGCGTCCTTGCCCTTGAAATGGCTGTAGAGGACGGGCTGGCTGTACTCGACGCGCTCGGCCAGCCGGCGCGTGGTCACCGCGTCCCAGCCCTCGGCCTCGGCCAGCTCGCGGGCGGCGGTGATGATCAGTTGATGGCGTTGTGCTCGTTCGCGTTCGCGACGCTCGGTGGATGACATACCTCGATTCTAGCGACGCTAGACGCGCTAGCGTCGACAGAGATCGCGCCATGTGGGTGGACGTACGGACCGGAGCGGCTCATTCTGTTTGCTGGCGTTTGACGGGGGTTCAGTGGTCGACACGCAGGGGTCATCCGGCGTTTGTTCCGCGGTGCTGACGGGATGTCAAGGTCCGATTGGCGAGCGAGCCGGTCAAAAGCCTGTGTGCGGTACTACGATGTGCCGCCCATGGCTCGAAACCGCCCTCAACCCTCGACCGCGCCCCTGAGGACCTGAGAGATGTCAGCACATATATCCAGCCAACCCGTCAAAGGGCTCCCCATGACGCGGCAGGCCCTGGCCGTACCGCTGCTGGCCGCCGTGGTCGTCGGCGGTGTGGGCGCTTGGGTGACGGCCGAAGTGCCCTCCGCCCACCGGGCGTCCGTCGGCCTGTTCTGTGGTGTGGTCGCCGTTCTGCTGTGTGTGGCCGCCGCGTTCGCCTCGGCCCGCGCGCAGGCCGTACGGCGGCTCCAGGCGCGCCTGGCGGCCGTGGAGGCCGACGCCGCACGGCGTACGGCAGCCATGCAGGCCGAAGTCACGCGGCGTACGGCGGTGATGGAGGCCGAGGCCGCGAAGCTCGCTGATGAAACGATTCCATCTGCGGTGGGGCAGCTACGCGAAGGCGAGACGGTGGACACCGTGCTCTCCACGCTGCCCACGCCCGCCAGCGGGGCACACGACCGGGTGCTCAAGATGCTGGTGCGGGAAGTCGCCATCGGTGAGCGTATGCGCGCCTCGGCCATGGCGGCCTGCGCCAATGCCGCCGGCCGGGTGCAGGCGCTGGCCACCAGCATGCTCGCCGACCTGCGGGAGATGGAGAACCGGCACGACGAGGCCGTCCTCGGTGACCTGCTGAAGCTCGATCACACCACCGCGCAGGCAGGCCGTATCGCGGACAGCATCGCGGTCCTCACCGGTGCCCGCTCCGGGCGCCGCTGGACCAAGCCGATCGTCATGGAGAGCGTGCTGCGCGGCGCGGTCGGCCGGATCAGCGCCTACCAGCGGGTCCGGATCCACTCGGCCAGCACCGCCGCGGTCGCCGGTTACGCCGCCGAGGGCGTCATGCACGCCCTCGCCGAACTCATGGACAATGCCGCCACGTTCTCGCCTCCCACCGAGGAGGTGCATGTGTACGTCCAGGAGACGCACACCGGCGTCGTGGTGACCGTCGAGGACGGCGGTCTGGTCATGGGCCCGGCCGCCCTCGCCCGCGCCGAGAAGGCCGTCTCCTCCGACCCCCTGGACCTGACCACGCTCTCCGGCACCCGGCTCGGGCTCGCGGTCGTCGGGCAGCTGGCCCGTAAGCACAACCTGACGGTCTCCTTCCGGCCCTCCTCGCGCGGCGGCACCGGCGTGGTCGTCCTGATCCCGCAGCAGCTGATCACCCATGTGAGCCAGGACGCCGCGACCAACCCGGCCCCGGCCACCCGCTCCTCCCGCCCGTCGCCCACCCCCCAGACCGCGAACCGCTCCGCCGCCGCTCCCCCCGCTACCCCCACCCGGACGGCCGCCCCCGCCCCGGACCCCGGTCCGGCCGCCGCCCCGCAGCCCACGAGCGCCGAGTCGACCGGCGGACTGCCCAAGCGCCGCCGCGGTGAGACGCTGGCCGCGGCCTCCCGGACCGCCGCCCCCCAGGAGCGCAAGGCACCCTCCGACCGCCCGCGCCCCGACGCCACCCGCCTCGGCGCCTTCCGCCAGGCCGCCCGCGGCGGCGCCCCCTGCCCCGCGGCCGAGCCGGCCCCGTGCGCCGACGACCAGGCGGCCGAAGCCCACGCCACCCCCGAGACGTCTCCCGAGAACGACCAGCCGTGACAGAAGGAACCCCGATGAACACCACAGATCGCAGCTTGGACTGGTTGCTGGAGAACCTGCTGAAGAAGACCCCCGGCGCCCGCCACGCGCTGGTGCTCTCCAGAGACGGTCTCAAACTGTGCCTCACCTCCGGCCTGTCCCTCGACCAGGCCGACCAACTGGCGGCCATCGCCTCGGGGATCCAGAGCCTGTCGCACGGCGCGTCCATCGAGTTCGGCGACGGCAGCGGCGGCGTCCGGCAGTCGATGACGGAGTTCCACGGCGGCATCCTGTTCATCGTGGAGGCCGGTGAGGGCGCCCACCTCGCGGTCATCGCGGAGGACGAGGCCGACGTCGGCATCATCGGCCACAACATGAACGAGCTGGTCGAGCAGATCGGCGACCATCTGCGCGCCGCGCCCCGGGTGGCCGCGGGTGACGGCGGCGGGGCCACGGCATGATCCGAGGGGCCGTCGACAGCGAGGATCCGGACCGGCTGTACACCGTCACCGGTGGCCGTAGCCGGGTGGACGAGAGCGTGTTCGACATGGTCACGCTCATCGTCAGCGAGAGCGAGCCCAGCCCGGGGATGCAGTCCGAGCACGCCAAGATCCTGCGGATGTGCCACCGTCCGCTGGCGGTCGTGGAGATCTCCTCCTATCTGGGCCTGCCGGTGAGCGTGGTGAAGATCCTGCTCTGCGATCTGCTCGACACCGGAAAGATCACCGCTCGCCACCCCCAGGTGGTCCGCTCCGACAGGCAGCTGCCCGAACCCGAGATGTTGAAGAAGGTGCTCGTTGCACTCCAGAACCTCTGACCGCCCCGAGGGCGCGCAGCTGAGCGAGAGCGCGCGGGACGGCCTCAAGATCGTGATCGTCGGGGGCTTCGGGGTCGGAAAGACCACCATGGTCCGGTCCGTCAGCGAGATCCGCCCGCTGAGCACCGAGGAGACCATGACGCAGGCGGGCGTCGGGATCGACGACGCGTCACAGGTACAGGACAAGACCACCACGACCGTCGCCTTCGACTTCGGCCGGATCAGCCTGGACGAGCAGATGGTGCTCTATCTGTTCGGCGCCCCCGGCCAGGAGCGGTTCTGGTTCCTGTGGGACCGGCTGTTCATGGGGACCTTGGGCGCGGTCGTCCTGGTGGACACCAACCGGCTCTCCGACTCCTGGTACGCCATCGACCGGCTGGAGCACCACGGCACGCCGTTCATCGTCGCGCGCAACAACTTCGGCGAACCCAAGCACACGCTGGAGGAGGTGCGCGCGGCCCTCGACCTGCCCGCCGACATCCCGATCGTCGACTGCGACGCCCGGGAGCGCGACTCCAGCAAGGCCGTACTGGTCGCCCTCGCGCGGCATCTCTACTCCCTCTCCACCTCGTCTGCCTCGTCCAGCTTTTCTTCCGCCGCCCAGGAGAGCACCGCGTGACCACCCCGGACCCCACGCTCCCCCCTGAGGAACCCGACAACTCCGCGGCGCCGCTTCCGGGCTGGCCGGAGCAGCCGGACGCCGTGCTGCTGCACGCCGAGGACTTCAGCCGGAGCCAGGAAGACCTCTACCGCCGGCTCCGCCGCGACCACGGTCCCGTGGTACCCGTGCTGCTCGACGGCCAGATCCCCGTCTGGATGGTGCTCGGCTACCGGGAACTGGTGCGGGTCACCACCGACCCCAACGTCTTCGCCCGCGACTCGCGCCGCTGGCACTCCTGGGACAAGGTCCCGCCGGACTGGGAGCTGATGACCTTCGTCGGCTACCGGCCGACCATGCTGTTCACCGAGGGCGCCGAACACGAGCGGCGGGCCGAGGCGATCATCGACAGCATGGAGATCGTGGACCCGTTCGAGCTGCGCGCGCTGTGCGAGCGCGTCGCGGACGGTCTGATCGACACCTTCGCGGGCCGCGGCCACGCCGATCTCATCGCCGACTACGCCTGCCAGATCCCGCTGCGCGTGCTCAACCGTATGTACGGCATGAACGAGGCCGAATCCACCGAACTGCAGCAGATCACGGTCGACCTGGTCAGCGGGAAGGGCGGACCCGAAGCGCACCAGAACATGGTCGACCGGATGGTGTCGCTGATGGAGCACGCCCGGGCGACCCCGGACCGTAAGAACATCTCCACGGTCCTGGTGAACCACCCGGCGGGCCTCACCGACGAGGAGATCATCAACGACCTGCTGGGCAACGTGTACGCGGCCCACCAGCCCACCACCGACCTGATCGGCAACGCGCTGCGGCTCATGCTCACCGACGAGCGGTTCGCGGTCACCATGTCCGGCGGGCGGCGCAGCGTCGGCCAGGCGATCAACGAGGTGCTGTGGGAGGCCACCCCGGTCCCCAACTGGGTCGGCCGCTGGGCAGCCGAGGACACCATGCTCGCCGGGCGCCACATCAGGAAGGGCGACTGCCTGATGCTGGGCCTCGCCGCCGCCAACGCCGACCCCGACGTACGGCCGGACTTCCGCGCCGGCGCGGCGGGCAACCAGGCCCATATGGCCTTCAGCCACGGCACCCACGGCTGTCCCCCGGTCGCCCGCGAGCTCGCCGAGGCCATCGCCATGGCCGCGATCGAGGTCCTGATCGACCGCCTCCCGGACGTGACGCTGACCGTCGCGCCCGAGGACCTGGAATGGCGCTCCAAGCTGATGATGCGCGGAGTGTCGGCCATACCGGTCCAGTTCACCCCCACCTCCCGCTGACCGCCCGGGCCCGCGCGGCCCGGGCCCGGCCCGCCTCCGGCAGTCAGGACGGCGCAGACGCTGTGGACAGCGCAGAGTCTCGATTCCTGACCGGTCTCGTCACCTGCTCCCGCCGGAAGGCGCCGGGTGACATGCCGACCAGCTCGGTGAAGCGGGTGGTGAACGTGGTCAACGACGCGCAGCCGACCGCGAAGCACACCTCGGTGACGCTGAGGTCCCCTCGCCGCAGCAGCGCAGCCGCGCGCTCGATACGACGCGTCATCAGGTACGCGTACGGCGACTCACCATAGGCGCCCCGGAACTGCCGGCTGAGGTGCCCGGCGGACATGGGCACGTCGCGGGCGAGCGCTTCCACGTTCAGCGGCTGCGCGTACTCCCTGTCGATCCGGTCACGCACGCGGCGCAGCCGCGCGAGATCGGTCAGGCGCTGCGCCTGGACGCGTGCGCGTCCCCATTCAGGCCGACACATGAGAACACTCCTCTTTTCTCGTCCGGTTTTCTCGTCCGATCAGCCGGTCAGCGAAGCTCCTGGATGCGGACCAGATTGCCGGCGGGGTCGCGGAACGCGCAGTCGCGGATGCCGTACGGCTGCTCGGTCGGCTCCTGTACGACCTCGGTGTCACCGGCCCGCACCTTCTCGAACGTGGCGTCGAGGTCCGGGGTGGCCAGCAGGATCCAGCCGTAGGTGCCCTTGGCCATCATCTCGGCGATGGTGCGGCGCTCGTCCTCGGTGACTCCCGGGTCGGCAGCCGGCGGCGCCAGAAGGATCGACGTATCGGGCTGCCCGGCCGGTCCGACCGTGATCCAGCGCATCCTGCCCTGCCCGACGTCGCTGCGGACCTCGAAGCCGAGGACGTCGCGGTAGAAGACGAGCGAGGCATCCGGGTCGTTGTGCGGGAGGGAACTGGTGTGAATGGTGATGTCCATAACGGCAGATTAGAGGGGGCTCCGTGAGCCGCGCTTCTCGGTTCCTGACCGTCCCGGTCGGCGCCCGGCCCCGTCCCTTGCGGACAAGCACAAGGCGCCTCTCCGGGAGGAGAAGCGCCTTGGGGATTGCCTGAGTGGCGGGTTACTTCACGGGGTCGGCTCCGCGCTTCTTGAGCATGTCGTTCATCAGCTGGATCTCCGACTGCTGGCTGTCGACCATGCCCTGCGCCAGCAGCTTGACCGTCGGGTCCTTGGCCAGCTTGACCGCTCCCTTGGCCATGTCGATCCCGCCCTTGTGGTGGGCGATCATCAACCGCAGGAACATCACCTCAGCGGCCCGGCCCTTGGCCTTGCGCAACTGGTCCAGCTGGGTGTTGGTGGCCATACCGGGCATGAGGGACCCGTCATGCGGCTTGTAGGTGCCGTCGTGGTCCATCGAGTCCATGGAGTCCATCGAGCCGTGGTCCATGGACTCGCCCGACTTGCTCGACTTGTCCGAGGAGAGGTCCTTCATCCATGTCATCGGGGGGTCCTCCGAGGTCGCGGAGAGCCCCCACAGGTCCAGCCAGCCCAGCATCATCCCGCGCTGATTGGCCTGGGTGTTGATGATGTCGTACGCGAGGCGGCGCACATCCTCGTCGTCGGTGTCGTCGCGCACGATGAACGACATCTCCACCGCCTGCTGGTGGTGGACGGACATGTCCCGGGCGAAACCCGCCTCCGCGGAGGCTTTGGTGGGCGTCGACGGCCCGGTCGAGCCGTCCGAGCGGTCCGCCGTGAGCCACAGGACGCCCACCGTCACCAGCGTCAGCAGTGCGAGCGCGGCGGAGATGCCCGCGATCAGCGGCTGGCGTCCCGCGCGGCCGGTGTCCGCCACCTGGCCGGTGTCCGTCATTCCGCCTTACCTCCGGTGCACGCGGCGCCCTTCTCGGGGGTCTGCTTGCCCTGCACGTACTCCTCGAAGAACTTCGCCACGCGCGGGTCGTCCGCCGAGTCGACCTTCAGCTGGGTGCCCCACGCGTTGAGCAGTATCGGGCCGTCCTGGTTCTGATAGGGGCTCATCAGGGAGTAAGGGGTGGCCTTCACGCGCTTCTCGAGCGCGGTTATGTCCTTGGCCGCCGCCTTGTCGGTGTAGGTGACCCATACGGAGCCGTGCTCCAGGGAGTGCACCGCGTTCTCGTTGGCTATCGGCTTGTCGTAGACGTCGCCGTTGCAGTTCTGCCAGACCTGGTTGTGGTTGCCGCCGACCGGCGGCGACATCGGGTAGTCGACCTTGCCGTCGACGTGCGTCCGGCCGAGGTTCTTCCAGGTCTTCATGCCCTTGAAGGTGCCGGTCTTGACCGTCGTCATCGTCACCGCCTTGGCCTTCTCGTCCTTCTCCTTGGTGGCGTCGATGATGAAGTAGCCACCGACGACCAGCCCGACGACGATCACCGTGCACGAGACGATCGTGATGATGCGGTAGCGGCGGTCGCGCGCCCGTTCGGCGCGGCGCAACTCCTCGATCTTCTCGCGGCGCGCGGCGGCCGCGTTCTTCGTCTTCGATCCCTTGGAAGCCATGGTTCGTCCTTGTCCTTGCACTGGAGGAATGAATGATGTGCGGATCCGGATACCGGCGGCCTAGGTGCGAAGCACTTGGAGCTGGTGGAGGCCGGGGGCGCGGACGGCTGGGCCGGGCGGGGCCCGGGTGGCATCCGTGTCGTACGGGCGGTCGCGCGGGAGGAGCCCGGTGAGCGCGGGCGGGGGGACGGGCGCGGGCACCACGCCCTGCCTCACCCCCCAGGGACCGGCCACGCAGTTGTCGCCGGCGCCGCCCGCGCTGTCCGTCCAGGGCGCCTGGACCGTGTGTTGGCCGGACACGAGGTCCGGGCACGGCGGGGCGAGTGTGGCCACGGCGGGGCGGGGCGGAGGGTGCGCCGAGCCGGAGGCGTGGTCCGTGGTGGGAGCGCGGTCCGTGGCGGAGGCGTGCCCCGCGGCGGGCGCGTGCTCCATGGCCGGGTGGAGGAACGACGGCGCCAGCCAGAGCGCGACAGTGAGCAGCGGGACGGCACAGCGGAACACCGAGAGCACGGTGGCTCGCACCGTGCCGCCCGGTATTCGGCTCGCGTCGCGCTGTCTACTCATCGCGCCAGATCGTAACCACTGGGCCTGCCGCGGCTGAATGGGCAAAGGCCCGGCGGGGTGCCGGTGCCTTCGCCCATCGCTCACGAGTCGCGGTTCAGCCCGCGCTCTGCCCCTGCTCGGCCCTTGTCTCAGCTCTTACCGAGGAGCTTGTTCATCTCGGTGATCTCCTCGTTCTGGGTCTTGATGATGTCGTCGGCCATGGTCTTTGCGGGGCCGTACGCACCCTTCTGCTTCTCGGTGCCGGCCATCTCCACCGCGCCCTTGTGGTGCTGGACCATCATCTTCAGGAACGCGGTGTCGAAGGCCGCACCGGACGCCTTCTTCAGCTCCTCCATCTCCTTGGAGCCCATCATTCCGGGCATGCCCTCGTGCTGGGAGTGGTCCATGCCGGGCATCGCCTCCGGGACCTTCTCGCCCCAGGCCTTCAGCCACCCGGACATCGTGCGGATCTCCGGGTCCTGCGCCTTCTTGATGTCGGCGGCCAGCTTCTTGACCTGGGCGGACGAGGCCCGGGTGGGGGCCAGATCGGCCATCTCCACGGCCTGGCGGTGGTGGGGGATCATCCCCTGCGCGAAGCTCACATCGGCCTCGTTGTGCTTGCTCGACGGGGCGGACGTGCCCGTGCTCGCGGTGGCCTTCGACGTCGAATCGTGGCCGGAGTGGCCGCTGCTGCCGCTGTCGTCGCTGCCGCAGGCGGTCAGGGTCAGGGACAGCGCGGCCGTGGCGGCCGCGGCGACGAGCGCCGTACGGCGGGTCAGGGAACGCATGGGGGAACTCCTGAGGAAGTGTAGGGGGTATTTCTGGACATACCGGACTGGCGCCGGACTCAACCCGGATCGGGAGGGGCGGCGGCGCCGCGAGGGCGTGTCCTATATCCGCAGGAGCTGGAGTTCGGCCAGGGTGGGCGGCGCCCGCCCGTCGGCCGGGGACGGCGCCGTACCGGACCGGGCCGCCGCGAGGTCACAGTCGGCCACAGGGGTCGACGGGGGCGCGGACAGCGTGGGCCCACCGCCGAGCGCGGGTGACGCACAGGCCGGATCGGCGTGGTGGATATGCGCGCCGTCGCAGCCGCTATGGGCGGAGGGGGCGGTGGTCATGGCGGTCGCCATGGCGGCGGGGCGCTCATGGGCGCCCGGCATCAGACCGCCGGCGGGCCCGAGGGTGTGCATGCCCAGCAGCCCGGCCAGCACCCCGAGCACGAGCAGCGCTCGCCACCGCCACACGGGCGGCGACGGACGGCACTCGGCAGGGCTCGGCACGAGCCCATGCTAAAGGGGCGGGCGGGGCGGTTGTGGCGGGGGATGCCGCACCCTTGCCGGGGCCGGCCGCGGCTCCCGCCCGCCGGGCTGCTGGGCCTGCGCGTCACCAGGCAGGAGCTGCCACCCGCAGCCGGACGGTGCCGGTCTCAACCGAGTTCGCGTGGCCCGTACAGCGCGCTTTCGGCTCCGGTCGCAAGGGCCCAGTAGCGATCGCCGAAGGACCAGTGCCACCACTCCGTGGGGTAGTTGACCAGACCCGCGGCGGTCAGTGCGGCACCGAGCATCCGGCGGTTGGCCCGCGCTTCAGGGCCGATGTTGTCGGCGTGTGTGTAACAGGCGCCGTCGCTCTCTTCCGGGCTGGCGTTCACCCGGGTTCCCATGTCGAGTTCGCGTCCGTCGGCGGTGACGAGGGTCAGGTCCACCGCGGCGCCGGCGCTGTGCGGTGCGATCTCCGGTGGCGATACGTATCGGCTCGCGGCCTGGTGCACCTGCGTCGGCGACCAGTCCGGGTTGTCGGCTCGCAGTTCGCCGGCGTAGCTCTCGAAGTAGTGGCGCTGTAGCGCGGGCGGCCGGTACCCCTCGATGAACAGCAGACGGATGCCGTCCGGGAGCGACAGCTGTGCCTTGAGAAGGCGGGTCAGGACCCCTTCTCGCAGATGTGCGAATGCTCCTGAGCCATCGACCTTGCGGGAGTCGACGGCGAGGGAATCATCGAGCCGGACGTCGACGAGTGGTTCGCCGCAGTCGGCTACCGGGACCGCCGCGACCTTGGGATCTGACATCAACACGATCTCGTCCATGCACCGATCATCGCCGACCCGTCACTCGGTGACGGAGCTGTTAGCGTGCAATCGTCGAGCGATGGGGGCGGGGACAGCAGATGGCATCGGACACGTTCCATATCGGCGGGGACCTGGAGGTACGGCGGCTCGGGTTCGGGGCCATGCACCTGCCGACCGGGCCCGGTGCCGACCGCGAGGCGGCCATCGCGGTCGCCCGGCGAGCCGTCGAGCTCGGCGTCACGCTGATCGACACCGCCCATCTGTACGGCGGCGGAGCCAACGAAGAACTCCTCGCCGAGGCCCTGCACCCTTACCCCGCCGGGCTGCTCATCACCACCAAGGTCGGCGTCGCGCGGACGGGCCCAGGCGGCGAGTGGCGGCTGGACGGGCGTCCGGCCATCCTGCGCGACCAGGTCGAGCAGGCCCTCCGCCGGCTCCGGGTCGAGCGGATCGAACTGCTCCAGCTGCACCGTATCGACCCGGAGACACCGCTCGCCGACCAGCTCGGCACGCTGCGGGAGCTCCAGTCGGAGGGCAAGGTCGGCCGACTCGGGCTGTCCGAGGTCACCGTCGCCGAACTCGGCCAGGCGCGGGAGACCGTCGACGTCGTCAGCGTCCAGAACCGCTACAACCTGCTCGACCGCGAGCACGAGCCGGTGCTCGAGGCGTGCGGGGCGGCGGGGATCGCGTTCCTGCCGTGGCGGCCCGTCGCGATGGGGGCGCTGGGGGCCAGGGCGGAGATCGCCGCCATCGCGGCCGAGCTCGGCGCCACCCCCACGCAGGTCTCGCTCGCGTGGCTGCTCGACCGCTCGCCCGTCGTCCTCCCGATCCCCGGCACCGCCCGGATCGCCCACCTGGAGGAGAACCTTGCCGCGGCGCATCTCGATCTGACCCCGGGCCACCGCGCCCGCCTCGACCGGCAGTCAGTCGGCTCTCCCCCCACCCCCTCCTAAATAATCGCTTGATGCAGTACTTGATACAGAGCAAGCACTTTTCAAGAGGGGGTGGGGAAACCGAAGGACGCCGGAGGCGGTGCGTGCCGACTGGGGGACGCGACGAACTCACGCGGCCACCTTGGCGAAGAACGCGGCGACGTTCGCGACAGTCCGCGCGACCTTCTCCTCCAGCGTGAGCGATTCCTGGATCCGCCCGTCCGCGCCCGCGTCCTTCTTGCCCCGTACGTACAGCGAGCAGGCGAGGTCGCTGCACATGTACGTGCCGACCGAGTTGCCCTGCTGTCCGGCCCGCCGGGCCTTCGGGGCGACCATCAGGGAGACGCCGCCCGTGTGGGAGGTCAGGCATATCGAGCACATGCCGCGCCGGATCTGCCAGGACGCGGGGCTGGGGCAGCGCAGCTGGAGGGCTTTGGGGCGGCCGTCCAGGGTGGTGACGAGGTAGGCGCGCTCGGGGGCCTGGGGGTCTCGCCAGCCGAGGAAGTCCAGGTCGTCCCAGGGGCGGTCGGCCAGGTCGCGGGGGATGGAGAGGCGCTTGGCCTCGCCCTTGGTGCAGTTCACGAACGCGGTACGGATCTCTTGCTCGGTCAGTGGCTTCATGAGAGCCAAGCTAATTTGCCTAATGGTCCTAGGCAAATTAATAATACGCTCTGTCGAGTGAGGGGAAGGGTATGGCAAACGAACGGCTGACCATGGAGCGTCTGATCCAGGCGGGCGCGGTCCTCGCCGACGAGGTCGGATTCGAACAGGTGACCGTTTCGGAGCTCGCTCGGCGGCTCGATGTCAAGGTCGCGAGCCTGTACTCGCGGCTGAAGACCTCCCAGGACCTCAAGACCAGGATCGCCCTGCTCGCCCTGGAAGAACTCGCCGATCGCGTCGCCGCCGCCCTGGCCGGACGGGCCGGCAAGGACGCCCTGGCAGCCTGCGCCAACGTCTACCGCGACTACGCCCACGAGCACCCCGGCCGCTACGCCGCCGCCCAGCTCAGGCTCGACCCCGAGACGGCGGCCGCCAGCGCGGGTGTCAGGCACGCGCAGATGACGCGGGCCATCCTGCGCGGCTACGAGCTGACGGAGCCGGACCAGACGCATGCGGTCCGGCTGCTGGGCAGCGTCTTCCACGGCTACGTCAGCCTGGAGCTGGGGGGCGGCTTCAGCCACAGCGCCCCCGACACCGAGGAGACCTGGTTGCGGATCCTGGACGCGCTCGACGCCCTGCTCCGGCACTGGCCCGCGCCCTGACCAGCCAGAATCCACGTACTGAGAGCAATAGGGAGCGACAGGTCGAGACGATGCACACCACCGACCACGACTGGATCAGCACACCCGTCACCGCGGATCTGCTGCGCGGCGCCCTCGATCTGGAGCGCACCGCGCACGGGCTGCTGCCGCACCGGCTGCCCGCCCGGGCCCGTGCCCAGAGTGCCGATGCGCAACTCGCCATGGTGGAGTCCCAGCCCTCTGGCGTACGGCTGGTCTTCCGGACCGAGGCAACCGCCGTCGAACTGGACACGCTGCCCACCAAGCGGATCTACGCGGGCGCCCCGCCGCGCCCGGACGGCGTGTACGACCTGCTGGTCGACGGCCGTCTGGCCGGGCAGGCAAGCGTGGCCGGCGGCAACACCCTGACCCTCGACATGGCCACCGGGGCCGCCGAGCACCGGCCCGGCCCGGTCGGCACGCTCCGGTTCACCGGACTGCCCGATGGGGTCAAGGACGTCGAGATCTGGCTGCCGCACAACGAGACCACCGAACTGGTCGCCCTGCGCACCGACGCCCCCGTCGAGCCCGCACCGGACCGGGGCCGGAAAGTGTGGCTGCACCACGGCAGTTCGATCAGCCACGGCTCCGATGCCGCGAGCCCCACCACCACCTGGCCCGCGCTCGCCGCCTCCCTCGGCGGTGTGGAATTGATCAACCTGGGCCTGGGCGGCAGCGCCCTGCTCGACCCGTTCACCGCCCGGGCCCTGCGGGACACCCCGGCGGACCTCATCAGCGTCAAGATCGGCATCAATCTGGTCAACGCCGATCTGATGCGGCTGCGCGCCTTCACCCCAGCCGTCCACGGCTTCCTCGACACCATCCGCGAAGGCCACCCCACCGCACCGCTGTTGGTCGTCTCGCCGATCCTGTGCCCCATCCACGAGGACACGCCCGGGCCCAGCCTCCCGGACTTCACCGATCTCAGCGCCGGACGGCTGCGGTTCCGGGCCACGGGCGATCCGGCGGAGCGGGCGAGCGGGAAGTTGACCTTGGGCGTCATCCGGGACGAGCTGGCCGGGGTTGTGGCGCAGCGGTCGGCCGAGGACCCGAATCTGTACTACCTCGACGGCCGTGATCTCTATGGCCGGGCCGACGCCGCCGAACTGCCGCTGCCCGACGAACTCCACCCGGACGCCGCCACCCACCGGCGTATGGGCGAGCGCTTCGCCGAACTGGCCTTCACCGCCGACGGCCCCTTCGTGGGCCGCGCCGCCCTCACGGACGGCGCCGCCTGAGCCGGCTCAACCCGCCCCGGCGCGCGCCGCTTTGGCGAGCGCCGCCCGGGCCGGCAGCACGCTCGCCGCGAGCGCAAGCACCAGGCAGCCCGCCACCGCCGCCGCGACGGGCGCGACGGGCACGATCAGCCGCACCGGGACGCCGAAGGTGCCGCTGAGGCCGGCGCGGACGCCGAGCAGGGACGGGAGGGCGGTCAGAGCGCCGAGGACGGAGCCGAGGGCGACCACGAAGGCGGTCTCCGCCGCGACGGTCCACAGGACTTGGCGGAGCGTCGCGCCGGACAGGCGCAGCAGGCGCAGATCGGGCAGCCGGTCGGCGGTGGACATCAGGAGGGTGTTGGCGACGGCCACGCCCGTGCACCCCGCCGACATGGCGACCAGCAGCAGGGTGAAGACCTCGACCAGACGGTCCTCCTCGGCGTCCGCGCGGCGCGCGTAGTCGGCCACGCTCACCTCCTCGGCGCCGAGCCCCCGGAGCGCGGCGGACGACGTGGCCGGGCCGGTGCGGTAGACGACGTCGGTGAGGGCCGAGGGGTCGTGGGCGCGGACCGTGGCCCTGGGGAGCAGCGCGGTGTACGGGGTGGGGGCCGTACGGTCGACGAGGACCGCCACGATCCGCAGCCTCTCGGTGCGGCCGTCCTCGAAGGTGACCTCAGCGGTGGTGTGTCCGCCCAGCGTGGTCAGCGCCGACTCGGTCACGGCCACCCTTCCGGGGCCGCGCAGCCGGGCGAGCGATCCGGAGACGGTCCGCAGCCGGTGGTGGACGTCGGCGAAGGCGCCGGGGTCGATGCCCGCGGCCTCCATGGGGGTCTTCGCCGCGCCTCCGTAGACGGTCGTGGCCAGCAGCCCCGTCCCCGGGACGGATCCGGCGGCGGCGTCGGACAGTCCCGGGGTGCCGTCGCGGGCGACGACGGCGGCCTCGGCCCGTACGGAGGCGGTGTCGCGGGTGGCGTAGGAGTGCACGGAGGTCTGGGTGTTGCCCGTGATCAGGACGACGAAGCCGATGGTGGCCAGGACCGGGGCGGTGGTCGACGCCGTGCGCCGCACCGCCGCCAGCATCCCCTCGCGCACCAGCATGCCCAGCGCGCCACGGCGGCGGGCGAGGGGCCAGGAGAAGGCTCGTACGAGGGGCGGGACCACGGCGGGGACCAGCAGGGTCACACCGGTGATCAGCCCGACGGCCGTGCAGAGGGCGAGGGTGGTCATATCGGTCGGGTCGGCGAAGGCGGTCCCGGCCGCGGCCGCGCAGCCCAGGGCGGTGAAGGCGATACCGGTCAGCGCACGGGCACGGGTCATCGGGCGGTCGTCCGCGGCGGCCTCGCGCAGCGCCTCCAGCGGACCGGTCCTGGCGGCCCGGCGGGAGGCGGACCAGACGGCGGTCAGCGCGACGGCCAGACCGGCGGCGAACGCCGCGGCGAGCACCCACGTCTGACGGCGGACCACGAAACCGGGCGGCAGGAAGCCCGCGTCGATGAGCACCGAGCCCAGCGCGGGGGCCAGCGCCGCGCCGAGCAGGGCCCCGGCCGCCGCGCCGGCCGCGCCGACGGCGAGCGCCTGCCCGTACAGCAGACGGCGCAGCTGGCGCCCGGTGGCGCCGACCGCGCGCAGCAGGCCGAGTTCGCGGCGGCCCCCGGCCACGCTGAAGGCGAACGTCGAGGCGACGACGAAGACCGTCGCGAAGGCCGACAGCGCGCCCATGGCGGTCAGCACCTGGCCGCCGATCCAGCGCGTCTTGGCGTCCCGTACGGGGGCCAGTTCGCTCCGCGCGGCGCCGTCGAGCACCGTGCCCGAGCCCGCGGCCACCGAGCCCTTGACCACCGAGCCCTTGACCACCGAGCGCGCCGCCCTCGCGACCGCGCCGGGGTCCGCGCCCCGCTCGGTCAGCAGCCCGATGACCCGCACCCCGCCGGACAGCTCGGCGGCGCGCTCGTCGGTCAGGTAGTAGCCGGGCCCGTCGACCGTGCCCGAGACGGTGAACCGCTCGGGCCCCGCCGCGGTCAGCAGCGTGATCCGCTCGCCCGGCCGGGCCCCGAGGGCGCGGTCGAGAGCCACCTCGTCGGACCGGTGCGGGGCGCGGCCCGCGGTGAGCCGGTACGGGGCGAGGGCCGCGCCGGACCAGCCGTGGCCCAGCCGGTCACCCTTCCGCTGCCCGGCGTCGCGTATGGGGTCGCCGTCCGCGACCGCCTGCGCGTAGAAGGACCGGTCGGGCACCGCGCGCCGCACCCCGGGCACGGCGGCCAGCGCCCGTGTCAGCTCCTTCGTCTGCCGGGCGGACCAGGGGGCCCGCTCCAGGAACACCCCGTCGGGGCCGGTGCCGCCCTGGGCGCTCCGTACGAGCACGGGGGCGCCCGCGTACCGGCCGGGCACCCCGCCGTCCCCGGACAGCAGGATCAGCGCGCTCATGGTGAGGACGGCGACGCCCAGGCACAGGGCGGTGAACGAACCCGCGAAGGCCGTGCGGCGCGCCTGTACGGTGGCGACGGCCAGGCCGAGCATGCCGCCGCCCCGGCTTCCCCTTCCGGCCCTCATGCCGCCGCGCGTACGGTCGCTGTTTCCCACCCTCATGCCGCCGCCTCCAGCACCGACATCCGCGAGGCGATGGCCGCCGCCCCGGGCCGGTCCGCCAGCTCGTCGGCGACCCGCCCGTCGGCCAGGAAGACGACCCGGTCGGCCCACGCGGCCGCGGCCGGGTCGTGGGTGACCATGACCAGCGTCTGCCGGTGGCGGTCGACCAGGCCGCGCAGCAGGCCGAGCACGGCGCGCGAGGTGGTGATGTCCAGCGCGCCGGTCGGCTCGTCGGCGAAGAGCACCGCGGGGCGGCTGATCAGCGCCCGTGCGATGGCAACGCGTTGCTGCTGGCCGCCGGAGAGCCGGTCCGGGCGGTGCCCGGCGCGGTCGGCGAGGCCGACCTCGGCGAGCGCGGCGGCCACTTGGGCGGGGTCGGGGCGGTGGCCCGCAAGGCGCAGCGGGAGGGCGACGTTCTGCTCGGCGGTGAGGGCGGAGACCAGGTTGAAGGACTGGAAGACGAAGCCGATCCGCTCCCGGCGCAGCAGGGTCAGGGCCGTCTCGTCCAGCTCCCCGGTCTCCGTGCCGCCGATGACGACGCGCCCCTCGGTCGGCCGGTCGAGCCCCGCCGCGCAGTGCAGCAGCGTGGACTTGCCGGAGCCGGAGGGGCCCATCACGGCGGTCATGGTGCCCTCGGCGAAGTCGAGCGTGACCTGGTCGAGGGCGGTGACGGCCCGCTCCCCCGTCCCGTACCGCCGGGAGACGGCACGCAGTTCTATGGGGTGAGGGGCGGGGTGGGGCAAGGGTGTTGTGGTCGTGGGCATGGCGCCGAGTGAACCGGCGCGGGGCGGGGCGGCACACGGGTGGCCGGGCTAGTCCCGATACTCCATCTGGCACTACTGTCCGCGGCCCGCCGCGCGGTTACGGTCGAGCGGTGATCCCCCGAGACCCACTGGAAGCCCTGACCCGCGGGCCCGCCGGTTTCCTCCGCTCCTCCTGGCCCTGGCGGTCCGCCGGCTATCTGCTCGCGGGCGGGCTGCCGGGCGTCGCATGCGGGCTCGCGGTGGCGGGCGTGGCCGCGTCCTGGGCGCGGATCGGCGCGGCGACGGCCGTGCTGTGCGCGCTGCTCGTGCTGGGCTGCGCCACCGTCGCGGCCCGCCCGTGGGAACGGCGGCGGCTGCGCCTGGTCGCGCCCCACACCAAGCACCACACCAAGCTCAACGCCAAGCTGTACGCACAGCCCCTCGCCAAGCCGTACGCGCGCGAGATCGGCCACGGCGCGCTGTCCGTCCTCGCCCTCGGCTGGGTCGATCTGGCGGTGGTCCTGGTGTCGTTGGGGATCCCGGGCGCGCTGCTGGTCGCGCCGCTGCAGCCCGAGGCCCCGCCCTGGGCCCGGCTCGGCGGCCCGCTCGCGGGTGCGCTGCTGCTGCCGGTGGCCGCGTATCCGATCGCCGCCTGGGCGGGGGCGCGGGCGGCCGTATCGCTGGCCGTACTGGCGCCCGGCGACGCGGAGCTGACGGAGGTACGGCGGTCCCGGGCACGCCTGGTGGACGCGTACGAGGCGGAGCGGCGCCGGATCGAACGGGATCTGCACGACGGGGCCCAGCAGCGCCTGGTCGCGCTGACCATGAAGCTGGGCCTGGCGGGGCTCGACCTGCCCGCCGGGTCGCGCGCGGCGCGCGAGGTGGCGGAGGCGCACCGGATGGCCAAGGACGCGCTCGCCGAGTTGCGTGAGCTGATCCGCGGAGTGCATCCGCAGGTGCTGACCGAGCGGGGGCTGCCCGCGGCGGTGCGGGACGTGGCGACGCGCTCGCCGATGCCGCTGGACCTCGATATCGACCTGGAGCGGCGGCTGTCGCCCGCCGTGGAGGCCGCGGGCTACTTCGCGGTGTGCGAGGCGCTGGCCAACGCGGCCCGGCACAGCGGCGCGGCCCGGCTGCGGGTCGGCGGGCGGCTGCGCGGCGAGGTGCTGGTGCTCGAGGTGACCGACGACGGGCGCGGGGGCGCGGACCCGGCCGCGGGGACCGGGCTGACCGGGCTCGCCGACCGGGTCGCGGCCGTGGACGGCAGAATGCTGCTGTCCAGCCCGGTCGGCGGGCCGACCCGGCTGCGAGTGGAGATTCCGTGCGGCGGTTGAGCGTGGTGATCGGGGAGGACGCCGTACTGCTGCGCGAGGGCCTGGTGAGCCTGCTGGAGCGGTTCGGGCACCGCGTCCCGGCGGCCGTCGGCGACGGCCCTTCGCTGGTCGCGGCCACCTTGGAGCATGAGCCCGACGTCGTGATCGCCGATGTGCGGATGCCGCCCGGCTTCACCGACGAGGGGCTGCGGGCGGTGCGCGAACTCCAGGCGCTGCGGCCGTCCCTGGGCGTCCTGGTGCTCAGCCAGTACGTCGAGCAGACCTTCGCCGAGGAGCTGCTGGCGGCCCGGCGCGGCGCGGGCACCGGCTATCTGCTCAAGGACCGGGTCGGCGACGTCGCCGAGTTCACCGACTCGCTGGCGCGGGTGGCCGACGGCGGTACGGTCATCGACCCCGAGGTGGTGCGGCAGCTGCTGGCCCGCGGGCGGGACCCGCTGCGCCGCCTCACCCCGCGGGAGCGCGAGGTGCTGGCGCTGATGGCCGAGGGCCGCTCCAACTCCGCGGTGGCCCGGGCCCTGGTGGTCACCGAGGCGGCGGTCGCCAAGCACATCGCGAACATCCTGCTCAAGCTGGATCTCCCGCCCGCCCCGGACGACCACCGCAGGGTGCTGGCGGTCCTGGCGTATCTGCGGGGCTGAGGCGGGGGCGAGGTAGAAGCGGTACAGCGCGGCTCAGGTCCAGGGAATGGTGGCGGTCTGGAGCCGCCCGGACCCGTACCGGCCGCGGGCTGTCGGCAGAGCCATGACGGACGCGCCCACGGGGACGCCCGCGACCTCGCGTGAAAGGTTGGGGACCGGGTGTGTCTCCAGCTCCCGGAGCCGGTCCAGCAGGACCCCTTCGCGCAGCGCCCAGGGGCAGATCCGCAGCTGTTCGATGCCCAGGACGTCCATCGCGGCCTCCGCGACGACCGCACCGGCCAGGGCCTGGTGGGCGCGGGCGGCGGAGATGCCGCGCAGCCGGGCGCGCTCGGCCGCGCTCCTGGCGGCCAGCCGGGGCACCCAGGCCGCCAGCCGGTCCCGGTCCAGGACCCGTTCGGCGTACGGCCCGGCCTTGGCCTTCGGCGCGCCGGTCAGCCGGGCCAGCTGGGCGAAGGTCCTGGAGCTGCCGACGTGCGTCCGTGGCTCGGGCTGGTCGCGCAGCCCCTCGGCCGTCTCGCTGATGACGGACCGTACGAACTGGCGCAGCGCCTTGACGTCCCCCTTCTTCACCGGCCCGGTCTCGGGCAGATGATGGCGGGTCAGCCGCCCGGCGCCCAGCGGTACGGACAGGGCGACGGCGGGCTCGGCGCGGCTGCCGCAGGCGAGCTCCAGGGAGCCGCCGCCGATGTCGAGCAGCAGCATCTCCCCGGCCGACCAGCCGTACCAGCCGCGCGCCGCGAGGAAGGTGAGCCGCGCCTCCTCCTCGCCGGTCATGAACGTCAGCCGGATCCCGGTCGCGTCCTCGACCTCGGCGAGTACGGTCGGCCGGTTGGCGGCGTCGCGGATCGCGGAGGTGGCGAACGGCACCATCGTGTCCACGCCGTGGGCCTCGGCGACCGCCGCGGCCTCGGTCACCGCGGCGACCACCCGCTTGATCGCCTCCTGCTCGATCACGCCCTGCCGGTCGGTGGACTCCGCCAGCCGCACCGGCCGTTTGAGCGAGGTCACCGGCTCGGGCGGACCGCCCGGCGTGAGGTCGGCGATACCGAGATGGGCCGACTGGGAACCGATGTCGAGCACTCCGAGACGCATGTCTGCTGACTGTCCGTTCCCTGGAATTTCACTCATTGTTTCCTTTCCGTCGGAAGGTTCCCGGCCACCCGACCTGTGATGCCGGGCTTGATGCGGGTCGGCAGGAAGGTGTCACCAGGGCGGGTGATACGCACCGGCCCTGCTCATGGGCCGCCGACACCATCTCGGCGGGGCCCGTGTGCCAGTTGACAACGCATTCGGGCCCGGAACCAATGGGGGGGGATTGGGCCGGATTCACGCTGTGCCTACGATCATGGACAGGGCCGTCATGGTGAGCGGCACCGTCACAGTGAGAGGCAGCGGGACACAGCGATGAGCGAGTCGATTTCTCCAGGGGCCTTGGCCGTGCGCTATCTGGGAGGGCCCACCGCGACCCTCGACATCGGTGGCGTACGACTGCTGACCGATCCGACCTTCGACCCGCCCGGGGACTATCCCATCGGCGAGCGCAAGCTCGTCAAGACCGCGGGCCCGGCCGTCGCGACCTCCGGCCTCGGCCCCGTCGACGCGGTGCTGCTCTCGCACGACCAGCACCCGGACAACCTCGACCGGGCGGGCCGCGCCTATCTCGACCACGCGGACCTGGTGCTCTCCACGGCGTCCGCGCGGGAGCGGCTGGGCGCGACCGTAACGGCGCTGCCGAACTGGGAGACCTTCGAACTGCCGCGCCCGGCCGGCGGCACGCTGCGGATCACGGGCGTCCCGGCCCAGCACGGCCCGGACGGCACCGAGCATCTGGTCGGCGAGGTGACCGGTTTCGTGGTGTCGGGGGGCGGGCTGCCGACGGTGTACGTGAGCGGCGACAACGCCTCGCTGGACGTGGTGCGCGCGATCGCCGAGCGGATGGGTCCGGTGGATGTGGCCCTGCTGTTCGCGGGAGCCGCCTCGACCCCGCTGGTTCCCGGGGGCTTTCTGACCCTGCCCAGCGATCAGGCGGCCCAGGCGGTGGAGATCCTTGGCGCGCGGCATGTCGTGCCGCTGCACTTCGAGCACTGGGGGCATTTTACGCAGGGCGCCGACACGCTGGTCGACGCCTTCGAGGCGGCGGGTCTGACGGAGCGGCTGCACCTGCTGAAGCCCGGCGAGCGGATCGAGCTCCAGGACCATTCCTGAGGGCGCTCGGCGCCTTCAGGAACCGGCGTCGAACCGGCGTTTTCACGCAACGTTTGCCGCTCAAGGCGGCCGTCCTCGTAGCGCTTCCCGTCGGTCTCGTCGGATCGCTCATCGCCCTCCCCCTCACCGCCCAGGCCACGCCGTCCGCGGACGCCGTCATCTCCGAGGTCTACGGAGGCGGCGGCAACTCGGGCGCGTCCCTCACCCATGACTTCATCGAGCTGGGCAACTCCGGCACCGGGCCGTTCGACCTGAGCGGCTGGTCCGTCCAGTACCTGAGCGGTTCGCCCAGTTCCTCCACCAAGTGGCAGGTGACCCCGCTCACCGGCAACATCCCCGCGGGCGGCACCTACCTGGTCCAGGAGGCCAAGGGCTCCGGCGGCGACACCGCCCTGCCGACCCCCGACGCCACCGGCACCATCGCCGTGTCGGCGACCAGCGGCACCGTGGCGCTGGTCCACTCGACCACCGCGCTCACCTGCCTGACCGCCGAGGACTGCGCGGCGGACGGCACCATCGAGGACCTGGCCGGCTTCGGCACCGCCGTGGTCCGCGAGTCCGCCCCCGCCACCGGTGCGGGCAACACCACCCCTGTCTCGCGCGACGCCGGGTTCCACGACACCGACAACAACGCGGCCGACTTCTCACGGACCTGATCAACACACTTCCGGCCGGCGAGCGGTACAGCTACGTGTACAAGGCAACGCGCAGACGCTGGACCACATCCTGGTCTCGCCCGCCATCAAGAAGCCCGAGTACGACGTCGTCCACATCAACGCCGAGTTCTCCGACCAGAGCAGCGACCACGACCCGCAGGTCGTCCGCTTCAAGTAGGCGACTTCAAGGAGAGCGACGTTTGTGTGGCGTGCACACCATGTGCACGCCACACGTGCGTTGTGGGGGCGGTGCTGAGGGCGGTGCTGGGGAAGGCCGACGCCGCCTACGGCGTGTCGCAGCGGCGCCCGTTGAGTGCGAGGTCGGTGGGCGCGGCGTTTCCGGCGTCCCAGGAGCCGAGGAAGCCCACCTCAAGGGCCTCCCCGCCGCGGGCGGTCTCGTTGTAGTCGGCCGGGGTGACGGTCACCTTGCGCCCGTGCTGGACGAATTCGCCGTTCCACATCTGGGTGATCTGCTGTCCGTTCTCGAACTCCCAGCTCAGCCGCCACTCGTGGACCGTCTTACGGGGGGTGAGGGTGACCTTCGCCTGGAAGCCGTCGGGCCACTGGTTGTCCAGGCTGTAGCGGGCCGTGCAGGTGATCCCGACGGGCTCGGCGTGCTTCGGGGGATGCGTCTTGGACGGCTTGTCCGGGGACGAGCCACCGCTCGGCGACGGCGTCTTGGCCGGGGACTTCGTCGGGCCGGGCTGGTGGCCGACGGCGCTCGTGTCGGACGCGGGCGGGAGGGGCGACTGGGTGGTGGGGGCGCCCTTGGACGGGAGGGTGGGGCCGACCGTCGGAATGGTGTCCGGTCCCATGCCGCCGTCGGGCGGGAGCCCGTCGTCCCGGCTTCCGTCCGTGCTGGTGTACGCGATGACGGCGATCACGGAGACCGCGGCGGCTACCGCGAGGATCCCCGCCGCCCTCGTCTTGTCGCCCTTCCGGGGCCTGCGCCGCCGGCCCCCGCCGCCGCCCCGCCTCCGGTTCGGCACGCCGTGTCTGCCGATCACCCCGGTCGTGGCCGTCGCGCCGACCGCGGCGGCGGCGCCGAAGGCGCCGGTCGTACGGGCCGCACCGGCCGTGTCGGCCGTGCTGGTGTCGGCCGTGCTGGTGGTGGCGAACGGGTCGGTGGCACCGGTCGTGCCGAAGGGGTCGAACGTCTCGAACCCGTCGACCGTGTGCGCCGTGTTCTGGGCACCGGCGACCGTGCCGAACGGGTCGAACGCGTCGAAGGTGTCGTCCATACGCGGCGCGTCGGCCCCATGAGTCCCATGACCCGCATGAGCCCCATGGGCATGACGGGCCTCATGGGCCGTACGGGCCGCCGAGGCCGCCCCCGCAGCCCCCGCAGCCCCCGCCGCAACGCCCGCCCCGGCCACCCCGGTCGCGCGCCCCGTACGGGACTTCCCGCGCCCGCCCCGTATCCCCTTGACGCGGTCCCACAGCGGCGGCCCCACGCTGCGCGCGAGCGTCTGCAGCCGCTTGCCGCCGGTGTGCTCGGCCGCGACCCTGCGCCGCCGCTCCAGGTAGGGCAGCCCGCCCCAGCCGAGGACGCCCCCGGCCAGGGCGCCGGGCAGCCCGCTGCCGTGCAGATACAGGCAGGCGGCGGCCTCCTTGCAGTGCACACAGCGGGCGAGGTGCTGCCACAGGTCCTCGGGTGCGGCGGCGTCCGGTGAGCGGGTCGCGGCGTCCAGCAGTCCGGCGTAGCTGCGGCACTCCTCGTCGTTGAGCGTGTCGACGTGGTTGCGCTGGCACAGCTCGCGGAACCGGGCGCGGACCCGGGCGATCTCCTCGTCGGCGTAGGCGGAGTCCCAGCCCAGCCGACGGGCCACCGTGGTGAGGGACTGCGACTCTACTTCGACGGACCACAGCAGATCGGCGTCGACCTCCGGCAGATCGCATAAACCGCGCAGCGCGAGCGGCTGTTCCCGCCGTGGTGTGGCGTAGCGTCTGGCCCGGTCGGAGGTCAGCCAGATGCGCAGGGCCGGGTCGAGCCGGTCGCCGGCCTGCCGGGCCTGCCAGTCGGCGGCCGTCTTCCGTACGGAGCTCAGGAGCAGTGGGAGCCAGGGCAGACGCGGCCCCCATGCCCGCGTCCGCGAGGTGCGGGTCTCCCGGATGCCGCGTCGGAACGCCTCGGTGGCCAGCCGCATTCCGTTCTGCGGGCTGGTGGTGCACAGGTTCGCGTAGTCGAGTACCGCGTCCCAGTATTCGGAGAGCAGAGCGGTCTCGGATATGGCGTCAGGAGATGACTCGTGGGGCATGGAGGTGGTTTCCTCACTGACGAAACAAACGGCGCCCCCGCCGGGCAACACTCTTATCAGGCCGAGCAGAGGATGGCCAAGAGGTCAGTGTTTTTCTCGGAGTTGAGGGATGTTCCACTGTGGGGCCGCCCGAGCCTTTCACGGTTTCGACACAAGTGGCAAGACGCGAAACCCCCGGCCGGGCCGGGGGTTTTGGTCTATACCTGACGCAATGTCAGGGCATGTTGCGCAGTGTAGGTCAGAGCGTCAGCTCGACCTCGTACTGGCGCAGCCACGCATTCAGGCCGAGGACCATTTCGATCGGTTGCCGGGCGTCCTGGCTCGCCGCGTCCGCCGCGCGCCGGGCGGCGGCGATATCGAGCAGCGGGCGGACCGGAGCGTCGTCGTCGGCCAGCAGCTCGCGCAGCTCGGCCCGGATGGCGTCGGCGTACCGGGGGTCCTGGGTGCTGGGGTACGGGCTCTTGACGCGCTGGGCGACGGAGTCGGGGAGGAGATCGCGGGTGGCGGCGCGCAGCAGGGACTTCTCGCGGCCGTCGAAGGTCTTCATCGACCAGGGGGTGTTGAAGACGTACTCGACCAGCCGGTGGTCGCAGAAGGGCACCCGCACCTCCAGGCCCACCGCCATGCTCGCGCGGTCCTTGCGGTCCAGCAGGAACTGGACGAAGCGGGTCAGGTGCAGATAGCAGATCTCCCGCATCCGCCGCTCCGTCGCCGAGTCGCCCTCGCGGTACGGGACCTCGGACAGCGCCTCGCGGTAGCGGTCGGCCTGGTAGGCCTCGAGGTCCACCTTGGCGAGCAGCCCCGGGTGCAGCAGCGCCTCCCGGCCGCCGGTACGGCTGCCGGTGAAGCCGAAGTCGCGGAACACCGCGAGCCAGGGGAAGGCGTCGGCGGCGACCGCCCGTGGATCGTGGAACCAGGAGTAGCCGCCGAAGACCTCGTCGGCCGACTCCCCGGACAGGGCCACCGTGGAGCGGTCGCGGATCGCCTTGAAGAGCAGATACAGCGAGGTGTCGCTCTCGCCGGAGCCGAACGGCAGATCGCGGGCGGTCAGCGTGGCGCGGCGGTGGGCGGGGGTCATCAGGGCGGCGGTGTCCAGGATGATGTCCTGGTGGTCGGCGTTCACATGCTTGGCGAGCGCGTGGGCGTAGGGGCCGTCGGGGGTGGCGCGCAACGCGTCGGCCTTGAAGTTCTCGGTCTGGCCGACGAAGTCCACCGCGAACGAGCGCACCGGCCCTTGTTTGTTCTCCGCCAGCCCCCGGGCGGCCAGCGCGGTGATCGCGGAGGAGTCGAGCCCGCCGGACAGCAGGGTGCACAGGGGCACATCGGCGATCAGCTGGCGGGCGACGATGTCGTCCAGCAGCTCCCGCACCCGGCGGACGGTGGTGTTGGTGTCGTCGGGGTGGTCGCGGGTCTCCAGGCGCCAGTAGCGGTGTTCGGCCAGGCCCTGGCGGCGGACGCGTACGACATGGCCGGGGCGCACCTCGTACATCCCCCGGTAGACCGCGTGGCCCGGGGTCTTGGTGAAGGCCAGCAGCTCGGCCAGGCCGTCGATGTCGACGGCGGGGCGTACGGCGGGGTGGGCGAGGATGGCCTTGGGCTCGGAGCCGAAGAGCACACCGTCGAGGGTGGGCAGCTGCTGGTCGAGGAGTGCGCGGAAGGTCGTTGTAGCTCGTTCGTGTGATGGTCGGCTTCCGGGGTTGCGGTGGTCCCTGCGCGGCGGGGTAGCGTGAAGTCGCGATCTGGGACGCCGGGTTCGGTGCCAGCGTGCGGGGCCCCTGCTCCACCGGAGTGATGGTTCAGGGCCTCCCCGTCGCCTCTGGCCGAGCCCACAGGCCAGGTCGCGCAGGGAACTGGCCTCCCGGGATCGGACCGCGGACAGGATCCGTGTCGCTGCCCCGGGGCCGAGTACGCCGGGGACCAGTGCGCCCAAGACCGTTCGGGGCGTGCCAGTGCGTGGGCTCACACCACTGCTCAGGAACGGTAGTAGTACAGCGGCTTGATGCACGGTCGCGGACCAGCAGGAGCTGCTGTGCGCGCGGGCCCCACAGGGCGAAAGCGCACATGCCGCCGAGGCGGTGGGCGAAGTGCCCAGCCAGGTGGCCAGGCCCCAGTCGACACTGGGGCCAGGCCGCCTCAGCCGGTCCGGCTCTGGCGCCACTGCCGTACGACCCCGTCCACGTCGAACGGCACCAGATTCAGCGGCGGGCCCTCGGGCGGCCGGCGCAGCGCCTCGCGGATCTTGTCGTTGATGTCCGCCAGGATCCGCCGCACCTCGGCCTCCGAGCCGGCCGTGTGCGCCGCGTCCAGCGCGTCCTCCGCCTCCTTGCGCAGCACGAGCGCCGGGGGCAGGTAGGACAGGCCCTCGCGCCGCATTTTGTCCTTGACCCACCACATCGCGTCGTACGGCCTGTCCAGGCCCTGCAGCGGCTTGCCCCGCCCGGGCAGATCGTCGAAGTCGCCCCGCGCCTCCGCCTCGCGGATCTGTCGGTCGGCCCAGGTCTCGAAGCTGATGCCGGGCGGCTTGCGTTCGGTCACGGTGTGCTCCTCCCTTGGAACCCTTGGAACCCTTGGAACCCTCGGATGCCCGCGGTCACTCCCATGGTGCCGAACGTGGCGCCTAACGTGGCGCGCCGGGCGGCATCGACCGGGACCGGAACACCTGGCGGTAGGTCTGCGGCGAGACGCTGGTCAGCCGCCGGAAGTGGTGGCGCAGATTGGGCGCGGTACCGAAGCCGGTGCGGCGCGCCACGCTCTCCACCGGATCGTCGGTGGTCTCCAGCAACTCCTGCGCCAGCCGCACCCGCTCCTGAAGGATCCACTGCAACGGCGTGGTCCCGAGGGCGTCGCGGAAGCGGCGCGCGAAGGTGCGCTCGCTCATATGGGCCACCGCGGCCAGCCCGGCCACCGTCAGCGGCTCGTGCAGCCGCTCCCGCGCCCACTGCAGCACCGGCGCAAGACCCTCGCCCCCGCCCGTCCGCGGCCGGACCGGGAGCTTCGCGTACTGCGTCTGCCCGCCCTCCCGGTGCGGCGGTACGACCATCCGGCGGGCCACCTCATTGGCCACCGCCGCGCCATGGTCCTGGCGCACCAGATGCAGACACAGATCGATCGCGGCCCCGGTGCCGGCCGAGGTGAGGATGGAGCCGTCCTCGACGTACAGGGCCGTGGGGTCGAGGTCGACCTCCGGGAAGCGGAAGGCGAAGTCCGCGGCGTTCATCCAGTGCGTGGTCGCCCGGCGGTCCGCCAGCAGCCCGGCGGCGGCCAGGACGTACGCGCCGCTGCAGATGGAGACGATCCGCCGGCCCAGCTCATGGGCCTTGCGCACCGCGGTGACCAGCTCGGGCGGCGGGGCCAGCTGGACGGCCCGGGGACAGGCGGCCACCACCACGGTGTCCGCCTCGACGAGGTCGTCGAGGCCGTACGGGGTGGGGATGCCCAGGCCGGCCGAGGTGCGCAGCGGGCCGGGCTCGGCGGCGCACAGGCGCAGCTCGTACCACGGGTCGACGATGTCCGAGCGGTCGATACCGAAGACCTCGCAGGGGACGGCGAGCTCGAAGATGGGGGCGCCGTCGGCCACGGCGACGGCGACGATGTGACGGGGCGTGTCGGCGGAACGCGGTGTGTCACTCACAGTTCCGGCGGGGCGGGGCGTATCGGCGGGACGGGCCATGGCGGGAATTTAGCGCACCATGGCATTTCCGCCGATGGTCGGCGGGTGGCCGCATCGGCGAGGCTGCCGGGCATGAGTGAACCGGGCATGAGCGAACCGCCACCACCGCCACCATCGTCACCCCACCGCCCCGCGCCCGCCGGGCGGCTCACCGCGCTCCAGGGCACCGCGCTGTACGTAGGGGCGGTCCTGGGCACGGGCGTCATCGCGCTGCCCGCGCTCGCGGCCGAGACCGCGGGCCCCGCCTCGCTGCTGGCCTGGCTGGCCCTGGTCGTGGTGTCCGCGCCGCTGGCCGCCACCTTCGCCGCGCTCGGCGCCCGCTACCCCGACGCCGGGGGCGTGTCCACGTACGCCCGGCTCGCCTTCGGCGAGCGGACCGCGGCGGTGGTCGGCTGGTGCTTCTACCTCGCGGTGCCCCCGGGCGCATCCGCCGCCGCGCTGTTCGCCGGCTCGTACACCGAGGCCGCCGTGGGCGGCGGGACCGCGACCCGTACGGTCACCGCGGTGGTGCTGATGGCCATCGTCACGGCCGTCAACACCGCCGGGCTGCGGGTGACCGGGCGGCTGCAACTCGCGCTCTCGGGGCTGCTGATCGCCCTGCTGCTGGGCGCCGTCGCGCTGTCCCTGCCGCAGGCGCGTACGGAACACCTCGAGCCGTTCGCCCCGCACGGCTGGGCCGCGATCGGCTCGGCGGCGGCGCTGCTGGTGTGGAGCTTCGCGGGCTGGGAGGCGATCACCCACCTGGCGGCGGAGTTCCGCGACCCGGCCCGGGACCTGCCCCGGGCCACCGCGGCCGCCGTCGTGATCGTCGGGGTGCTGTATCTGGCCGTGGCATTCGCCGTCGTCGCGGTGCTCGGCACGGGTGCGGCCGACGCCGACGCCCCGCTGGGCGAGCTGATGGCCCGCGGCATGGGCGGCAACGCCCGGCTGCTCGCCGCCGCGGCCGCGCTCCTGCTGACCCTCGGCACCATGAACGCGTACTACGCCGGCGCGGCCAAACTCGGCGCGGCCCTCGGCCGGGACGGAGCGCTGCCGGGGTGGCTGGGACGCGGCGGCAGCGCGGGCGAGATCCCGCGCCGCAGCCTCGGGTTCGTCTCGTCGCTGGCCTTCCTCAGCCTGCTCGTGGTGACCGCCGCCCACACGGACGCCCGGCCCCTGGTGCTGCTCACCACGGGGTCCTTCGTCACCGTGTACGCGATCGGCGTCGCGGCCGCGCTGCGCCTGCTGCCCCGCCGCGGGGCGATCCGCGCGGCGGCGCTGGCGGCGCTCGTCGCGGTCGCTGCGCTGCTGGTGATGTCGGGCCGGTATCTGCTGTGGCCGCTCGGCGTGGCCGGTGCGGCGCTGCTCTACCAGCGGCTGAGGGGACGGGGGAACGCCGGGCGGGGGAACACAGGACGGGCAGACACCGGACGGGTGCGGACAGGGCGGGTGCAGACCGGGCATGTCCCCGAGGAGTCGGGCACCCCCGTCGAAGTGGCGGAAACAGGCTGAACGCACCCAGTCGTCGGACCCCCGGTGCCCCATGTTCCGGTTGGCGGGTACGGTGCGGATCAACGGCCGGGACAGGCCGCTGCGACTGTTGCACGGGGGTAACTGCGCGTGGGGCTTGGGGATTTCGTTCCGGACGGCGTCGAGGACTGGGTCGAGGATCGGGTCGAGGACGTCGGTGGGGCGATCGATGTCGCGGGGGACTGGACGGCGGACCGGCTGGATGACGTCGGTTGGAACAGCGGTGCGGACTGGGTCCGGGACAAGTCCGATTCGGCGGCGAACGCGCTGGGGGCGGATGTCGATGAGATGCAGCTGGGGGAGAGCGAGGATCCGAAGAAGCTGATCCACGGCAGTTCGTCGAAACTCCGCTCAACGGCCGGCCATCTCACGGACTTCACGACCGCGTTCAACAATGTGGGCAAGGGGTTGCAGGGGCTGGGTTCGCGGTCGTTGAAGGGGAAGGCGGCGGATGCCTTCCGGGAGAGCGTGTCGGTCGAGCCGAAGAAGTGGTTCACGGCGGCGGACGCGTGTGAGAAGGCGTCGGGGGCGCTGGAGCGGTTCGCGGGGACGGTGGAGTGGGCGCAGGGTCAGGCCCAGGAGGCGATCCGGCGCTATAAGAAGGGCAAGAAGGCGTCGGAGGATGCCCGTTCGGCGCATAACGACAAGGTCGGTGCGTACAACAAGGCGGCGGACGCGTACAACGCGCTTCCGGCCGATAAGCGGGATCCGTCGTCGCTGCCGGAGAAGCCGGGTGCGTTCCATGATCCGGGGGCTGCGGATGTGAAGGCTGCGCAGGAGATGTTGGCGGAGGCGCGGCGGCAGCGGAACGAGGCGCACGGGGTGGCGAAGGCGGCGGTGGAGGCGGCCCGGGACGCGGCTCCGAAGAAGCCGTCGTATGCCCAGCAGGTGGGGGACGGGCTGCAGGGGATGGCGCTGGACACCAGCCATTTCCTGGGTGGGGTGGTGAAGGGCACGGCGGGGGTGCTGAACTTCGTGCGGCAGGTGAACCCGCTGGACCTGTACAACATCACCCACCCCGCCCAGTACGTCACGAACCTGAACAACACCGCTGCTGGTCTGGTGCGGATGGCCAATGACCCGGGCACGGCGCTCAAGGGCATGTGGGACGCCTTCCAGAAGGACCCGTCGGAGGGTCTTGGCCGTCTGGTGCCGGAGCTGATCGGGACGAAGGGGCTGGGGGGTGCGAAGGCGGCGGTCACGGCTGCCGAGCGGCTGCCCGCCACGGTGGCCAGGGCGGAGCGGCCTGCTCTTCAGACGGTGGCCAAGGAGGGCGCGGCGCCGCACGCCACGCCGGATGCGGCGAAGATCGCGGATGGTACGGATCCGGTGGATCTGGCGACGGGGCGGATGTTTCTGCCGCAGCGGGATGTGGTGTTGCCGGGGGCGTTGCCGCTGGTGTTCGTGCGGCGGGCGGAGTCGGGGTATCGGGCGGGCCGGTGGTTCGGGCCGATGTGGTCGAGTACGGCTGATCAGCGGCTGGAGATCGGTGCGCGGGGTGTGGTGTTCGTCGCCGAGGACGGGCTGCTGCTGTCGTACCCCCACCCGGCCCCCGGCCTGCCGACGCTGCCCGAACCCGGCCCCAGGTGGCCCCTGGAGCGGACCGTGGAGGGCGACTACACGCTCACCGACCCGGACACCGGCCGCACCTGGTACTTCACCGGCCCGGAAGGCGGGGGCGACGGCGAGGCACCGCTGGCCGAGATCAGCGACCGTAACGGCCACCGCCTGACCTTCGAATACGACCACCACGGCGCCCCCACCGGGATCGTCCACAGCGGCGGCTACCACATCGAAATCACCACCGAGAACGGCCGCATCACCGCCCTGCACCTCGCGGGCGCCGACCAGCAGCTCATCCGCTACGCCTACACCGACGGCAACCTCACCCACGTCACCAACTCCTCCGGACTGCCGATGCGGTACGAGTACGACGCCGAGCGCCGGATGATCGCCTGGATCGACACCAACGACCGCCGCTACGACTTCGTTTATGACAACCGCGACCGCTGCATCGCCGAGGGCGGCACCGAAGGACATGTCTCGGTGCGGATCGACTACGGTCCCACGGACGAGCGGACCGGCCACCGGGTCACCACGGTCACCACGCCCGAGGGCCACGCCACCCGCTATCTGGTGAACGACCGCTGCCAGGTCATCGCCGTGACCGATCCCCTCGGCCACACCACCCGCACCCGCCAGGACCGCCACGGCCGCATCCTGTCCCGCACCGACGCCCTCGGCAGGACCACCGCCTACACCTACGACACGGCCGAGCGACCGGTCGCGGTGACCGCCCCCGACGGTACCCGGCGCACCGCCACGTACAACGCCCTCGGCCTGCCGGTGGAGGTGATCCAGCCGGACGGGGCCACCTGGCGTTACACATACGACGAGCGGGGCAACCGCACCACCGCCACCGACCCATTGGGCCACACCACCCACTACACCTACGACCAGCACGGCCACCTGGCCTCGGTCACCAACGCGCTCGGCGACACCACGCGGGTGCGCTGCGACGCGGCCGGGCTCCCCGTCGAGATCACCGACCCGCTGGGCGCGGCCACCACCTACCACCGCGACGCCTTCGGCCGCCCCACCACCATCACCGACCCGCTCGGCGCCACCACCCACCTGGAGTGGACGGTGGAGGGCAAGCTCTCCCGGCGCACCGCCCCGGACGGCGCGGAGCAGCGCTGGACGTATGACGGCGAGGGCAATCGCACCACATACGTGGACGCGGGTGGCGGCGTGACCCGCTACGAGTACACCCACTTCGATCTGCTGGCCGCCCAGACCGGCCCGGACGGCACCCGCTACGAGTTCACGCACGACACCCGGCTGCGCCTCACCCAGGTCACCGGCCCCCCTGACCTGACCTGGACGTACACCTACGACCCGACCGGCCGACCGCTCAGCGAGACGGACTTCGACGGCCGCACCCTCACCTACGCCTACGACACGGCCGGCCAACTGGTCTCCCGCACCAACCCCCTGGGCCAGACCGTCCGCCTCGCGTACGACGTCTGCGGCCGGTTGGTGGGGAAGGACGCCGACGGCCGGGTGACCACCTTCACCTACGACCCGGCGGGGCGGCTGGTGGAGGCCGTCGGCCCGAATGTGGCGCTGACGTACCGGCGGGACCGGATGGGCCGAGCCGTAGCGGAAGTCGTCGGCGACCGCGTCCTCACCCACGCCTACGACGCGCTGGGCCGCCCCGTGCGCCGCACCACCCCCTCCGGCGCGAAGTCCACGTTCGCCTACGACGCGGCGGGCCGCCGCACCACGCTGACCACCTGCGGCCACACCCTCGATTTCACGTATGACGCGGCAGGCCGGGAAACCGCCCGCCGACTTGGGCCCAACGCCTCACTCGCGCAGATCTGGGACCCCGCCGGACGGCTGTCCGAACAGACCCTGACCACCGGCCCGGCGGACGACATCGCGCAGCACCGCGCCTACACCTACCGCCCCGACGGCCACCTCACCGCCATCCACGACCGGCTCAGCGGCCCCCGCACCTTCGACCTGGACGACGCGGGCCGGGTCACCACCATCCGCGCCGAGGGCTGGACGGAGACCTACGCCTACGACGAGGCGGGCAACCAGACCCACGCCACCTGGCCCACCGACCACCCCACCCCGGAAGCCACCGGCCCCCGCACCTACAACGGCACCCGCATCACCCGCGCCGGCCGCGTCCGCTACGAACACGACACCGCAGGCCGCCTCACCCTCCGCCAGAAGACCCGCCTCTCCGCCAAGCCCGACGCCTGGCGCTACACCTGGGACGCGGAGAACCACCTCACCGCCCTCACCACCCCCGACGGCGCCCACTGGCGCTACCTGTACGACCCCCTCGGCCGCCGCACCGCCAAACAACGCCTCGCCGACGACGGCGAAACGGTCCTCGAACAAGTCGCCTTCACCTGGGACGGCCCCACCCTCGCCGAACAGACCACCACCACACCGGACCACCCCCATCCGATGACACTGACGTGGGAACACGACGGCTTCCGCCCCCTGACCCAGACCGAACGCGTCACCGAGGCGACCAGCCGGCGCCAGATCGACCACCGGTTCTTCGCCATCGTCACCGATCTCGTCGGCACCCCCACCGAACTCATCGACGAGACCGGCGACATCGCCTGGCGGACCCGTACCACCCTGTGGGGCACCACCACAGAAGACCCCACCGGCCTGCCGCACACCCCCCTGCGCTTCCCCGGCCAGTACCACGACCCCGAAAGCGGCCTCCACTACAACCACCACCGCTACTACGACCCCACCACCGCCCGCTACCTCACCCCCGACCCCCTCGGCCTCGCCCCCGCCCCCAACCCCGTCGCCTACGTCCCCAACCCCCACCGCCGGGTCGACCCCCTGGGGCTGTCGGCCTGCCCCCTGCTGGACGGCTTCCCCGGAGAACGAGCGGACGGCGAGCGAGTGATCGCAGGCCACGGCAGCCTTGATTCGGACATGCCGACGTTCGAGATGCCCGAGGGCACGAGCGTCGCCGTGTACTCCGATCACGGCGAGTTCCTGACGAACTGGGACGCCAACCGCATCATTTCCGGATACCCGGATCCGCCGATGGTGGATGAATTCCTGCCGGGGCAGATGATGCCGGACTACATCCTGGACCCACCCGACGGCCTGGTGCTCAAGGGCAAGTACATCAGTGTGGACGACGGATGGGTCAATCTGTCGTCCCTGCTCAAGCCGAATATGGGCCGCGTGCACTGGGCCGCCTGCCGGACGATGATCCCGGACTGAACGGAAGCGAGGAACACACGACATGACCGACCCCGTCGAGCTGGTCTGGCCGACCGCCTTGGACGAGGCGCTGCGCGCGAGGACGCACCGTATGGTCCACGCCGTCAGCGCGACCGGCGGGGCCATCGGCTACCTCGCGCCGCCCAGCCGCACGGAGACCGACACCTGGCTCGACGGGGTGCTGGCCGACGTACGGGCCGGGGACGCGGCGCTCGCCCTGGCGGCCGAGGCGAGTGCGGCGGACGGGCCGGGTGAGGTGCTGGGCTGTGCGCTGTGGCGGCGGCGCGCCTCCGTGGCCAGCTACCGGCACAGCGCCGAGCTACAGCAGGTCATGACCCACCCCGAGGCCCGGGGCCGGGGCATCGGCCGGCTCCTGGTGGCCGCGCTGATCGACGACGTGCGCGCGGCCGGTCTTGAGCTGCTGCTCCTGGGCGTACGCGGCAACAACCACGGCGCGATCGCCCTGTACGAGGACCTGGGCTTCCGGGAGTGGGGGCGGCTGCCGAGCGGGATAGCCGTCGGCGACGAGCGCTTCGACGACGTCAAGATGTATCTGGAGCTGGGCCGTCCCGCCGGGGTCGCGGTGCACGGCTCGGCGGCGGTCGGCGCGGGGGCCTCGTCGCGCCGCTCGTGATCGAGGTCCCGGCGTGGTGGCTTCGACCGCTCATGGCGGGGGTGTGAGTGAGGCCAGCGCAGCGGGCCGTACCGCACTGGCAGCGACCGAGCCGAGCAGCAGTTCGGCCAGGTCATGGGGGCGCGCCTGCTCACCGGTCGGAGCCGCCGACGCGATCCGGTCCAGCCGGAAACCCCGGCCGGCCCGCCGTATGCGGCACCAGGCGATGAGGTACCACCGGCCGTCGGCGGTGAGCAGCCCGGCCGGTTCCACGACGCGGTCGCTTTCGCGTCCTGCCGCATCGACGTAGGACAGCCGCAGCACCATGTTGTCGGTGACGGCCTGTTCCACCGCGGCGCGGACCGCGGAGTCGGTCCGCGACGGCAGCGCGACGATCCGTGCGGCCAGTTCCCGGGCCGCCGCCGAGGTGGGACCGGTCATCGAGGCCGTGATCTTCTGGTACGCCGTGCGGGCCGCCCCGGCGTAGGGGGCGGCGGTCTCGGCGGCGGCCAGCGCGGCGGCCAACGCCCAGGCTTCATCGGAGGTGAAGCGGATCGGCGGCAGAGTCATCGCCGGGTCGACCGTCCAGCCCCCGCCGCGCCCGGGCGTGTTGCGCACCGGGACACCCGACTCCATCAGCGCCTGGAGGTCACGCTGCACCGTGCGCGTGCTGACCTCGAACCGTGCGGCGAGCGCCGCGACCGTCAGCGGCCGTGGCGCCGCCGCGCGCAACTCTTCCACCAGCGCATAGAGCCGGGCAGTACGGTTCATGAGGCCGACGCTACCGTCACGCAGTAGCCAGGAACTCGCGCTGACGCTCCTGCTCCCGTTCGGTGATGGTCAGCGGGAACAGGGTGAAGCCGTGCATCGCGCCGGCGACGACGCCCAGCTGCACGGCCGCGCCCGCCGCCTGCCACCGCTGGGACAGAAACAGAGAGTCGTCCAGCAGCGGATCCTCCGTACCGACGACCATACGGGCGGGCGGCAAGCCGGTCAGGTCGGCGAACAGCGGCGAGATCTCCGCGTCGCGGCGCCGTTCCGCCCCCATTTCGGGCGTGACCAGCTCATAGCTGCCCCGCAGCGTGTCCGTATTGCTCAGCAGCCGCCTGGAGCCGAACGACCGCTGGCTCGGCGTCATCGACAGGTCGTACGGGCCGAAGAGCAGGTTCGCGGCCCGGAACGCACCCGTGATGCCGTGCCGGTCGCGAAGGCGCAGCAGCGTCACGACACTCAGGTGGGCGCCGGCTGATTCGCCGCCGATCAGCAGCCGCCCGGTGCCGAACTCCGCTGCGGCGTGGCCCACCAGCCACCGGGCGGCCGCTTCACAGTCGTCGGGCCCGGCGGGAAACGGATGCTCCGGCGCCAGCCGGTACTCCACGCTCACGACAGCCAGCCGCGCCTGCACGGCCAGCCGCCACAGCCGCTCATCCTGCCCGTCCGCGGAGCCGAACGCCCAGCCACCTCCGTGTATGTGCAGATACACGCCGTCGACCTGCCCTGGCACGAACACCCGGACCCCCACCCCACCAGCTACGACGCGGTCTTGGCCATGCGGCAGCCTCACGGGTGGTGTGTCGCCGCCGAGGCGGTTACGCCGCAGGCGCGCCAGCACGGTCGCGTCCGGTGTTTGCTCGCGGGGCGGGCGGTTCGCGGCAGCGGCCTCGAATTGCTCGTTGAACGCCAGGGTCTCGGCGAGGCAGTCCTCATCGGTGATCGTCATGCCGTCGACAGTCGCAGCCGTCCGCGACAACACCCTGTCACCGTTTCCTGGTGAGCTGCGTCATAGCAGTGAGGGCAGGACGTTAGTGGGACGTTAGCGGCGCGGCAGCCGGGCGGCAGTGGCACGACAGCGGAGGACGAGAGGCTTGAGCCGTACCGAGAAAGACACACCGGAAACGGCCAAGTCCATCTGGGGGGAACCCACCATGTCGATCACCACCTTCACCGCCCGCCGCGCCCGTACCCTGCGTCTGGCCGCGGTCGGCCTGACCGCGGTCGCCGCCCTCACCCTCACCGCCTGCAACAGCAACGAGGGCACCGGCACCAAGAACGAGGGCAAGGCGGACAGCCCGAGCTCGGCCCCGGCCGACCAGACCTCCGGCGGGTCGGACGCCACGGGCGGCGCGAGCGACGGGAAGAAGAGCGGCGGTGCCCAGGAGGCCGGGTCCTCCAAGGACGGCGCCAAGGGCTCCGGCGGCTCCGGCGGCTCCGACAACTCGGAGCAGGAGATCGGCCCCTGTGACATCAACAAGCTGACGGTCGGCGTCAAGTCGGTTCAGCGGCCGGTGAACTACATGGTGCTCGAGGTGAACAACCACGCGGGCGTGGACTGCAACATGCCCGGCTACCCGGTCCTGAAGTTCGGCGAGGACGCCCAGGCCGCCACCCCGGTCTACGAGGACAGCAAGCCGCAGGCCGTCGTCACCCTCGCCCCCGGCGAGACCGCCTACGCCGGAATCCGCACCTCCTCCGCCGACGGCTCGGGCCAGAACGGCTACAAGGCCACCTCCCTGGAGGTCTTCCTCGAAGGCTCCGACGACTCCAAGTCCGTCGAACTCCCCGGCGGCTCCGTCTACATCGACGACACCGCCCAGGTCACCTACTGGCAGAGCGACCTGTCCAACGCCCTCGACTAACGCACCCAGCTGACCCGTTCAGCCCGCTCGCCCAGCTGACGACCGGCCGACCAACCCGGCCCACAGACCCGGGGAGCCGCCTCCCCCCGGCTTCCCGCCCCGATGGCCCCCGCCCCCGCGGGGGCCATCGGCGTTCCGGGCGAGGCATCCGGTGGGATCTTCCGGCGGTAGCTAGGGGAGTACGGGGCAGGGGATGGTCGGGCGGGTCCGGTTCGCGCTGCAAGCGACCACCTGGACCGAGGCGAATCCTGTCCCCCGCAGATACCACCCGCCGACGACGTCCCCGCCCCAGCTGAGCCGGTCTTCGGCGGCGGCGAAGCGTTCGGCTTGCCGGGTGGGATTTTTGTCGTGGTGGGCCATGAAGGTGGGGGCAAGGTCGGTGACCTGGTCTCGGTACCAGGCTGTGGCTTTCTGCGGTTCCTGGAAGGTGGCTTTGATCGTTCTGGCTGGTCGCAGCAGCCAGTGCGGTACCTCCAGGGGTGGTACGTCGCTTGCCATGAAGGCGGGGCTGGCGGCTGCGATCTGTTTCCACTCGTGGGGTGGGATGTTCTGGGCGATGAGGTGGGGCGGCCGACGCGCGGACTCGTCGTCGTAGGTTCGGCGTTCTCCGGTCCAGCGGTAGCAGTGCCAGTGGTCGGGCATGGGTGGTGCTGTCATGGGGCTCCTGCGTGGTGGGAGCGGCCCCGCCCACGGCGGGGGCGGTCTGAGGACGGGGCCGCGGTCTGGCTAGCGCGCGTACTGGCGCCCGTCGTCCGAGTCGCCGGGCGTCTGGCCGCCGGGTGTCGGGGCGTCGGTGTCCGGCATGCTGTCGCCGCCTTCGCGGTCTTGACGGGCGGCATGCTGTAATCGCATAGGGCCTCCTGTGAGTTGTTGAGTTGCGCAGGGGTGTCCCCCGCGCGGTTGCGCGGTCCTCGTCCCGGCCCACTGGCCTGCAAGCGGGAGGCCGGGGCGAGGGTGAGGTGGGCCACCAGCGGCCCACCGGTCTATGTGGCGTCCGCCTTGTGGCAGTCGCAGTCACAGCGGACGGTGAAGATGAGCGCGCCAACGGTCGCGGGCGGTATGGGTGCCGCGCGTACCTCGCCGGGCCCTTTGCAGAAGGTGTGGATCTCGTCGGGTGTGGTGTCGGGCTCGGCCGTGTACTGCGCGCAGCACGGGGACATCCGCCGGTTGCCGACCTGGACGGTCACGTCGCGTACCTCTCGCGCTGCAGGGTGACGAGCACGGCGTACAGGTCGGCGTCGGGGTGCGGCCGTCGGCGGTTGCAGTCCGGGCACAGGTGCCGCAGGCAGCCGGGCCCGGAGGCCGACGCGCGCAGCACGGTGATCGGTTCGCGGGTGGGCTTGTCGCAGCGATAGCAGCACTCGGTCACCGGGTGGCCCCCTCGCGTGGGCCGAGTGCCGCGCTGGTGGCGATCTTCAGCGCGGCGAGGAGAGCGGGCGGGTCGGTGAGGTGCCGGGGGTGCCGGGGCGGTACGTGCCAGTGGACGCCGGGCCCGGTCGTGCGGGCCACCGGTGGCACCTCGATGTAGGCGGTCGCTCCCCACACCTGGACGGAGGGCAGCAGGCTCGTGTCCCACTCGGTGGCGGCGCCCGGCTCGATGAGCCAGTACAGCACCCGGTCGATCGGGTTCTCAATGACCGCGCCCGTGGCTCCGCCGAGCGATTCCAGGGCCGGTTTGCCGATGAAGCGTGGGACGCGCACGACATCCCACGATTGGCCAGCGGGTTGTAGCTGTGCGCTACGGCCGCTCGGCGGCGTCCATGGCAGGACCGGGCCGGTGTTCGTCGTCTCCACGGGAGCCCCCGACGTTTTCGGTGATCAGGTGATTACCGACCGTAAGAGCGCCGGGGGCGGGGAAGGGGCAGAGATTCTGCCCCTCGAACGCGGGTTCAGGTGGCCAGTACGCCGATCTTCACGGCCAGTGCGGCCGCACGACAGCGACGCTCCGGAGACTTCGCCTCCGTCTCTTCCAAGACGATGCGGCGCGCGTAGCCGTTGTAGCGAATCGTCTCTGGCGCGGCCTCGTACGCCTTGTCCAACGTTGCCAGCGCCGTCTCCGGCTGCCCGTCAAGTTGGTAGCCCCGAGCCTCCTCGATCCGGTGCCGGGCCAGCCGAGGTCGTGACGGGATCGCCTCGGCGTCGGCCTTCGCGGCCTGCCGTACGGACTCCGGGCCCGCATGCAGCTCGACGGCGACGGTGACCGCGTGCGCCCCCATGATGGGTCGGGAGAACGACGTCATGGGGTGGTAGTAGTCGGCAGGCAGCCGCTTGGCCACCTTGCTTGCGGTGTCCCAGTAGCTCCACGCGGTACCGGTATTTCCGCGGCGTGCGGCGGTGTATCCGGCCTCGAACTGCAGCGCGCCCGCGATGGCGCGCACGTCGTCCGACGCGTCCGGCAGTAGCGGCTTGAGGTAGCGCAGGGTCTCCAGAGTCACGGCGTCGGCTGCGTCGAAGTGGGTGGGGCCGCTGTCGCGGTGGGCCTGGGCGGTGAGCCAGGCGGCCATGCCGATGGCGTGCGGGTCCTCGCTCTCCTGAGCAGCAACCATGCCGCGTTCGGCCACGCGCCACAGAAGGGCGGAGTCCGGCTGGTACGCGATGAAGAACTGGCTGAGGGAGTAGACCTCGGACAGCACCGCTTGAGCCGCTCGCCGTTCGGGGGCACGGTCGGCCTGGCGTACGGCGAGCTGTGCATCCCGGATGAGATTCGGCAGGAGACCGCCGATCACATCGCGGTGGTTGCGTGCGGAATGGCGGGCTGACCAAGCGCGTTCGAGGCGTGCACTCAGATGCGCGGCCGAGGGCGCTTCGCGATCGTCGGCGACGGGGTACGCGTCAATCGCGGCGCGCACCGCAGGCAGCTTGGCGTGACCGGGGCCGACGAAGAGATCGATGGGCATGGTCTGGTCACCAGTGAGCTCAGCGAGGTTGCGGACGCGTAGAGCCTCGGCGATGCGCAAAATCATCGGAAGTCCGGGCGTGTGGAGAGCGCCGTTCTCCACCTGCTTGACCCAGCTCGGGGACTTGTCGAGGAGACCGGCGAGGACGGTACGGCTCATGCCTCGGCGGGTGCGGAGGACTTGCATCCGCTGGCCGAAGACCAGCGGGTGGTCCAGCGGGTGGTCCAGCGGGTTCGGGGTAGCGTCAGATGGCATGGCCGTGCCCCTCTCAGTCCAGCTCGTCACTGCCAGAGTATGAGGCGAAACCCTTCTCATGTGCGGGCCGTTCACTCTTGGGAAGGAGAGCGACACGCCCGCGCTCCTCGGCCGCGGTAAGAGCGCGCTCCAGGGCGGCACCATCGAGACCATGGAAGACATCTTGCGGTGCGAGTTGCTGGACGTCGCGCGATCAGGCCCTGACATCCGGCTGATCGCACGCCCTCGGCGGTGAAGCCACGGACGGCGTGCCCCGGGCCGGGGTCGATGTCCGCTGTAGCATCCGGAGCCTGCTGACCGCATGACGAGGTGGATACGACGATGACGACGATCGCCGTGACCGGACACATGGACATCACTGAGGACTCCGTACCGCTGGTGCGCGAGGAACTGGCCAGGGCCCTCGCCGCGTACGACCCCTCCAGCCTGGTAGGCGTGTCGTGCATCGCGCGAGGCAGCGACAGCCTGTTCGCGGACGCGGTCCTGGCCGCGGGTGGGCGGCTGGTCGTGGTGGTTCCGTCGCGGGACTACCGGGAGGCGAAGGTGAAGCCGGACCACGCGGCGACCTTCGACCGGTTCATGGACGTGGCGGACGAGGTGTTGGTGATGCCGCATGCCACGGCGAACCGCGAGGCGTACGAAGCGGCGAACGCCGTACTGCTGGAGCGAGCCGAACGTTTTGTGGCCGTGTGGAACGGGCAGCCGCCGACCGGCAAGGGCGGCGGCACGGCAGACGTGGTGTACGAGGCGCGTGAGGCGGGCCTGCCCGTGGACGTCGTATGGCCGGACGGGGCGTCCCGCCAGGCGTGACGAAGGCCCCCGGTTTCCCCCAGCAACTCATTCTGGGGGAAACCGACGGCGAGCAACACCGGAAACGACACAGCCCCGGGGCGCCCGCCCACCGCACACCACATGAGCACAGCACCGCGGGCGAGCCCCCGACCAAACGACCTACAACGACCTACCCGATGGCTTCCAGCACCGTCGCGTTCGCGAGCCCGCCCGCCTCGCACATGGTCTGCAGCGCATACCGCGCGCCGCGCTCGCGCATGGCTCCGACCAGGGTGGTCATCAGCCGGGCGCCGCTGGCGCCCAGGGGGTGGCCGAGCGCGATGGCGCCGCCGTTGACGTTGACCTTCTCCGGATCCGCGCCCGTTTCCTGTTGCCAGGCGAGGACCACGCTGGCGAATGCCTCGTTGACCTCGAACAGGTCGATGTCGGCGAGGTCGAGCCCGGCGCGGCGCAGCACCTTCTCCGTGGCGGGGATGACGCCGGTGAGCATCAGCAGGGGATCCGAGCCGGTGACGGCGAAGCTGTGGAGCCGGGCCTTGGGGCGGAGGCCGAGGCGGGCCGCGGTTTCGCTGGTGGTGATGAGGAGCGCGGCGGCGCCGTCGTTGACCGGGCTGCTGTTGCCCGCCGTCACCGACCACTGGATCTGCGGAAACCGCTCGGCGAACCCGGGGTCGGCGAAGGCCGGCCGTAGTCCGGCCAGGACCTCGGGCGTGGTGGCGGGCCGGATGGACTCGTCCGTGTCCACCGTGCGCCCGTCAGCCGTCAGGGGCGCGAGTTCGGCGGCGAACCGGCCCTCGGCGGTCGCGCGGGCCGCCTTCTGGTGGGACGCGGTGGCGAACTCGTCCATCTGGTCGCGCGTCAGGGACCACTTGGCGGCGATCAGCTCGGCGCTGATCCCCTGGGGCACCAGGCCCTCGGGGTAGCGGGCCGCGATCCCCGGCCCGAACGGATCGACGCCCTCCGGTACGTTCGACCACATGGGCACCCGGCTCATGGACTCCACCCCACAGGCCACCACCAGGTCATACGCCCCGGAGATCACCCCCTGCGCGGCGAAGTGCACGGCCTGCTGCGAGGACCCGCACTGCCGGTCCACGGTCGTCGCGGGGACCGTATCGGGGAAACCGGCGGAGAGCCATGCGTACCGGGTGAGGTTCATGGCCTGCTCGCCGACCTGGTCGACGCAGCCGCCGATGACGTCGTCGACCAGGGCCGGGTCCACCCCGCTCCGCTCGACGAGGGCGCCCAGCGTATGCGCCAGCAACTCCACCGGATGCACCCCGGCGAGCGCGCCGCCGGGCTTGCCCTTGCCGATGGGGGTGCGGACGGCTTCGACGATGACGGCGTCGCGCATGGCGATCGCCTCCTCTTTCAGCGAGGGCGGTAAGTTTGTTTTTCCAACGCTCCCTGCTACCGCAGAGTAGCAAGGAGGCCGCGGCGTCACAACCCTCGTCCTTCGTGGAGCGCTGTCCGAGTCGCCCCGCGGGTGTCACTTATTGCATCAACCCCCGAAACGCGCGCTTACTGGTCATTTGCGGTGCCGGCGATAACCGGCAGTTCTGCGGAAATCCGGGGTGCGAATTCAAGCGATGTGGGCGACAGCGAAGCAGCTCAGAAGCCCAGAGGCCCAGAAGTCAAGTCGAAAAGCGTTGAATGTGGTTCTTCCGATGGCTGTAAGTGGGCGGATATTATTCCGCTCCTGTCATCGAGACATGGGAGACCGTCAAATGAAGTTAATTCCGCGCGCGCTCGCCGTGATGGCACGTCACGGGCTACGTGGAAGATCTGACGCCCTTTGACTTCTACTGCGCGTCATGGGTGGTGGAAATGTCGAGCGGGCACTACCACTCGAGTCCTTCCATCTGCGGGCACCTTTACTTTCCCAACCCGGCGCCGACGGTGAAGCAGCTCGACTACTCGTTCAAGCCCGACGGGCAGATAATTGATGAGTGGTTGGGGGTCTCTACCCTATGACGAGATGAGGAGGGGACGCGGGAATCGGTCCCGGCAGCCCCTCCCGGCGCTCTCCCGGTCCGTCACTACCGGGGGAGCACCACGACATATGCCGGGCTGCCCAGCTCGGCGCAGATCAGGAACCTCGCGGACCGCTTTTCCTTGCCGGGCAGCTCGCCCGAGCCGTCGGCGCCCTCGGCCGTACGAGCCCAATCGGCTTGTCACATCGGATGGTTACGGTCGGGCAACGCGAGGGTGAGCCCCCGGGAAACCGGGGGAGGATGTATCCGTGAGCGTGGCGCATCGAGCCATGGAGCGACTGCGGGACTGGCCGGACCTCGACGTAGGCCCGGCCTGTTGTGGCATGGGCCGGGCGGTGCGGACGGCGGAGTGCGAGATCGTGCACTTCCACTCCGACCGGGACGCTGACCTGCACCTTACCGAACCGGCCATCCGGCATCTGGCCGTCCACCTGGGGCGGTCGACGGCGATCCGGCTGGTGCCGGACTCGCAGTGGGTGACCGTGCACCTGGACAACGAGCGGGACGCGGATGTGCTGCTGTGCCTGGTCAGCGTCGCGTTGCGGGAGCATGCGCGATGTGCGGGGGCCGCGCCGCACCGGTGCAATCTCAACCGGGTGACGTTCCCGGACCGGCGGGACTACCAGATGTGCTGACGTACGGCGGCCGGACGACACGTAGCCGTCCGGCCGTCGGCCCTCAGCGGATCTCGACCTTGCCGCCCCCGGTCCCGCCACTCTTCTCCGCACCGCCGTCGGGCGAACCCAGGTTGCGCCGTACCGAGTCCAGGATCGTCAGGCCCTGTCCGACCAGGCCCGCCGCGATCTCGCCCAGTCCGTCGGCGCCGTTGAGGACGTTGACATTGGCTCCGGAGAGCCCGGAGGCGGCCTCCTTGACGATCTGCGGCAGTTGGTCGATGAGCATGCGGTCCAGCGCGACCCGGCCGTGCGAGGCCGCGGCCTCGGCCTGGATCCGCATCCGCTCCGCCTCGGCCAGCGCCAGCACCCGGATCCGCTCGGCCTCGGCTTCGGCGGGCTTGACGATCTCGGCTACGAGCTGCTGCTGGCGCAGGTCGGCCGCGCGCTGGGCCAGTTCGGTCCGGGCGGCGAGCACCTCTTGCTGTGCGTGGGCCTCCGCCAGCGGTCCGGCCTGCGAGGACTGGGCCTGGACGCGGTCCACCTCTGCCGAGTACTCGGCCTGGACCACGGCGGTCTGCCGGGCGTATTCGGCCTGCTTCCGCGCGGCGGCCTGCTCTGCCTCGGCTGCGGCCTGTGCGGCCTGGGCCTGGGCGATCTGGGCCTGGCGCTGGATGGCGGCCTTGTGCGGGGCCGACATCGCCGCGATGTAGCCGGTGTCTCCGTCGTCGATGGACTGGATCTGCAGCGAGTCCACGATCAGACCGATCTTCGCCATCTCGGTCTTGGAGGTGTCCAGAACCTCGGTGGCGAGCTTCTGCCGCTCGGTGATGATCTCCTCGACGGTCATCGAGCCGATGATGGCGCGCAGGTGCCCGGCGAAGATCCGGCCGGTCAGTACGGACATCTGGTCCTGGTCGGAGAGGAATCGCTGGCCCGCGTTGACGATGCTCTCGGTGTCATTGCCGACCTTGAAGGCGATCACGGCGCGGACCGTCAGGATGATGCCCTGCTTGGTGACACACTTCTCGGCGACCTCCGCCTCGCACATCGCCAGCGTGAGGAACCGGGTCTTGCGGAAGACCGGGAGTACGAACTTGCCGTGCCCGGTCACCACACGGAACGGCGCACCCCCCTGGCCTCGCCTGCCACCGGATATGAGCATCGCCTCGTCGGGGGCGGGAACGCGGTAACCGAACATTTTCGTCTCCTCAGCCGGCGTTGCCGGCCCCGCCGGCCAACGCGTTCAACGGATCAGCCCACTCGACGACATCGACCTGGCGCGTGCCGCGGCAGTCGATCACGAGCACGGACGCCCCCTTGGGCAAGGGCTCGTCGGACCAGGCGAGGAAGGTTTCGGAGCCGCCTCTGATCCGTACCAGGACCTCGCCGGGGCCTGCGGGGCCGCGCGTGCCGATGACCAGCACACCCGTGCAGCCGCGTACGGCATCGTCCGTCGCCATGGATGGCCACGCCCCCCTCGTCCTGCTGATGTCGAGGCTCGGACACTACGCCCGTGGCGTCAACGCCTCTGACCGGGGTCGGTGTCGAGGTTGTCGAGGTTGTCGAGGTTGTCGAGGTTGCCGCGGTTGTCGAGGTTCAGGCCCGCGCCAGGTCGGTGTGGTCCGGGTCGTGCGGCCGGGTGCACAGATCCACGAGGCGGGCGCGGTGCTCGGGGTGGTCCGAGAGCCAGCGGCCGAGCTGGTGGTCGGCACCGTCCAGGACCATCTTGGAGAATCGGGATTTCGTCCGGAGTGCCTGCTCGATCCCGGCCGTGACCTCGGGTGGGATGACCTCGTCGCGCTCGGGGACGACCAGGACGGAGCGGCCGGTGAAGGCGCCGAGCGCGTCGAAGACCGTGCTGGGGCGCCAGCTCCCGGGCCGACGGATCAGCTCGGTGAAGCCGTCCCCGAACGGCACCGGCCACGCCTCGGGTCCGTACGCCGCCGGTGCGCACAGGCAGATCGCCTCGACCCGGCCGCCGAGGTGCGAGGTCAGATCGGCGACGGTCTGGCCGCTCATGCTGAAGCCGACCAGCGCCAGCGGGCCGCCGTCGGGGGCGAACGCCTCGATGACGCCGAGCGCCTGACGGAACCTCCGCTCCAGGCTCAGCTCCTCCAGCTTTCCGGAGCTGTCCCCGTGTCCGGAGAAGTCGAACGCGAGGGAGGGGTGGCCCGCCGCGGCGAAGTCGCGGGCGAGCGGGATGCTCCGCTCCTTGCTGCCGATTCCGGCCCCGTGCATGATCACCACGCGGCCGCGGGCGGTGGCGGATGAGGCGGGCTCGGTGGGCTCGAAGGCGGCGCAGCTCAGGGCTTCGCCGTCGGTGTGGTGGATGAATTCCACGGGTGCTCCCGCTGGTTGGATGCGGCGGCATCGTTGTCTCGGCGGCAGCGTAACGGCCCCGTACGGCGAGCGGGCCCCGCCGACCGCGTTCGGTCGACGGGGCCCGCTGGGGGGATTCGGGGCTCAGGCCTTCGCGGCCGCGGCTTCCTTCGTCAGGCGGGCGAGCACGTGGGTCAGCTGCTCGGTGACCTCGGCGTCGTCCGACGGGTGCTGCTCGGCGAAGCGGGTCAGGGAGCCGGGGATGGAGAGCTTGATGTCCTCGACAACGGTGCCGCCGGCGATGCCCACGGACTTACGGGCGTCGTCGTGCGCCCACAGACCGCCGTACTGGCCGAAGGCGGTGCCGACGACGGCCACCGGCTTGCCGGAGATGGCGCCGGCGCCGTACGGGCGGGACAGCCAGTCGATCGCGTTCTTCAGGACGCCCGGCATGGTGCCGTTGTACTCGGGCGAGAAGAACAGGAGGGCGTCGGCCTCACCGGCCGCGGCGCGCAGCTTGGCGGCCGCCGCGGGTACGGACCCCTCGACGTCGATGTCCTCGTTGTAGAAGGGGATCTCGGCCAGGCCCTCATAGATCGTGATCTCGACGCCCTCGGGGGCGAGCTTCACGGCGGTGTCGGCGAGCTGGCGGTTGGTCGAGCCGGCACGGAGGCTGCCGACCAGGGCGAGGATGCGAACAGACATGAGTTCTCCAAGATCGATAGGCGCCCGCGGTGCGGACCTCATTAGTTGAAGGTTGTACCAGATAATCGGACCGCGGTCCACTTTAATCTAAACGGACCGTGGTCCGCTACGATGGCCCATCATGAATCCGTCAGCGCCGTCCCAGCCCCCTCCCCCTCCCGCCGCGTCATCCGCATCCGCCGCGGACGTGGCCGGACGGCCGCTGCTGCCCATGGCCGGCCAGGCGCCCCCGATGCGGGCCGACGCCGTACGCAACCGGGCCCGGCTGCTGGAGGCGGCTGTGCGGCTGGTGGCCGAGCAGGGGGTGGAGAAGCTGACCATGGAGGCGGTCGCCTGCGCCGCGTCGGTCGGCAAGGGGACGGTCTTCCGGCGCTTCGGCGACCGCACCGGTCTGCTCCAGGCCCTGCTCGACCACTCCGAGCAGGCCTACCAGCAGGCGTTTCTCACCGGCCCGCCCCCGCTCGGGCCCGGCGCCCCGGCCGCTGAGCGGCTGGCGGCGTTCGGGGTGACCACCCTCCGGCACATGTTCGCGTATCTCGACCTCTACCTGGCCGGGGATCCGCCCGCCGGCCGCCGCTTGGCCGTGGCCCCGCGCCAGGTCCGGCTCACCCACATCACCATGCTGCTGCGCGAGGCGCGGGCCGATGGCGATGTGGAGCTGCTGGCGGAGACGCTGATGGGCTACCTGGAGCCCGCGCTCATCCACCATCTGATCCGGCAGCGCGGTATGGCGCTGGAGCGGCTGGAGGCGGGCTGGCGCGATCTCGTCGCCCGTACGGTCGGTACGGTCGGGCCCGCTGCCGCCTGAGCCGCCCTGGGCGAGTCGACCTCAGCCGACTCGACCTCAGCCGACTGAACCTCAGCCGACTGAACCTCACACCACCGACTTTCCGTCCTCCGGAGTGACGCGGACATGCTCTTGGCGCGGATGGGTACGAACGGCCCGCCGTACGGCCTACCATGACGCGCTGTCGAGAGAGAGTCGAGAACGCCGTTGAGTGGTATGCCGGGCCGGGGACGGCCGATGGTGCTGGATCCCGACGAGGGGGCCCACGCCGCGCAGCGCTGGTCGGCACGGCTGTCCCTGGCCGCCGCCGCGCTGGGCGTACTGCTGCCGATGATCTTCGCCGGGACCGCCAGCCTGATCCTGTTGGTGGTCGGTCTCGGCGGCATGGCGGTGACCGCGGCCTCTGTCTGGTGGGTGCTGACCCGCCGCGGCGTGATCCGGATCGCGGCGGCCGTTCTGGCGGTGGCGGCGCCGCTGACCGTGATCGGGTTCTACGACGCGCGGAACCTGCTGTGGGTGGTCATGGTCGCCCTGGGGCTGTGGGGGGTGGCGGTCTGGGCGGGGCGGGCCGCGATCCGCAGCACCGGTTATGGCGCCGTACCGGTGCCGGAGTACGAGACCCCCGCGCCGCGGAACCCCTTCCTGATCATGAACCCGCGCTCCGGCGGCGGAAAGGTGGGGCGGTTCGGGCTGAAGGAGAAGGCCGAACGGCTGGGCGCGCGCGTGGTGCTGCTCGACCCGGACCATCCGCAGGACGTGGCCGCCCTGGCCCGGGAGGCGGCGGACGCGGGCGCCGATCTGCTGGGCGTGGCGGGCGGCGACGGTACGCAGGCGCTGGTCGCGGCCGTCGCGGTGGAGCGCGGACTCCCCTTCCTGGTGATCTCCGCGGGCACCCGCAACCACTTCGCGCTGGACCTCGGCCTGGACCGCGAGGACCCGTCGACCTGTCTGGACGCGCTCACCGACGGCGTGGAACTCCGCGTCGACCTCGGCTACGCGAACGAGCATCCCTTCGTCAACAACGCGTCCTTCGGCGCGTACGCGGCGGTCGTCCAGAGCCCCGCCTACCGCGACGACAAGGTGCGCACCACCCTGGAGCTGCTGCCCGACCTGCTGACCCGCCAGCGCGGCCCCCGCATGATCGCGCAGGCCGACGGGGTCAAGATCCCCGCTCCCCAGGCCCTGCTGGTCAGCAACAACCCGTACCGCACCGGCGACGTGGCCGGGCTCGGCCGCCGCGAGCTGCTGAACTCCGGCAGGCTCGGCGTCCTCGGCGTCAAGGTCGACAACGCCGCCCAGGCCGCCGGGCTGCTGCGCGGCCGGAAGGCCGCGGGGCTGACGGTGCGGACCGCCCAGGAGGTGCTGGTGGACGCCGACCGCGAGGAGATCGAGGTCGGCGTGGACGGCGAGGCGCTGATGGTGTCGGTCCCGGTGCGCTGCCGTATCGCGCCCGGCGCGCTGCGGGTACGGGTCCCCCGGGCCCGGCCCGGCGTCCCGGCGGTGAAGCCGCCCATGGACTGGCGGCGGCTGCGCAAGCTGGGCGCGGTGGTGGGGCGTACGGCGGTCGGCGGGCGCGGGTTCTGAGCGTCCCGGCGCTCCGGCGCCTCGGCGGTCGTCGGGCCGTTGGGCCGTCGGGCCGTCGGGCCGTTGGGTCACCTCCCGTTGGGGCCGAACCGGTTGGCCAGCCAGTTGCTGAAGGCCTCGACGCGCGGGCGGTGGCGGGTGTTGTGGAAGGCGCGGATCAGCCAGCGGCCGTCGGTGCCGCGCGTCATGACGTACGTCTGCACCGACATCGCCCGTGCGGAGGGCCTGGTGCGCTTGCCCTTGAGGACCGCGCCGCGCGAGTGGATCAGGGCGGTGTCGGGGGCGGGGAAGGACAGGGAGTCGATCTCGGCGTAGAGCCGGGAGCCCTTCAGTACGCCCTCGAAGAGTCCGCGGTGTCCGTCGGCGATGCCGTCGCGGCCGGTCATGTGACCGCCGAAGAAGGTCACGTAGTCGGCGTCCTCGGTGAAGGTGTCGGCGAACGCCTCGGTGTCGCCCCAGGCCCGGCTGTTGGCCTCGAAGAGGGCGCGGACGGCAGCCGTGTTGGTGGTCGCGATGTCTTCGGTGGTGGCGGTGGTCATGGGTGTTCCTCCGGCGCTGGTAAGCTTGCTTGCGTGCATGCAATATATGCAGACGTGCATGAAGTTGGCAAGGGGGCGTGGGACGACATGACGGAAGAGGGGCGCGACACCATGGCCGACCAGGAACGCGACCAGGAACGCGACGAGGAACGAAACCAGGAACGCGACCAAGAACGCGGACAAGAACGCGACCAAGAACGCGGGCCGCTGCTCGGGGAGTTGGCGGGCGTCTACCGGAGCTATCTCACCGCCGTCGTACTGCACGGACAGGCGGCCGCCGACGCCCTGGGGCAGAACCCCACCGACCTGTACGCCCTGAACGCGCTGGAGCTCGCGGGCCCGCTCACCACCGGCGTGCTGGCCGAGCGGATCGGACTGTCGCAGAGCGCCACCACCCGCCTCGTCGACCGGTTGGAGCGGGCGGGCTGGGTGCGCCGCGGGCCGGACCCGGTGGACCGGCGGCGGGTCGTGGTGGCCGCCGTGCCCGTGCCGGAGGAGGCGGACGAGAAGGCGTTCGGCCCGGCCCGCCGCCGTATGGCCGAGGTCTTCGACGGCTTCGACGACGACGAACTGCGGGTGCTGCGCCGCTACTTCGAACGGGCGGCGCCCGCCCTGCGCGCGGCGACCGCCGAGACGAAGGGGCTGGAGCCGGTCGAGCCCTGACCGTACGGCGGCGACAACCGTACGGCGGCGACAACCGTACGGCGGCGACAACTCGCTGACCGGCCAATCCGCCGACTGGCTAATCTGACCCGGTGACCACCGAGCTGACCCTGCTGTCGCGGGTCTCGTGCCGCGGCCGCGAGATAACCGGGCCCCGGCTGCGCGGCCTGCTCGCGCTTCTCGCGGGTGAGCCGCGTACCGGCTGCGGCACCGCGCGGCTGGTGGACGGGCTCTGGCCGGAGGACCGACCGGAGGACCGGCCGGAGAACCCGACCAAGGCGCTCCAGATCCTGGTCTCCCGCGCCCGCTCCCAGCTGGGCGCCGATGTGATCGCCAGCACCCCCACCGGCTACCGCCTCGCCCTGCCCGAGGACCAGGTCGACAGCTCCGCCGTCCTGCTCAGCGCGGCCGCGAGCGCCCGGCACGCGCGCGCCGGCGACCACGCCGCGGCGCTCGCCCACGCCGAGGCCGGCCTCGCGCTGTGGGAGGGCGACCCGGGCGGCGAGGCCGACGGCGCGGTGCGGGGCGGCGCGGCCGAGGACCCGGTGGCCGCCCTGCGCGCGGAGCGGGCCGCGACGTACCGGACGCTGGCGCGCGCCCGCGCGCTGGCCCTGTCCCGGCTCGGCCGCCGCGCCGAGGCGGCCGAGCCGCTGGACGGCCTGGCCCGCGAGCGGCCGCGGGACGAGGAGGTGCTGCTGGAGCTGTTGCGCTGCGAGGCGGCCACGCTCGGCCCGTCCGCGGCGCTGGCCAGGTACGACACCTACCGCCGCGCGCTGCGCGACGAGCTCGGCACCGACCCCGGCCCGGCGCTCCAGGCCGTCCACGAGGAGCTGTTGCGGGGCGAGGCGCCGTTGGTGCGGCACGGCGTCCCGTACGAGCCCAATCGCTTGCTCGGCCGCGACGAGGACATCGCCGCGGTGGCGGAGCTGCTGCACGCCTCCCGCGTCGCCTCGGTCGTCGGCCCCGGCGGCCTGGGCAAGACGCGGCTGGCGCACGCCGTGAGCCGCCGGGCCGAGCGGCGCGCCGTGTACTTCGTCGGGCTCGCGGGCGTCACCTCCGACGAGGACGTGGTCAGGGAGGTCGCGTCGGCGCTCGGCGTCGGCGAGGCCCCGCCCGGCGCGGTCGGCCATCTGGGCCTGCCGACTGACGTCCTCAGCGGCATCCTGGCCGCCCTCGGTTCCGGGCCGGTGCTGCTGGTGCTGGACAACTGCGAGCATGTCATCCGCGCCGCCGCCGAGCTGGTGCACCACCTGGTGTCCATGACGCAGGACTTGCGGGTGCTCACCACGAGCCGGGCCCCGCTCGGCCTGTCCTCCGAGGCCGTGTATCTGCTGCCGGAGCTGAGCCGGGCGACGACGGTCGAGCTGTTCGAGCAGCGGGCGCGGGCGGTACGGCCCGGCGCCGATCTGCCCGCCGACGCCGTCGAGGAGCTGTGCCGCCATCTGGACGGGCTGCCGCTGGCGGTGGAGCTGGCGGCCGCGCGGGTCCGGGTCATGTCGGTCGCGGAGATCGCCCGTCGCCTGGAGGACCGGTTCACCCTGCTGCGCGGCGGCGCGCGGGACGCGCCCAGCCGCCACCGTACGCTGCACGCCGTCGTCGACTGGAGCTGGAACCTGCTGGATCCGGCCGGACAGGCGGCGCTGCGGGCGCTGTCCGTCTTCCCGGGCGGATTCACGGCGGACGCCGCGTGCCACCTCCTGGGCGCCGAGGGAGAAGACGAGGGAGAAGAGGACGACGCCCTCGGGGTGCTCGCGGACCTGGCCGACCAGTCGCTGCTCAAGGTCGCCGACACCCCGGCGGGGGCGCGCTTCCGGATGCTGGAGACCGTACGGGAGTTCAGCACCGCTCACCGGGAGGCGGCCGGGGAGACGGATCGCGTGATCGGCCGTTTCCTCGGGTGGGCCCGCGACTTCGGCGTGGCGCACCACGACTCGCCCCATGAACGCGACTTCTTCGCGCCCCTCGACCGGATCCGGGCGGAGCAGGACAACCTCGTCCACGCCCTGCGGTACGGGCTGGCACGAGACGACGGCCCGGCGGTCGCGGCGACGTCCGCCGTACTCGCGTCCTTGTGGACGGTCGAGGGCAACTACACGCGCGTCGCCGCACTGGCCGAGCAGAGCAGCCGGCTGCTGTCGCACTACCGGCCCGAGCGGGGGTCCGACCCCGCGCTCATCGAGGTCACCCGGACCGCCACGGCGCTGTTCACCGCGAACACCTTCACCGTCGTCGGGCTGCGCGCAGGCCGCCCGCTGGCCGTCCTGCGCCGGCTGCCGCCCGCCCCGCCCGACACCCTCGTACGGGCCATCGCGACCGTAATGGCCGCCGCGCCCGAGGTGCTGGGGCCGGATCCGGCCCCGCTGCGTGCGCTGTGCGACAGTGACGAGCCGCTGTTGGCGGTCGTCGCCAACTCCCTCGCGAGCTATGTCCTGGAGCGGCAGGGCGATGTGGACGGCGCGATCCGGGCGGCCGAGCGGATGCTGGACGCGTTCCGGGGCCGGGGCGCCGACTGGGTCGAGGTCATGGCCCGCACTCGGATCAGCGAACTGTCCCTGCAGGCCGAGCGGGGCGAGGAGGGCAAGCGCCATCTGGTCGCGGCGCTGCGGCTGATGGAGGGGGCCATGCCGTGGGGGGACATCACCGGCATCAAGGCGGCCCTGATCCTCGCCAATCTGCAACTCGGCGCCATCGACGAGGCGGAGCACTGGCTGCCGCTGACGACGCCCGAACGGCAGGAGGAGGCGGCGGAGACGGAGACGGAGCCGGAGCCGGAGACGGAGGCGGAGACGGTCGGCGCGCTCGCCTTCGGCCTCGGTATGCGGGCGGAGCTGTGGCTCGCGCGTGGCGACACCGAGGCCGGGCTGCGCGAGTGGCGGCGGGCCGTCGGGACGTCGGAGAGCGGCGAGAACGCGCTCTACCGCACCGATCCGCCCGGCCTGGAGCCCTGGACCCTGGAGATCGAGGCCGCCGCCGTGGTCGCCCACGCGCACCACGGCCGCCTCGACCTGATCGAGGAGGCCGTCCGCGAACTTCCCCACAAGCTGTGGACAATGCTCAGCCACCCCGTCGAGAAGCCCCCGGCCTATCTGATGGACCTCCCGGTGTGCGGTGCGCTGCTGCTGGCCCTGGCCATGGTGGAACTCGATCGCGCGGAGCGCACCGGGGACGCGGCGGCCCGTACGACCGGCGCGCGGCTGATCGCCCTGGCGGAGCGGTTCCGTTTCCTGCGCGGCTTCCAGCCGACCATGGCCTCCGCCCGCGCCCGCCACGCGGCCGAACAGGCCGACAGGGCGGCGTACGAGGGCGCGGTGTCCTCGTACGCCGCCCTGGGGCGGGAAGAGCTGCTGGCCACGGCCCTGACGGCGATCGAGCCTCTGACGCCTGCGCCACGGGAGTACGGCGGGCAACGCAGGCCAGGCGGGCACTGCCGGGCCCGCTAACGCCGGGGCTCCCGCTTGAACATCGCCCGCGCCCAGAGGAAGCCGACCAGGGTCAGCCCCACGCACCAGGCCACCGCGATGAGGCCGCTGTTCCCGATCTCCGTGCCCATCAGCAGCCCCCGCAGCGTCTCGATGATCGGGGTGTAGGGCTGGTACTCGGCGAACCAGCGCAGCGCGGTCGGCATCGAGTCCGTGGGGACGATCGCGCTGCCGAGGAACGGCAGGAACTGCAGCGGCATGGGCGCGTTGCTCGCGGTCTCGGGGCTCTTGCACGCCATTCCCATGGCCGCCGCGAGCCAGGTGAGCGCGATGGTGACCAGCGCCAGGAGGCTGAATACGGCAAGCCATTCGACGGCGGTGGCGTTCGGCCGGAACCCCATGGCCAGCGCGAGCCCGATGACCAGCGCGATGGTGATCAGCGTCTGGAGCACACAGCCGACGACGTGTCCGATCAGCACCGACGACCGCGAGATCGCCATCGTACGGAACCGGTTGATGATGCCCGCGGTCATGTCGACGGAGATGGCCACCGCCATCGCCAGCGATCCGGAGGTCGCCGCCATCAGGATGATTCCGGGGGCGGCGTAGTCGATGTAGTCCGTATCGCCGCCCGCTGCCCCGCCCATCGGGCCGACACCGGTGCCCAGCGCGCCACCGAAGACGTACACGAACAGCAGCAGCATGACGATCGGCATCGCGAGGACGGAGATCGACATGGCGGGGTAGCGCAGCGCGTGCCGGAGGTTGCGCCGCAGCATCGTCATGGAATCGCTCAGCGGACGGGACAGAGGACGGGACGGGGGACGGGACAGGGTGCTGCTCATCACGCGTTCACCTTCTGTGCGGTGGTGGTCCGGTCGGTCGGGTCGCCGGGCTTTTCGGTGAGGGCGAAGAAGACGTCGTCGAGGTCGGGGGTGTGTACGGACAGCTCCTCGGCCTCGATCGACTCGGCGTCCAGCCAGTCGAGCAGGGACCTCAGCTCCCGGACGCTGCCGTCGCTCGGCACCTGGAGGGTGAGCGCTTCGTCGTCGCGCGAGACCTCGCCGAAGGCGCGGGCGGCCCGTTCGAGATCGCCGGGCACGGCGAACCGCAGCCGTACATGCCCCCCGGGAATCCGCCGCTTGAGCTCTTCCGCGGTCCCCTCCGCGACCAGCTTCCCGCCGTTGAGCACCGCGATCCGGTCGGCGAGCTGATCGGCCTCGTCCAGGTACTGCGTGGTCAGGAACACCGTGACCCCGTCCGCCACCAGGTCCCGGACGATCTGCCACATGGTGTGCCGGCTGCGCGGGTCGAGGCCGGTGGTCGGCTCGTCGAGGAAGATGATGCGCGGCTGCCCGACCAGGGTCATCGCGATGTCGAGCCGCCGCTGCATCCCGCCCGAATAGGTGGCGGGCGTCCTCTTGGCCGCGTCGACCAGGTCGAACCGCTCCAGCAACTCGGCGGCGCGCCGCCGCCCCTCGCGCCGGCCCAGGTAGTTCAGGTCGGCCATCAGGAGCAGGTTCTCCTCGCCGGTGAGCAGATGGTCCACCGCCGAGAACTGTCCGGTCACCCCGATCGCGGACCGCACCGCGTCGGGGTCCTCGGCCGGATCGTGCCCGGCGACGCGGATATCACCGCCGTCGGCGCCGATCAGCGTGGACAGGATCTGGACCATGGTGGTCTTGCCGGCGCCGTTGGGCCCGAGCAGCGAGAAGACCGTGCCCTCGGCGATGTCCAGATCGATGCCGTCGAGCACCACCTGCTCGCCGTACGCCTTGCGCAGTCCGGTCGCCGTGATGGCCCGGGGGGATTGGGAAGTCGTCATGCCCAAGAGGGTGCGGGCGGCCGGGTTCACGGCGGTTTCACGACGGTTTCACGCCCGCGGCCCCGCTCGATGACCGCCTGGCCGACCCGGCCGACCCGGTCCCGAGAACGGGCCGCCGCTACCGTCTCGTCCGGCGTAGTCGCACGCGGTGCCCAGGGCCGTTGGAACGCCGGGCCGATCAGCGTTGCGGCGCGGGCACCGCTTCGCCGTAGAGCTCGTCGACGCCGATGAGCAGCACACCGTCGCCGCCGCGTGCCGCCTCGCCGCGCAGCGCGTCGCTGAAGCCCGCGGCGCTGAAGCAGGCCAGCGCGCACTGTCCGGTGTCCATGCCGCGTCCGGCGAGGAGTTCCCGAGCCCGAGCGAGACGCTCCAGGTGGCTCAGCCCCATGATCGTGCCCCACTTCGCCTCACCGAGCAGGTGGACCGCCGGCTTTCTCCCGCCCGACCCGGGTTCGGCCACGGCCACATCGACTTGAATCTGCCGCCGCGCTGCCGGGTCTGTCACCACACCACAGCCGACCTCGCCCAAGGTCGAGCCGAGCAGGGACCGTCCGGGCCCCAGCATGTACTCACGACACACCGCCTCGAAGTGCGGCCCGGCCACCTGGGCAGCGAAACGCTCCGCGGACTGGCCCCACACCTCGGCCGCCTGGCCACTCTCCAGGCGGGCCCAGGCGGGTCGCATTACGGCCTCGTAGAAATTGATCAGCGGCTCGGTGATGCGGTACTGCGACTTCCCGGCCCGGAAGATGTCCGCCTCCCGCGCCAGCAGATGACTGTCCTCCAGCACACGGAGCGGGTGTGAGATGTCCACTGACTTACGGCCGATATAGCCCGCGATCCCGCCCCGGGTGGTGTTGCCCTGGGCCACCGCGGCGAGGACCGAGTGGTACAGCGCGGTGTCCCGGATGTCCGCCTCCTCGGCGGGCAGATACCGCGCCTCCCTGAAGAGAGGACTGAAGGGGGACAGGACCGTACGGCAGATCCAGTCGTCGAACTCCTCCAGGCTGCCGGGCACATCGTCCCCCAGGAACTGCCGTCGGTACGCCGGCGTGCCGCCGACCACGGCATGGAGACGAGCCGCAAGGGCAGGGGCGTCGGCGACCCCCCAGAAGTCGGCGGTAGCCCGGTATCCGAAAGGGCGAACCACGAGTTCCATCTGTGCGCGCCCCCGCAGGGGGGCGGTGCTCGCCAGCAGACCACCCGTACGGGGCTGGCCCCGCCGCTTCCACGAGCGGTACCGCGGCGTCCTGCCGCTCAACTGCCCGGACGAGCTGCCGGAGGAGGAGACACAGGAGCAGCAGGTCGTCACCGAGCTGCTGGCCATCGCCCAGGGCTGCGGATACGACGGCCGCCCGGCCTACCGGCTGCCCATCAGCTTTCCCCGTTTCGCGGCGGCCTTCGCGGCGCTGTACGTCTGGCGGCCGGACGACGGGCAGCTCCCCGCCAAGCAGAACTCCAAGATCGCGCGGATGGTCAAACAGGCGATCGCCGAGGAACGCCGCTACACCCTCCAGGAAATGAAGGAACGGGCCGAGGCGCTGGCCCGGGACGAGCAGGTGGCCCAGCGGCTGGGCGGGCTGGTCGGGGTGATGGTGAAGGTGGCCGACGTCTGCCGCTTCCCCCACCGCCGTACGGTGCGCTGGTACCGCAGGAAGTGGTTCCGGCGCCAGGTCGTCACCCAGCGGCGCACCGCGCGGTCACCGAGCGCCGCTTCCGAGGCGGAGTGCTCTACGCCGACCTGGGCACTCGTGGGGCCGAACGGCCGCCCACCACAGAGGAACTGCTGGGCGAGCTGCTGCGCATGCTGGGCATCCCCGGTGATCAGCTGCCGGCCCATCGCATCGGACTTACCGCGCTGTTGCGCACGGAATTGGTGCGACAGGGCGAGCGACGCGGGGCCGTGCTCGTCGTGCTGGACAACGCGTCCGACGACACCCCGCTCGCCGCCTGTCTCCCGCCCGAGGGCACGCACCGCCTCCTCGTCACCTCACGCATGCCCCTTGAGGCCCCCGGCACCGCCGCACTGCGCCTGGCCCCGCTCTCCGCCGAGGACGCCCGCACCGTACTCGGCTCGCCGGGGACGGTCCCGGACGCCGAACTGGACGAGGTCGCCCGGCTGTGCGGAAGGCTGCCGCTCGCCCTGAGCGTCGCGGCGGCCCGGCTGAGGGAGGACCAGGAAGCGGGGGCGGGGCTGCTGTTGGCAGCCCTGCGCACCGAGTCGGCGCGGCTCGCCGAGCTCGGCCTGGAGGCCGCGTTCGACGTCTCGTACCACGCCCTCCCACCGGCCGACGCGCGTCTGTTCCGCCTGCTCGGCCTCCATCCCGGCACCTTCCTCGACGCGGCGTCGGCAGCGGCCCTCAGCGGCCGCCCCGAGAGCGAGACAGGACCCGCCCTGCGCCGCCTGCGCCGGTCCCACCTGCTGGAACCCGGCGACGCGCACGGCCGGGTCCGCTTCCACGACCTGACGCGGCTGTACGCCCGCGAGCGCCTGGCCGACGAGCCCGAGCCGGAGCGCAGGGCTGCCCTCGACCGCTTCCTCACCCACTGCGCACAGCGTGTGGCGGGGGCGGACGACGAGTGGCTCGGGCAAGAGCGCCGTATGCTCGCGAGCGCCGTCGACGCGGCCGTGGACGCGGGCCTGTACGAGCGCGTGGAGCCGCTGGCCGCGCCCCTGGCAGGGTTCCTCGTCCGGCAGGCCCGTATCGTCGAAGCCCTGCGCCTGCTCCGCGAGATGGTGATCGCGGCCCAGTGGCGGGGGGACCTGGTACGGGAAGCGGACCTGTTCCTGGCAATGGGCCGGCAGTACGCGGCGCTGGATGACGACGAAAGGTCCTGGGTATGTCTGCGCGTCTACGACAGGTTCCAGACGCGCCGGGGGGGTGATCGTCACCTTCGCCCATGAGCAGCTGGGGACGGTGGCCCTGAATCGGGCGGACTACAAGTCCGCCGCCCGACACTTCCGCAGGGCCGTCAAGGCCTCGAACCGGCTGGGTGACCAGCGCAGACTCGCCATTGCGCTCGACTGTCTGGGCGAGGCACACGCGCACCTCGGACGGGATGCCGATGCCTCGCACGCGTTCCAGCGTGCGCTCGCCGTCGCCCACGCGGCAGCCGCCCCGGACGCCGCCTGCCTCGTGCACATCGATCTGGCCAAGCTCGCGCAGGGTTTCGGCTCCTGGCCCTTGCCGCGGGACGCCGAGAGCGAGCCCCCCGACTGGGAGTCGGCCCGGTTCCATGCCTCCCAGGCCCTCGACCTGGCCCAGCGGCTGGGCGACATCCGCGCTGTCATCGGTGCTCTGATCGCGTTGTCGGTCGCGCTGAACGGAGCGGGTGACGAGGAGCAGGCCATCACCACGACACGACAGGCCGCCGATCTGGCCCGAGAGCACCGGCTGCCGCATGAGGAGGTGGCTGCCCTGGTCCAGGAGGCGTTGATACTGGAGGGCCTTGGCCGCGGCGACGAGGCGGAAGAACGGTTGGCGGCCGCGGACGCACTGGAGGGCGGTGCGGGGTGCGGGCGGGGCGCCGCCCGGCATTCCGGAGCCGCCCCCGTCGTCTCCCGCCCGCCTCGACCGACACGTGGTGCTGCGCTCCCTCCTCTTCCCCGCTTTCGGTGTTGTCATCGCTTTGGCCGCCATCGCGCTCCGCGGCTGGAGCTGGCTCTGGGCCGGGTACGGAGCGCTGATGACGGCCGCGTTGTGGGAACACTACGACTGGGGGGCCGAGTCGGCGGTCAAGGGCTTCCAGGGCCGGGCCGGGGAGATCTTTTGGGGCCTGACGTTGCCGGCGGCCGGCTGGGTGGCGTGCCTGGCGCTCTATGCGGAGCACGCTCTCGATGCGGTCCTGTGGTGGTGCGTCGCGGCTTTTATACCGGTCGCCTACGTGCGGCTCATGTTTGTCAGGCAACGACGCGAAGAGCGGCGGATCTCGCAGCTGCCGGACGACTTCTGAGCCGTCGCGGTCCCATCGGCCGGACCAGGCCTTCCCTTAGCGGGGGCGGGCGCCCTCGCCGTTTCTGAGCGCCGTGGCCGCTTCGTGGTCGCCGCGTTCCTCCAGAAGGGCGGCGAGGTTCGCCACGGCGTGGGTGTGGCCCGCCTCGGCCGCCCGGCGGTAGAGCGGTTCCGCCTCCTCGAGGTCCCCTCGTTCGTCCAATCGCGCCGCGAGCTCGAAGGTCGCCTGGAGATTTCCCGCTTCCGAGGCCAGCCGGTAGACCTCGTCCGCTTCTTCCTCCTCGGAGAGGTTCTCCAGCAGGCCCACCAGGGACTCGCACACGTCTTCATCCGCGCGGTCCATGTCGAACACCCGCCACAACAGCTCCACCGACTCTCCGCCCGGCACCTGCACATCCGTGGAGAGGAGCACGGCCAGCTCGATCAGGGTGTTCGCATCGTCGGGATCGGTTTCCAGGATCCGGCGGTAGGTTTCTTCGAGTTCGCCGCGGAGCGAATCCAATATGTCGTCATCGGCCTCGGCTTTGAGGGCGTCGCGGTACTCCCGCTCCAGCCTGACGGCCTTGGCCCGGTCCGTTTCCTCACTCACGCTGCTGCCTCCGGCGCCGCATTCGAGATCGAGATCGCGGCGAAGCCTAGCCGCGCCGAAGCGCTATGGGGCGGCTACGGGGCCTCGTCCGCCTCCTCGGCCGCCTCCGCGTGCGCGGGCAGGGTCACCGTCACGGTCAGGCCGCCGCCCTCGCGGGGGCGGGCCGTGACCTCGCCGCCGTGGGCGCGGGCGATGGAGCGGACGATGGACAGGCCGAGGCCCGCGCCCTTGGCGGTGACCAGGCGGTCGGTGCCGAGGCGGCGGAAGGGCTCGAAGAGGGCGGGGAGCTCGTACGGGGGGATGGCGGGGCCGGTGTTGTCCACCTCGACCTCGATCCGGCCGTCGTCGCGGGCGCGGCAGGCGACCCGTACCCGGCCGCCACCGTCGTCGCCGTCGGGGGTGTTGTGGCGGATGCCGTTCTCGACGAGGTTGTGCACCAGCCGCTCCAGCAGCAGCGCGTCGCCGGTGGTGGGGGCCGGGGCGGTCTCCTGCGTCAGCGTGATCCCGGCCGCCTCCGCTTCCCGCGCGGTCTGTCCGACGACATGGTCCACGACGTCGGAGAGATCTACCGGCGCCCGCTCGGTGATCTCGTTCTCCGAGCTCGCGAGCAGCAACAGCCCGGTGATCAGCCGCTCGTGGCGGGCGTTGATCTCAAGAAGGTTCTCGCCGAGCTGTTTGACGTCCTCGGAGGCGGTTCTGCGGTGCATGGCCACCTCGACCAGGGCCCGCCCCAGGGTCAGCGGGGTGCGCAGCTCGTGGGAGGCGTTGGCGACGAAGCGGCGCTGGCCGTCGAAGGACCGGTCGAGCCGTTCGACCATCGTGTCGAAGGTGTCGGCGAGGTCCTTGACCTCGTCGTCGGGGCCGCGCAGGGCGATTCGCTCATGCAGGCCCCGGTCGGCGGCGGGGGCGCTCGCGATACGGCGGGCGGTGTCGGTGACCCGGTGCAGCGGGGCCAGCACCCGGCCGGCGGCCAGCCAGCCGAAGCCGGCCGCCACGCCGCCGACGACCAGGAGGGCGAGCCCGCCCTGGGTGATGAGCGAGGTGGTGGCGGCCGCGTTCAGCCGGTCGCGTTCGTCCTTCACCCACTTCTGCGCCGTCTTGTCGGTGAGGACATCGCCGTCCCCGGTGATCACCCGATCCTGGGGCGGGCCCGTGGCGGGGCCGTCGGACTTCACGTTGCGTGCGTAGATCTTCAGACCGCCGCCGGCGAGCTGCTGGTTGAACAGCGCGTACGTGACGCCGAGCAGCACCACGCCGGCCGCGAGGAACAGCCCTCCGTAGATCAGGGTGAGCCGGGCCCGCAGGCTGATCCGGCGCGGCAGGAATTTCAGGCGGCGCGTCATACGATCCGGTACCCCACGCCCGTGACGGTCTCGACGACCTGCGGCTCGCCGAGCTTGCGGCGCAGCTTCAGCACGGCCAGCCGGACCGCCCCGGTGAACGGGTCGGCGTGCTCGTCCCAGGCCTTCTCCAGCAGCTGTTCGGCGGAGACCGCGCTTCCGTCGGCCCGCAGCAGCTCGGTCAGCACGGCGAACTCCTTCTTCGACAGCGGTACGTAGCGCCCGTCCCGGAACACCTCACGGCGGGCCGGGTCCAGGGTGATACCGGCCCGGCGCAGCACCGGCGGCGCGGCCGGGCGGCTGCGGCGGCCCAGCGCCTGGACGCGGGCGGCGAGTTCGGCGAAGGCGAAGGGCTTGGTGAGATAGTCGTCGGCGCCGAGGGTGAGCCCGGCGACGCGGTCGGCGACCTCGGCGGCGGCGGTGAGCATCAGCACCCGCGCCGTCGTCCCTGCCCTGGCTCCGGCTTCGGCCCCGGCTCCCGCCTCAGCTCCGGCTCCGGCTCCGGTTCCGGCCAGCTCGCGGCAGATGTCGTCGCCGTGCACACCGGGCAGGTCCCGGTCCAGGACGACCACGTCGTAGTCGTTGACGGTCAGCCGCTCCAGCGCCGCCGCGCCGTCGTACGCGACATCGACCGCGTGCGGCTCGTCGCGCAGCCACTCCGTGATCGCGTCGGCGAGCAAGGGTTCGTCCTCGACCACCAGTACCCGCATCGGTCTCCCCTCCCCGTCCGGCCCTCCCCGGCCCGGCGAGGCCATGGTGCCCGGCGCGGCGTTTCCGCGCCGTTAAGAGGCGACGGAAACGTGGGGGAAACGCGGTCTGCTCTTGCATCCCTTCTCGTACGGATCGATCGAGCAGAAGGAGACGACGCCATGAGCAGGCGGATCCTCGGCATGGCAGCGGCCGTGCCACTGGCGCTGACCCTCGCCCTGTCCCTGACCGGATGTGGCTCCGACGGCGGCGGCGACGGCAAGGTGGCCTCGGCGAACGGCGCGAAGAAGGACGGCGGCGGCAGCGCGGGCCCGAGCATGGATCCACAGGAGATGGGGGTCAAGTTCGCGCAGTGCATGCGCGAGCACGGCATCGACATGGAGGACCCGGAGCCCGGGCAGGGGATCAGGCTCGCCATCCCGCCCGGCACCCCCAAGGGGACGGTGGAGAAGGCCCAGGAGGCCTGCCGCGAGTACGACCCGGTGCAGAACGGGGGCGGACGCAAGCCGGACGCGAAGGCGCAGGAGAACATGCGCAAGTACGCCAAGTGCATGCGTGAGGAGGGCGTGGAGAACTTCCCGGACCCGGTGACGGAGGGCGGACTCCGGGTCGAGGGATCGATCATGGACGACCCCGACTTCTCCAAGGCGGAGAAGGCGTGCAACAAGTTCATCGGCGGTGGCGGCACCCTCCACAAGGAAAAGGGCTGATGGGGGAGGTGACCGTGGACAGCGCGCAGGACCGGGAGCCGGCGCGCGAGCGAGAGCGGACACCCGAGCGGGAGTCTGAGCGGGCGCCTGAGCGGAAGTCGGAGCAGCCGTCGCAGCGGGCATCGGAGCAGGCGCCGGAGCCGGCAACCGCCCTGAGCCCCCGGCGCCGTAAGGCCAGGGGCCGGGGCAGGAAGGTGGTCGCCCTCGCCGTGCTCGTCCTGCTGGCGGGCGGCGGCGTCACGGCCGCGAAGCTGGGACTTGGCGACCGCGGCTCGGGCGACAAGGCGGCGAGCGAACTGCCGCCGAGCACCGCCGAGGTGACCCGCCGGACGCTCAAGGACACCCAGAGCGTCGACGGACAGCTCGGCTTCGGCCCCACGACCACCCTGGCCGCCCGGCGGCCCGGCACGGTCACCGAGGCGCCCGAGGCGGGGGACCGGATCACCCGCGGCAAGGCGCTGTACGAGGTGGACGGACGCCCGGTGACGCTGATGTACGGCTCGACGCCCGCGTACCGCGCCCTGAAGAAGGGCGCCGAGGGCGCGGACGTACGCCAGCTGGAAAAGAACCTCAGCGCGCTCGGCTACACGGGCTTCACGGTCGACGACGAGTACACCGACACCACGGCCGACGCGGTGCGCGAGTGGCAGGAGGACCTGGGGCTCGCGGAGACCGGGGCCGTGGAGCTGGGCAGCGTGGTGTTCGCGCCCGACGCGGTCCGGGTGGACAGCGTGGCGGCCCGTAAGGGCGACACGGTCGGCCCCGGCGGCAAGGTGCTGTCGTACACCGGCACCGAGCAGGCCGTCACGGTGGAGCTCGACCCCGCCGACCAGCGGCTGGCCAAGAAGGGCAGGGAGGTCGAGGTCGAGCTGCCGGACGACCGGACCGTCAAGGGCACCGTCCAGGACGTCGCCACGGTGATCGAGCCGGGCAACGGGCAGGGGGAGGAGGCGAAGACGAAGGTCGAGGTGGTCGTCGGGTTCAAGGACGAGACGGGCCGCAAGGCCGCCGACGCCTACGCACTGGCCGCGGTGCACGTCGACTTCACCTCCGAGACCCGTAAGGACGTGCTCACCGTGCCGGTCGGCGCGCTGCTGGCGCTCGCCGAGGGCGGCTTCGGCGTGGAGGTCGTCCATGGCTCGACCTCGGAGTACGTGCCGGTCACCACCGGTCTGTTCGCCGACGGCCGGGTGGAGATCTCGGGCAAGGGCCTCGCCGAGGGCATGAAGGTGGGGGTGCCCAAGTGATCCGTCTGACGGATGTGACCAAGACCTATCCGGGCGGGGTCACCGCGCTGGGCGGCGTCAACCTGGACATCGCACCGGGCGAACTCGTCGGCATCGTCGGCCCGTCCGGCTCCGGCAAGTCGACGATGCTGCACATCCTCGGCACCCTGGACCGGCCCACGACCGGCGGTGTGCGCATCGACGGCTACGACATCGGCACGCTCTCCGACACCAAGCTCTCCGCGCTGCGGGCGAGCCGCATCGGCTTCGTCTTCCAGCACTTCCACCTCGCCACCGGCACCTCGGCGCTGGACAACGTCGCCGACGGGCTCCTGTACTCCGGGCTGCCGGTGGGCGAGCGGCGCAGGCGCGCCGCGCTGATGCTGAACCGGGTCGGGCTCGGCCACCGGGTGCACCACGAGCCGCACGAGCTGTCCGGCGGCGAGCGGCAGCGCGTCGCCATCGCCCGCGCGGTCGCGGGCGACCCCGCGCTGCTGCTGGCCGACGAGCCGACCGGCGCGCTCGACTCGGTCTCCGGTGCCGAGGTGATGCGGCTGCTGCGGGAGCTGCACGCCGGGGGGACGACCGTCGTGATCATCACGCATGACTGGGAGATCGCGGGCGGTCTGCCCCGGCAGGTGCGGATGCGCGACGGGCGGGTGGTGGCGGACTGATGGCCACGGACACACACCCTGGGCGTACGGAGCCTACGGAGCCTACGGAGGCTACGGAGGCTACGAAGCGTACGGACCGGGCCGGGCGTACGGATCGGCGCGCCGATGCGCTCCGCCCCGCCCGGCTGCGCCCCCGCGATGTGGTCAAGGTCGGCGCGGTGGGCCTGCGCACCCGCCCGCTGCGGGCCTTCCTCTCCGCGCTGGGCATCGCCATCGGCATCGCGGCGATGGTCGCGGTGGTCGGCATCTCGTCGTCCTCCCGCGCCGATCTCGACCGCAGCCTCGCCGCGCTGGGCACCAACCTGCTGACCGTCTCGCCCGGTTCGACGATGTCGGGCGGCCAGGCGCGGCTGCCGGAGACCGCGGAGGAGATGGTGTCGCGGATCGGCCCGGTGTACTCGGTGTCGGCCGTCGGCAAGCTCTCCGACGCCAAGGTCTACCGTACGGACAAGATCCCCGAGGCGGAGACCAACGGCCTCGCCGCCTACGCCGCCCGTACCGATCTGCGCGCCACCCTCGGCGCCAAGCTCCGCACCGGCAGCTGGCTCAACGGCGCGACCAGCACCTACCCGACGACCGTGCTCGGCGCCACCGCCGCGGAACGGCTCGGGATCGGGCAGGTCGGCCCGGACACCCAGGTCCTGATCGGCGGCCGGTGGTTCACCGTCGTCGGCGTCCTCGAACCCGCCCCGCTCGCCCCCGAGCTGGACACCGCGGCCCTCGTCGGCTGGCGCGCGGCCGAGACCGAGCTGTACTTCGACGGGCGCCCCACCACGATCTACACCCGCTCGCAGGACTCCGCGGTCGAGTCGGTGGCCTCCGTCCTGGGCGCCACCGCCAACCCCGAGGCGCCCGGCGAGGTCGAGGTCTCCCGCCCGTCGGACGCCCTGGCCGCCCAGCAGGCGGCGGGCGAGGCATTCACCGGACTGCTCCTCGGCCTTGGCGCGGTGGCGCTTCTTGTCGGCGGCGTCGGGGTGGCCAACACGATGGTGATCTCCGTACTGGAGCGCCGGGCGGAGATCGGGCTGCGCCGCTCCCTGGGCGCGACCCGGGGCCAGATCCGCACCCAGTTCGTCGCGGAGTCCCAGCTCCTGTCCGCCCTGGGCGGGGCGGGCGGCGCGCTTTTGGGCGCCACGGTGACGGCGGGCTACGCGCTGTCGCAGGGCTGGCCCGTGGTGATCCCACCGTGGGCGCTGCTCGGCGGCCTGGCCGCGACCCTCGCCATCGGCGGCCTGGCCGGCCTCTACCCGGCGCTCCGCGCCTCCCGGCTCTCCCCGACGGAGGCCCTGGCCATGCCGTGAACGGGCCCAGCCGCCTGCCCACCCCCCCCGTGGGCGGGCGGCTCGCCGCCTTGTCAGTCCGGCATGGTTGGATGGCAGGACCGGACAAGGTGGGGCAAGGAGGGGGAGTTGAACCTGTCACGGCGCTCGTACGCGCTGATCGCGGTGCTGGTCCTGAGCCTGCTCACCCTGGTGTACCTGGGCACCCGCGGCTCGCGGGACGCGGCCGGCGAAGCCGCCCCATGGCCCGCCGACGACCCCTGCGTGAAGGACGCGCCCCACCCCGGGGTCTGGGACGAAAAGGAGCCGCGGCTGCTCACGCTCAGCTACGGATACTCCTCGAAATCCGCGATGGGCGGCGAGAAGCACTTCACCATCGGGGCGAGCATCAACGTGGGCCGCCACCCGCTCGTCCTCCACCCGCCTCTCGCGCGCGGCGGGGTGTCGGTCCGCTTCTGCGCCCCGCACGGGAAGGGCCTGATGGCGGAGGCCAAGGGGCTGTCGCCGAAGTCCGTCGAGACATCCGCCGCCAAGGACGGGGCGATACGCGTCACCCGCGAGAAGCCGCTGCACTTCATGGTCGAGCTGCCGCCCTCGGCGCTGCGGCACGGCTACTCGATGTCCGACCTCATGGCGTCCACCCCGCCCCGCAGCAACGACGCGGCCGACTATCCGGTCCTCGTGCTCACCGTCTCCGACCCCGGCCTGGACGCCCCGCTGGTGGCGGTCTCCTTCAAGCCGGACTCCACCCCCACTGCCCAGGCACTCGGTGTGCTGCCGCGCTCCTGAGCCCACGCCGTCAGCAGCCGTAGCGCGGTCTCGGACGGGGAGCCCTCCTCCACGGTGTGGGCGATCAGCGCCTGGTCGGGGTCGTCAGGCAGGCGCAGGGTCTCGAAGCCGAGGTCCAGCTCGCCGACCACGGGGTGCCGGTAGACATACCGCCCGTGCGTCTTGTCCTTGAGCTGGTGCTCCGCCCATGCCTCGCGGAACGCCGGGCTGGCGGCGGAGAGTTCGTCGAGCAGCGCCGCCGTCCCCGGGTCGTCGGGGTGGCGGGCCGCGTCGAGCCGCAGATAGGCGGCCACATCGCTCGCCTTGCCGGGCCAGTCGGCGTACAGGCTGCGCATTCCCTCGTCGAGGAAGACCAGCCGGGCCAGGTTCCGCTCGGCCGGCGGCAGCGCCCCGAAGTCGGTGATCAAGGCCGCGGCGAGGTGGTTCCAGGCCAGGACGTCGGTGTTCCGGCCGACGATGTACGCCGGGACGTCGGTCACCGAGTCCAGCAGCCGCCGCAGCCCAGGCCGTACGCGCTGCGGCAGGTCCGCCGCCTCCGTACGGTCCGCCTCCGACCAGGGGCGGGCCAGCCGGTAGAGGTGCTCGCGCTCCACGGCGTCCAGCCGCAGCGCGCGGGCGACCGCGTCCAGCACCGCCTCGGAGAAGTGCAGGGTACGGCCCTGCTCCAGCCGGACGTAGTGATCGACGCTCACCCCGGCCAGCTGGGCCAGCTCCTCCCTGCGCAGCCCGGGGACCCGCCTGCGGCCGCCGTAGCCCGGCAGGCCCAGCTCCTCGGGCCGCAGCCGGGCCCGTCGGGACCGGAGGAATTCGCCGAGCTCCGCGCGTCTGTCCAGTGCCATGCGGTAAGTATCGCCGTCCCGTGCTCGGCGCGGGGAGGCCAGCCTGGTCACGCCGTGCCCAGGCACCGGCTGCCACTGGGTACGCCGCCGCGAGGCGGCGAGAGTTGGTCTCGCCGGAACGGTTCCAACGGTTCCAACGGTTCCGGCGCGACACCTCTCATCCCGTCTCATTCAGGAGAACCTGCTGTGACCACCACGACCGTGGGCGGCCTCCCCGCCCTCCCCCTCGGCACCACCGGCATGGACATCACCCGGGTCGGCTTCGGCTCCTGGGCGGTGTCCGGGGCCAACTGGCGCTTCAGCTGGGGAGCCACCGACGACGCCGAGTCGATCGCCGCGATCCGCCACGCGGTCGCCTCCGGCGTCAACTGGATCGACACCGCCGCCGTCTACGGGCTCGGCCACTCCGAGGAACTGGTCGGCAAGGCCGTGGCCGACCTGTCCGAGGGCGAGCGCCCGTATCTGTTCACCAAGGCGGGGCTGGTCTGGGACCCGGCCGATCCGAAGGCCGCGCCCCGCCGGATCATGAAGCCCGCCAGTGTGCGCCGCGAGATCGAGGACTCGCTGCGGCGGCTGGGCGTCGACCACATCGACCTGTACCAGGTGCACTACCCGGACACCGGCGAATCCCTGGAGTACGCCGGCGGCGGCTTCGGCGCGGTGTCCCCGAACGCCACGCCGCTGGAGGAGTACTGGCAGGTCATGGCCGATCTGAAGGCCGAAGGCAAGGTCCGGGCGATCGGCCTGTCCAACCACTCGGCCGAGCAGTTGGCGGCCGCTGAGCGGATCGCCCACGTCGATGTCATCCAGCCGCCGTTCTCGGCCATCAACCGCTCGGCCGCCGCCGAGATCGCCTGGGCGCACGCCCATGAGACCGGCGTGATCGTGTACTCCCCGCTCCAGTCCGGGCTGCTGACCGGCGCCTTCACCGCCCAGCGGGCGGCGGGCCTGTCCGCCGACGACTGGCGCTCCGCCCACGCCGACTTCACCACGGGCCTGGCCGCCAATCTCCAGCTGGCCGACGCGCTGCGGCCCGTCGCCGAGCGGCACGGGGCCTCCGTCGCCGAGGTGGCCATCGCGTGGGCGCTGGCCTGGCCCGGTATCACCGGGGCCATCGTCGGCGCCCGAAAGTCCGGCCAGGTCGACGGCTGGATCGGGGCGGGCGGTGTGGAGCTTGCGCGGGCCGATCTGGACGAGATCGCCTCCGCCATCACCGCGTCCGGCGCCGGTACCGGACCGGCCCGCCCCTGACCGCTGTCCCGGCAGTCACAGGAGGCCCCGGCATGTCCCTTGTCGTCGTCGCCGAGTGCGTGGCCGAGCCAGGGCAGGAGGACCGGCTCCGCACCGCCCTGGAAGCGTTGATCGAACCGTCCTTGGAGGAGCCCGGCTGTCTCGCCTACCGGCCCTACGCCGACCCCAACAACCCGGGTCACATGGTGGTGGTGGCGGAGTGGACGGACCCCGAAGCCCTCGCCCGGCACGGCACCACCCCGCATGTCTGCCATGCCCGGCAGGTGCTTGACCTGGTGCTCGCCGAGCCGATGGCCGTACGAAGGCTGATGGCCGCGCGGCCGCCGGGGTGACCCCGGCCGGACGCGCGGGGAGGCATCAGGACTTGGCGTCTGAGGACTCGGTGTCTGAGGGCTTGGCCTTCTCGGGCTTGGCGTCCTTGGGCTTGGCGTCCTTGGGCTCGGCCTTCTCGGGCTTGGCGTCCTCGGGCTCGGCGTCCTTGGCCTTCGTGTCCTTGGCCTTCGTGTCCTTGGCCTTCGTGTCCTTGGCCTTCGTGTCCTCGGGCTTCCTGTCCTCGGGCTTCGTGTCCTCGAAGTAGGTGTCCAGGACCGCGTCGAGTTCCGCCGTCCACTCCTTGAGGGCCTTCCTCGACGACGCCGCGACATCGGCCGAGTACCAGCGGCGGGCGGTCGTGTAGACCGTGACGGAGAACCTGCGCCCGAACCGCGGGGTGTCGATCTCGACCGCGCCGACCTCGCTCCAGTCGAACTCGGCCGTCTCGCCGTCCAGCAGGAGGGTGACACCGCGACGGCCGGCGCTGATCGAGCCGCGGTGGTCGGAGGCCTTGAAGACGGGGCCGTCGGCCTCCTCCTCGTCTCCGTCCTCGGCCTTCGCCTCGGCGTCGGCGGTCTCGGCCTCGGCGGTGTCCTCTTCGGCCGCGTCCGCGGATTCGGCCCGCTCGTCATCGACGTCATCCACGGCGACCGCGGCCTCGTCAGGGACGGCGTCCTCGGGTGACGGCTCGGCTGCCTCCTTCGGCTCATCAGGGCGCGGGGCCGTGATGCCCGGGATGTACGCCGGATCGAACCCGGCGGCGGGCACGGGCGGGGTGCTCGGTCCTATGCGCTGCTCCACGGCGGGCAGTATGGCCGATAAACCTGTGCCGGGAACAGCCTCACAGGCCGTGCCCGGACAACGAAACGGACAACATAACGCGGAAAACCGCGGTGAGGGAGCGGAATGAAGCTGCGCTGTGCGGTGCTCGACGACTTCCAGGGGGTGGCCATGACCAGCGCCGACTGGACGCCTGTCCTGGATCGGGTGGAGGTGGTGAGCTTCACCGAGCACTTCGGCACCGAGGATGAACTCGCCGCGGCTCTGGCCGACTTCGACCTCATCGTGACCTTGCGCGAGCGCGTGGCCTTTCCCGCCTCGCTGCTCTCCAGGCTGCCCAAGCTGAAGCTGCTGATCGCCTCCGGGATGCGCAACTCGGTGATCGACTACGCCGCTGCCGAGCGCCACGGCGTGACGGTCTGCGGCACCGCCAGCTCCCAGGCGCCGCCGGTCGAGCTGACCTGGGCGCTGATCCTCGGCCTGGCCCGGGGCCTGGTGGTCGAGAACACCGCGCTGCGTACGGGCGGGCCCTGGCAGAGCACGGTCGGCGCGGATCTGCACGGCCGTCGGCTGGGGCTGCTGGGCCTGGGCAAGATCGGCAGCCGGGTGGCGGGGATCGGGCAGGCCTTCGGGATGGAGGTGACGGCCTGGAGCCAGAACCTGACGCGGCAGCGGGCCGACGAGGTCGGGGTGGCGCTCGCCGGTTCCAAGGAGGAGCTGCTGGCCTCCAGTGACGTGGTCTCCATCCACCTCGCGCTGAGCGACCGCACCCGCGGGCTGCTGGGCGCCGCCGAGTTGGCCCTGCTCAAGCCGACCGCGTACCTCGTCAACACCTCCCGGGCCGCCATCGTCGACCAGGACGCGCTGATCGACGCCCTGCGGCGCGGCGCCTTCGCCGGGGCGGGGGTCGATGTGTTCGACGTCGAACCGCTTCCGGCGGACCACCCCATGCGCACCGTGCCCCGGCTGCTGGCCACCCCGCATCTGGGCTATGTCTCCCAGGACAACTACCGCCGGTACTACGGCGAGGCCGTCGAGGACATCCGCGCCTTCCTCGACGGCTCGCCCGTACGCGTCCTCGGCTGACGCCCGTACGCCTTCCGTACGGTGATGTCGGTGGACATTCCCCAGGGGCGTGACCTTCAGATCAAGCGAGTGCACCGCCGCTGGGGCATGGTCAACATCCCCAAGGTCGGCCGCAGTCGTCAGGCGCACTCGTGGCGTCAAGCCCGCCACCGCAGGGTAGGTGGGAATCTCCCGGCTTCAGCCGGAAGAGCACTTCAATTCCCGCCCGAGGACGAGGCATGGGCATCGGGCCATATCCCGGGCGGTGACGTACGGGTCATTCCCGGCGAGTGGGGCCATCTGACGGGCGCCGGAGCCAACCCCGACGACGTCGAGTTCATCGGCGGGCCGTACGGGAACTGCTCGCGTCACCCGGGGAAAACTGACGCGGTCCCCTTACGCGTCGCGTCACGCGTCGCGTCACGCATCCCGTCACGCATCCCGGAACCGCAGCCCCGCCCACCCCACGGCCAGCGCCGCCCCGGCCCAGGCGGCGAGGACGCCGAGCCCCGCCCACGGGCCGAGTGGCGCGGGGCCGGTGCCCGGGAGGGTGGTCTGGGCGGCGAGGCCGGCGCTCATCGGCGAGGCCTTCTGGACCAGGTGAAGGGCGTGCGTGGACATCGGGACGACCTTCGTGGCCAGAAACGGGCCGTACAGCAGCGCCGCCGTGGCCCCGACGGCCACCCCGGCGTGCCGGAGCACGGCGGCCACCCCGGCGCCCAGCAGCGCGACCAGCGCCAGGTACAGCAGGGTGCCGACGGCCGCACGCCACAGCTCCGGGTCGGACAGGGCCGCCGTACCGTACCCCCGCCCCGCCAGTACGGCCCGCCCGGCCAGCACCGACCCGAGCACCCCGGGGACACCGGCGCCGAGCACCGCCGCGGTCACGACGGCGGCCTTCGCTGCGAGGACGCCGGTCCGTCCCGGGTGCGCGGCCAGCGTCGTACGGATCACCCTCGGCTGGTACTCGGAGGCGACCAGCGCCACCCCGACCGCGAGGGCGGCGAGTTGCGCGGCGTAGACGCCCGACAGAACGAGCGCCACCGGGTCCGCCGGGGTGTCGCGGGGGCGCCCCTGGCCCGCGGCGGTGAGCGCGGTCACGCCCGCCATCAGCGCGGCCAGGGCCGCCAGGGTCCACAGCTGGGACGGCACCGTGCACAGCTTGGTCCACTCGGCGCGCAGCGCCCGCCCTGCGCTCAGTCCCCGCCCGGCGCGCCGCGCCTCACGCATCGCGCCTGCCCTGCACCCAGAACGCGGCGCCGAGGGCCACCGCCGTGTACCCGCACAGCACGGCGAGGCCGCCCAACGGGCTGATCGCGTCGCCGAGCTGGTGGATCGTCTGGCGTACGGCCAGGCCCGCGATCGGGGTGGCCCGGTTGACCCAGGTGTTGACGCCGATCGAGCTGACCTGGGCGACGATCGGAACCACCAGGAACACCGCGAAGAGCAGGATCACCGCCCCCGCCGTACGCCGCAGCAGCACACCGACACCCAGGGAGAACAGCGCGATCAGGGCCATCGCCGCCGCCGTGCCGACGACCGCGCGCAGCACCGTCGGGTCACCGAGGGACGGGTCGGGGAAGAGCGGCGGCCCCATGCCGTTGCGGCGCTGGATCGGCCGGGTCAGCAGGAGCGCGGTGACGCCCGCGGCGAGCCCTGCGGCGAACACGGTGGACGCCAGCACGACGGCCTTGGCGGCCAGCACCCGGGCGCGGTGCGGGGAGGCGCTGAACGTCGTACGGATCGTGCCGGTCCGGTACTCGGCGGTCATGGCGAGCACGCCCAGCGCGATCACCGCGATCAGCCCGAACTCCGTCCCGGAGAGGCTGTTCTTGACCCGGTCGAAGCCATGGAGCTCGCTGCCGACGCCCGCCAACCCGACACGGCCCAGGTCGCCGCTCCCGGTGACGGTGAACGTGCCGCCGGCGCGCCGCAGGGTGCCGGGGGCCTCGGCCGCCGTACGGATCTCCACGGGCGGGCCGGCCGTCACGGGGGCCTCGGCCACGTCCGTCAACCGCCAGTCGTCCGCAGTGAAAGCCCCTGCCGGGGCCAGCGCGACATGGTCGAAGACGGCCCGGCCGATCGTGGGACGGAAGCCGCCCAGGATATTGCCGGGGCCCGCCAGGCGCTCATGGTTGCGCCCGTGGGAGGCCACGAACAGCCCCGTCTGCGCCTTGTCCGGCAGCGCGCGGGCGGTGAGGGTCCCGACCTTCCGCCACGTACGGCCGTCCGCCGACTCGTACCCGGTCACATCCCGCCCCGAGCGGGTCAGCCGCAGCCACACGGGGGCGTTGGTGTCGCCGCCGCCGGTGATCTCGGTCTTCGCGTCGGCCAGCATCCGTACGCCGTGGTCGGGGGTGACCATCAGGGCGACGTAGGAGGAGCCGCTGGCCGTGGACGCCTTGATGACGACGCCGGACTTCGCCCAGGGGGCGCTCTCCTTCTGTCGCGCGACGCGCGCGGTGACGGAGCCGTCGCCGGCGAGTCCGCGGTGTACGAAGCTGAAGTGGTCGACGGTCTGCGGGGCGTCGTTGGCGTTGCCGTGGCCGCCCTGCGCGGCGAGATAGCCGATGAGGACGGTCAGGGCGACGGCGGCCAGCAGGGCGACGGCGGTGCTGCGCACCGATATCAGCTTGGTCCACTCGGCGCGGATAGCGCGTATCACGAGCCCTCCTTTGCCCGGAACTCCCCGGCGTCCCGAGTCAGCTCGAGATAGGCCTCCTCCAGTGAGGCGCGATGCGCCGCCACCTCCGAGAACGGCACCCCGCCCGCGCCGAGCAGCGCCACCACGCGCTCGGCGGCCAGCCCGTCCACGGTGAGCCGGTCGGGCCCCAACACCGCTACCTCGGCCCCGGCCCCGGTCAGCGCCGTCACCGCTTCCGCGCGGCGCGGGGTACGCAGCGTCACGCGCCCCTTGGACGCGGCGGCCAGCAGCGTCGCCACATCGGTGTCCGCGAGCAGTCGGCCCCGGCCGATGACGATGACGTGGTCGGCGGTGTCCTCCAGTTCGCTCATCAAGTGGCTGGAGACCAGCACGGTGCGCCCCTCGGCGGCCAGCGACCGCAGAAAGCCACGGATCCACTGGATGCCCTCGGGATCGAGCCCGTTGACCGGCTCGTCCAGAATCAGCACCGGCGGATCGCCCAACAGCGCCGCCGCGATACCGAGCCGCTGCCGCATCCCCAGCGAGAAGCCCCCCGCCCGCCGCCGCGCGGCGGACGCGAGCCCGACCAGCTCCAACACCTCGTCGACCCGCCGTGCGGGCAGCCCGTTGTACCGCGCCAGCCACAGCAGATGGCTGCGCGCCCGACGCCCGGGATGCACCGCCTCGGCATCCAGCAGCGCCCCGACGACCTTCAACGGCTCGCGCAGCGAGGCGTACGGCCGGCCGCCGATCATGGCGGTGCCCCCGTCCGGGGCGTCGAGCCCCATCACCATCCGCATGGTCGTCGACTTCCCCGCGCCATTGGGCCCGACGAACCCGGTGACCAGCCCGGGCCGCACCGCGAACGTCAGCCCGTCCACGGCCGCCGTGGGCCCATAGCGCTTCCGCAGTTCGTGGGCCTCGATCGAGAGGCCCGTCATGGTTTTCGCCATGTCCAGGGACGCTACGCAGCGGTGTTCGGCAGGCCGTCACGCCGGTGGGGAATCTTTCCGGCCCGGGTGTCCCCCGCACGGGGGACGGCAGGGAGCGCCGCACGCCGCATAATGACCGGCGTGAGGTGGAGAAAGCCCCTGGCCGGCGTGGCGGAGCGGGCTGCGGGGCGCGTAGCGGCTGGGACAGCCGGGCGTGGGGCGGCGGGGCGCGCTGCTGACGGGGGCGTCGCTGACGGGCGCGGGGCGGCTGAGCGCGCAGCGGCGAGGCTCGCCGCCGACGGGCGCGGGGCGGTCGGGCGTGTCGCTGACGGGCGAGGGGCGATCGGGGCGCGCAGGGCGGCGGGGCGTGGGGTGTCGGCGCTGCGGCGGCTCGGCCGGGCGCCGGACCTGCCGCTCGTCGCGGCCGCGGCGCTGTGCGCCGCCGGGCTGCTCCAGGCCGTCGTACCCCTCGACGACCGGCCCCCGGCCGCCGACATCCCACTCACCCTGGCCCTGGTCCTCGGCTCGACCGCACCGCTCGCCTTCGCCCGCAGCCAACTCCTCCCCGCCGCCTCGGCGGTGACGGCCGCGGTCCTGCTGACCCCACTCAGCGGCCGGCTGCCCTGCGCCGCCGCGCTGCCCGCCCTCGCCGCACTGCTCTATCTGACCGGACTGCGCCGCTCGCCCCGCACCACGCTCCTGCTCGCCGTCCCCTTCGTGGCATACACGGTGGGCCCGGCCCCAACCGCGGCGGGCGGCAAGCCCTTCGGCGTAGCCCTGCTGGTGGGCGCCGCGGCCGCGCTCGCCGCCGGCGCGGCACGGCGGGCCGGCGGCGAGGCCGCCGCCCGGTCCGCGGCCGAGGGGGCGTACGCGCACACCGTGCTGGAACACGCGGCGCGCGGCGAGCGGGCCCGGATCGCCCGCGAGCTCCACGATGTCGTCGCCCACCACATCTCCACCCTGTCCGTGCAGGCCGAGACCGCCCGGCTGACCACCCCCGGGCTGCCCCCGCTGGGCGCCGAGCGGCTACTGGCGATCGGCGACACGGCCCGGCAGGCGCTCACCGAAATGCGCCGCCTGCTGGGCGTGTTGCGCGACGACGCGTCGGCCGAGGCGCCCGCGACGCGCCGGCCACAGCCCGGACTCGACCAGCTGCTCACCCTCGTCGACGAGGCCCGCGACACCGCGGGCGGCGGGGTCCGGCTCGTCGTACGCGGCCGGATCACCCCCCTGGACCCGGGCCTGCAGCTCACCGCCTACCGCATCGTCCAGGAGGCCCTGACCAACGCCCGCCGACACGCCCCCGGCGCACCGGTCGACGTCGAACTCCACTACGCCGAGGACGCACTGCGCGTCACCGTACGCGACATCGGCGCGGGACCAGCCCTCACCGACCCTGCTTCCACCCCCGACGCCGGCCACGGCCTCCTCGGCATGCGCGAACGCGTCGCCATGGCCGGCGGCACCCTGCACACCGAACACGGCCCAGCGGGCGGCTTCGTCGTCGCGGCCGAACTGCCGCTGCGCGAGGCGGCCGCATGACCGTACGCATCGTCATCGCCGACGACCAGGACGTGGTGCGCGCCGGATTCGGCGCACTGCTGGACACCCAGCCCGACCTGTCCGTCGTCGGCAGCGCGGCGGACGGCGCCGCGGCGGTGGGGGTCTGCCGCGAGACGCGCCCCGACGTCGTCCTCATGGATGTGCGTATGCCGGTCCTGGACGGCATCGAGGCCACCCGCCGCATCATCGCGGGTGCCGGGGCGGGTGCCGGGACCGGCGCCGGACCCGGCCGTGGCCCGCGCATCGTCATGCTGACCACCTTCGACCTCGACGAGTACGTCTACGACGCCCTGGCCGCCGGCGCCAGCGGCTTCCTCCTCAAGGACATGACCGCGGAACGCCTCTTCGAGGCCGTACGCGTGGTCGCCGCCGGCGAAGCCCTGCTCGCCCCCACCGTCACCCGCCGCCTCATCGGCGAGTTCGTCCGCCTACGCCCCCACACCGCCGAACCCTCCCCGCTCGCCCTCCTGACCCCGCGCGAAACCGAAGTGCTCCGGCTCATCGCGGAGGGCCTGTCCAACGCCGAGATCGCCGCCCGCCTCACGGTGAGCGCCGAGACCGTCAAGACCCACGTCAGCCGAGTCCTGGCCAAACTCGGCGCCCGCGACCGGGCCCAGGCGGTGATGCTGGCGTACGAGTTCGGGCTCGTCGTGCCCCGTTCGGGCGGGCCATGGAAGGGGCCCTGGTAGCCCTGCCGTTGTAGACCTATCTCGTATCGAGATCGATGAAGTGACAGGCATGTGTTGGACTCATCGATCGCCCGCGCGTGAGACTGCGAGGCATGACGAGTCGAACCCAGAACCACCCCCAGCCGACGCGCCGCACCCTTCTCCGCGGCGCAGGCCGCCGCGTGGCCGACCGAGTTCCCGCTCCCCGACGGTTTCATCCCTGAAGGGATCACCATCGGCCACAGGCCGTACGCCTATATGGGCTCACGCGCCAACGGCGCGGTTTACCGCACCGATCTGCGCACGGGCAAGGGCCGAGTCATCCATAAGGGCACCACGGGCACGGTGGCCGTGGGGCTCAAGCTGGACGAGGACGGCTTGCTGTACATCTCAGGCGGCGGCGCAGGGACCGCGCGGGTCGTCTACCGCGCGGCCGCGCCGGAGAGGTCCGCCGCCTGCGGCTCGGTGGCGACTGGGTACAGACGCCCAACGTCTACAACGCCAACGGCGTCGTCGGCACCCTCGACGGCCGAGGGCTGATCGTCGTCAGCAGCTCGCCCGGCAGGCTCTACCGCGTGGACCTGAGGAGCGGTCGCGCCAAGGAGATCGCGCTCGTCGGCGCGGCCGACGTGGCCAACGGCGACGGCCTCCTCCGTATCGGCCGCACACTGTACGTGGTACAGAACCGGCTGAACCTCATCAGCGTCTTCGACCTCGACACCAGAGCCCGCACGGCGACGTTGCGCCGCACGATCACCGACCCCCGCTTCGACGTCCCCACCACCGTCGCCCGCTGGGCCGACCGCCTCTACCTCGTCAATGCCCGCTTCACCTCGCCCCAGACACCGGAAACGACGTTCAACGCCGTCGCCGTCCCCCTCTGAGACGAGGCGGCCCGCTCGCCCTCCTGAGCAGTGCGGTAGGGGTGATCGGTACAACCCGTCTGATCTGCACCCCGATACCGCCCGCTCAGCCCCCATGCGGAATCGTGAAGACCTCGCTACTTCGCCACGAACTGCGTCAGGATCGCCTGCACCTCATAGATGTCGACCCCCTTGGTGAAGGTCTTCTCGATCGGGGCGGCGGTGCCGGAGATCCAGATCTTGAGTTCCGCGTCGAGGTCGAAGGTGCCAGCGGTCTCGACCGCGAAGTGGGTGATGCTCTTGTACGGGACGGAGTGGTACTCCACCTTCTTGCCGGTGATGCCCTGCTTGTCGACGAGGATGAGTCGGCGGTCGGTGAAGAGGATGGTGTCCCGTATCAACTGATACGCGGCCTGCACCTGCTCACCCTGTCCCAGCAGCCGCTCGTAGTCCTTCTGCGCCGCCGCCGGGTCGACAGTGTGTGCGTTGCCGAACAGTGCCATGTCAGCCCCCATTTATCGTCGTTGTGCGATTTCCGTATGTATGCCGTGTCCCGCCGGTCAGGCGCCGCTTACGACGATCTCCCCGGTGGTGGTGCTCGTGCCCGCGCCCTCGACGGCCTTGGCGGTCAGCGTCCAGGTGTGGCGGCCGTTGGCGGTGTACGTGCCCGCGTCGGTCTTGCCGTCCCACGCGACGTCCGCCTGGGGGCTGCCGCTCCCCGTGAGGGTGCGGACGGTGCGCCCGCTCGCGTTCTTGACGGTGAAGGTCCAGGTCACCGGCTTGTTGAACTGCCAGGTGCTGCCCCAGGGCGGGTTGTCCACGTCCAGGGAATTGTCGTCCACATCGGACTCGATCTTCGCCAGGGACTGGCTGGGCACCCCGCTGGGCACGACGTGGATGGCCTTGGCGGGGTCGACGTACGCGATATCGCCGCCCCACTTGTCCACGGCCCAGGTGAGCCGGCGCTGGTCGGCCGTATTACCGGCCGGCAGGTCCGCGATCGGGCGCGGGGCGGTCGCGGTGCCTGTGTGGAAGTCCGTGAGCAGGAGGTGGCCGGCGGTTCGGTCGTGGCGGACCAGGTAGCCGTCGCCTACCAGGGCGGGTCCTGAGGGGACGGTGAAGCTCTTCTTCGCCGTGCGGTCGTACACCCCGGCCGGGCTGGCCGTGCCGCAGCTCCAGTAGACCCAGCGGCCCATGACCTGCAGTTCCTTGATGACGCAGGGCGCGCCGGTGGCGACCGTCTCGACGAGTTTCTTCGTCTTGATGTCGGTCTGGGTGACCGTCCCGGCGGTGGAGCCCGCGGCCCACAGCCGGGTGCCCCATACGGAGGCGGCGGTGATGGAGCGGGTGATCCGGACGTCGGTGGTGCGGTACGGCTGGAGGTCGTCGAGGTACTGCTTGCTGGTCGACTGGGCGTTGTGGAGGAAGTAGCGGCCGGTGACATCCACGATCCGGGCGCCCGTCACGGCCGGTTCCACGCCGTGGTAGGAGTTGGGGCTGGTCCGGATCTGGACGTATTCCTTGTCGTCGTTCACGAAGACAAGGCCGACGTCGCCGTTGCCGGAGCCCATCAGCGGGACGCAGTCGCCCGCGTCGCACGGCACGCGCTTGATGTGGTCCCCGTCGGCGAACGTACCGGCGTACATCATCGGGACCCGGGTGGCCGCGGTCGACCCGTCCGGAGCGACCCGCCGTGTCATGACGTACTGCTCGCGGGACGCGCTGTGCTCCACGGTGGTCAAGGTGCCGCCCGCGAAGTCGATGCCCCAGACGCCGTCCGTCTGGATCGGCAGCGGGGTGTCCGCGGCGTTCGCGCCGGTGGTCGAGGTGGCGCTCGCGACGAGGGCGACGATGGCGGCGGCAAGTAACGGACGACGGGCAGGGCGTCTCAAAGGGGCCTCCCAGAACGGTGGATTCCGCCGTGGTGGCGGGGGTGAACCAGGTCCTCGGGTGTGGGGCCCCGTATGCGCCTCGAGGGCGAGTCGGACGGAGCGTAGCAGTGGGGCGGCAGCGGAAGCTTCTGTTCAGCGGGCGGGCACTGACATTTGTCATCGACAGGTGGTGATGGCCGGATCTGCCCTCCGCGGCGGGCGATCGGCAGGATCGAAGTGTCAGCAGGAAGCGCGACACCGACCACCGAGGGACGGACATGAACGCCACCATCACCAAGCAGCGGGACCGGGTCCAGGCCACGGCGCCCGCCGCGGACCTCGCGGACGTCAAGCCGCTGCCGGTGTGGTTCTTCGCCTTCGAGGGCGTGTGCGGCGCGGCGTACGACCTGTGTCACGCCTGGTCGGGCGCCTGGATGGTGATCGCGGCCTTCGCCGCCGTCAATATCGTGGTGGGGCTGACCGTGCTGCGCCGCCGGATGAAGCTGGTGCGGGCGATGCTGAAGAACTCCCGCACCCGGAAGATCGCCTTCGGGCTGATCGCCCTGCGTCTGGGCGCGCATGCCGCCCTGGGGGCGGTCGGCGCCGAGGTGACGTCGGTGGCGGGGCATCTGGCCTTCGCCACGGTGATGTGCGGGACCACGATGGCCCTGCTCTACGTCGACCAGCGCATCGCCTTCAAGGCTCTGGGCCTGCGGCCCGCGCCCGCCGTCTGAGCGGAAACGTAAAGGACCCGGCAGGGGAGGGCATCCCCCTGCCGGGTCGTCAGTGTGTCAGCCGCACTTGCGGCCGCTGTTGATGCAGCTCACGGCCTGCTTCATCAGCTTCTGCGACATTACGTTGATGAAGTCGCCGTGGTCCGTCACCGGCTTGTGCAACTGCTCGGGGAAGCTGTCCACCGCGAAGTTGCGGGCGCCGGGTGCGAGCTTGTAGGTGATCCGCTGGACCAGCTGCGGAATGGCCTTGAACCCCTGCTGGCACGAGCCGTCCGCGCGGGCGAACGCCACATGCGTACGGTGGTTCGCGCTGTCGATGTTCTTGCCGTCCCAGCAGCTCTGGAACTTGAACGTGCGCACCACGTTGCTGCCCTTCGGGCACACCGGGTACTTGTCCTTCAGCTGGCGGTTCTCGAATCCGGTGCAGCTCCAGGACGCGTTGGCGTTGGCCGTGCCGTTGGTGAACGCCTTGGCATCACCGGTGATGATGCGCAGGAACTTGGGCATCTCCACGACCTTGGAGACGGGGTTGCCCTTGAAGCTGAGCTGTACGGAGGTGGGCCGCAGGATGCGCCCCACGTTGCCCTCCGTACCGCCGCCCGGGGCGCCCGCGTCGAACTCCTTCGTGCCGTCCTGGAGCCGCAGGACCGGCCAGTAGTGGGTGGAGCGGTCGCCGTTGGTGCAGGTGGTCCCGGCGGATTCGAGGACCTGGTTGGAGGCGAAGGCGTCCGTCTTCTTGTTGCCGACGTAGTCGTGCATGTGGTGGGCGCCGTTGCTCACGCCGGGGGCCACGATGACGTTGTCGGAGTTGAAGTGCTTGTTCTCGTTGCGTCCGCAGCGCGAGGAGAAGGTGCCCTTGGAGCCCTTGGCCTGCACCCGGGGGTTCTTGACGTTGGGCCTGACCTTGCGGATGTCCACGAAGTCCGCCCGCTGCGGGCCGGACTGCTGCTGACCGCCCGTGCCCTGTGCGCCCGTGCCCTGGGCGCCCGCGGCCGGGGCCGCGTCCCCCGCCGCGGGGGTGTTCGGCGCCGCGGCCTGGGCGTTCGCGGCAGCCGCCTGGTCCTGCTTGAGCGTGCAGGCCGCAAGCGAGTCCAGGCCCGACGGGCGGGGCTGTACCTTCTCGATCTCGGTGGCGATCCGGTCCAGGGTCTGCCGCCGTTCGGATGTCAGCGGGTCCAGTACGCGGGTGCGTACGGACTCCTGGTCGGCTTTCGCGCCCGGCTCCGCGAGCCGCTGGTACGCGTCGGCGACCTGGCTGTCCATCTTCGCCAGCTCGTTGTTGACGGCGGGCCGCGCTTGCTGCGGCACGTTCGACAGGCTGGTGGCGACATCCGGGCACTTGACCGTCATGCCGGCCCGGGCGGCCGCTTGCTGCGCCGGGGTCTCCTTGGCGGCCGAGGCGTTGTTGTCGGTCATCAGGAGCGCTCCGCCCCCGACAGCCAAGGCCGTCACGCCGACCACGGACATAACGATCACTCGGGACCGCTTATGTCTCTTCCTGTTTTTCACCGGGCCGCCCCTCATCGGTTGTCGTCGCATACCGAAGAGATACGTAAACGGGGGCGGTTCTTCTCAGGGTTGTTCTCAGCCGCCCACGGCATCCCGTCGCGCACCGGGGCTGACCAGCCCGGTTTCATACGCCACGACCACGGCCTGGACCCGGTCGCGCAGCCCGAGCTTGGCGAGGATGCGGGCGACATGGGTCTTGACGGTGGCCTCGGAGAGGTGGAGGCGGGCGGCGAGTTCGGCGTTGGACAGGCCCTGGGCCAGCAGCCGCAGCACCTCCGCCTCGCGCGGGGTCAGCGCGGCCAGGTCGCGGTGGAGCGCGGAGGTGTCGGGGTCGCGGCGGGCGTAACGCTCCACGAGGCGGCGGGTGATGGCCGGGGCCAGCAGCGCGTCGCCGTCGCGGACCATGCGGACGGCGGCGACCAGATGCTCGGGGGTGACGTCCTTGAGGAGGAAGCCGCTGGCCCCGGCGGACAGCGCCGCGTAGACGAAATGGTCGAGGTCGAACGTGGTCAGGATGATTACGCGGGGCTCGCCGGGGGCACCGGCCAGAATGCGCCGGGTGGCCTCCAGGCCGTCCACCTCCGGCATCCGGATGTCCATCAGCACCACATCCGGCCGGGTGCGCCGGACCGCCTCGACGGCCTCGGCGCCGTCCGCCGCCTCGGCGACGACGTCGATGCCGTCGGCCGCCAGGATCATCGTGAAACCAGTACGGACGAGCGCCTGATCGTCGGCGACCACCACGCGCAGCGGCCCGGTCACCTCTCCTCCAGGGGGCACATCTCCTCCAGGGGGATGACAGCTGCCGAGTAATCCATCAGTGCATCTCAGTCTCTCTCGGTTTGTGTCGTGATGGCGTGAAGCTCTCTGACCGGGGCGGTGTGTCATGGCGTGTCCTGCCTGGTATGGGCCCGGGTCTTTGCCTTCCCGGATGGAAACGGGTGTTCCTTCGTCGAATGCGTGACCTTTGTGTGTGGTGCTCGCTGGGTGCGGTGAGGGGATCTTCGAGCAGGGGGAGGCAGCCACGTGAGGGGGAAGTTCGGGCCGCGGTCTGGCTGTGTGGTGCAGGCTTACAAGTTCGCTCTCGATCCGAACGCGGGGCAGGGGCGGGCGCTGCGCTCGCATTGCGGTGCCGCCCGTGCCGCCTATAACTGGGCCGTGTCGTGGGTGACGGCCTCGTGGTGGCAGCGCAGGGCCGAAGCCACCTACGGCTTGGGTGAGGAGGAGTTGACGCCGTGGCGGCCGTGGTCGCTGCCCGCGCTGCGCAAGGAGTTCAACCGGATCAAGGCCACCGACCCGAGATTCGCCGGGCGGTGGGAGGAGAATTCCAAGGAGGCATACAACACCGGCCTGGCGAACGCGGCCGCCGCGTTCGACAACTACGCCAAGTCCAAGCAGGGCAAACGCAAAGGGCGCCGGATGGGTGTCCCGCGCCGGAAGCCGAAGCGGAAGGCCCGCCTGACGTGCCGGTTCACCACCGGCACGATCCGCCTGGAGCCGGACGGCCGACACGTCACCCTGCCCCGGCTGGGCACGATCCGCACCCACGAACCCACGCGGAAACTCCTGGCCGGCATCCAGGCCGGCATGGCGCGCATCCTGTCCGCGACCGTCCGGCATGAGCGCGGGCGATGGTTCGTCTCCCTCCAGGTGGAGGCAGCCCGGGAGATCACCCGCGTTGCCCGGCCGGATACGGCGGTCGGGATCGACCTGGGCGTGGGGCACCTCGCGGTCCTGGCCGACAGTTCCGGCCAGACACGGTACGAGCCGAACCCGAAGCACCTGGACGGCGTCCTCAAACTGCTGAGGTTCCACTCCCGCCGCGTCTGCCGGCGGCAGGGTCCTGACCGCAGGACCGGCCGGAAGCCGTCGAGGCGGTGGGAGAAGGCCAACCGCGAGCGCAACAGGCGCCACCACCGGGTGGCGAACCTGCGCACCGATGCGCTGCACAAGTTCACCACCCGTGTGCGTGCCGAGTACGGGACCGTGGCGGTCGAGGACCTCAACGTCGCCGGAATGCTCCGCAACAAACGGCTCGCCCGCCGTGTGGCCGATGCCGGGTTCGGGGAGATCCGGCGCCAGCTCACCTACAAGGGCCAACGGAACGCCTGTCCCACCATCGTGGCGGACCGCTGGTACCCCAGCTCCAAGACCTGCTCGAACTGCGGCGTGGTGAAAGCCAAGCTGCCGCTGCATGTTCGAGTCTTCACCTGCGATGCCTGCGGCCTGGTCCTGGACCGGGACGAGAACGCAGGGCGCAATCTGGTCGCTCTCGCGGCGGCCTGTACCACTGGTACCGGAGTGGCCGGAGACCAGGACACGCCGCGCGTGTCGAAGCCCCGTGGAGCCGACCGCAAGACCCGTCGCCAACGCCTCGGCCGGAACACCGGCCGGGGCGGGCGGGCAGGTGGCGCAAGCCTGCCGCATCCGCGGCGGAAGGAAACGGGAGACCGTCGTCAGGACGCCGAAGCGCAACTCGCGCTCTGGTGACACCGTCACGGACCTTTCAGGCAGAAACGTCTGGAATGCTGAGAGTCACTGAGACTTTGAGCAACGGATGGTTGCTTCGACGCGGTAACCGCCACCGGGGCGTGGCCCGGTGTGCAGGGTCCCACCGTAGACGGCCAGCCGCTCGCGCAGGCCGATCAGCCCGCGCCCGCCGCCGGCCGCCGCGGACGCGCTCGGGGTGCCGCCGGTGTCGGTGACCGCCACCCGCAGCCGGTCGTCGCCGTAGTCGACGGTGACCGCCGCCTTCGATCCGGCCGCGTGTTTCACGGTGTTGGTCAGCGCCTCCTGCACCACGCGGTACGCGGCGAGGCCGACCCCGGACGGTACGGGGCGCGGCGTCCCGGACACGGTGAGCTCGACTGGCAGCCCGGCTTCCCGCACCCGGGCGACCAGCGCGTCCAACTGGCCCAGGCCCGGCTGTGGGGCGAGGTCCGGGGCCAGGTCCGAGGTGGCCTCGGCCTTGTCGGAGGCGCCGCCTCTGGCGCCGTCGTCCATCGTCAGCAGGCCCATGGCGTGGCGCAGTTCGGCCATGGCCGCCCGGCCGCTCGCCTCGACCGCGAGCAGCGCCTCGCGGGCCCGGTCGGGGGTGGCCGCCATGACCTTGCGGGCGGCCCCCGCCTGGATGATCATCACGCTCACGTTGTGCGTCACCACGTCATGCAACTCGCGCGCGATACGGGCGCGTTCCTGCTCGGCGGCGCGGCGCAACTCCTCGGCCCGCTCGCGCTCCAGCGCCGACATGCGCGCGTGGCTCTCGCCGGCCCGCAGCTGCCAGGTGCGCAGCCCATTGGCCGCCACCACGATCGGCACCAGGATCAGCAGCGGGACGTACTCGTTCTGGACGACGGGCAGCGAGCCGTCCGCGAGCCTGCTCAGCGCGAACACCGCCACCGGCAGACTCGCCAGCGTGGCCACCCGGTACGGGCTGTAGGCCGCGGCGCCGTAGGCGGCGATCACGCAGGCGTACGAGGTGATCCTGGGCGTCTCCGTCGGCGTCAGCGCGACCGCGACCGTCACGATCCACAGCACGGCGAGCGGATACCGGCGGCGCAGCGCGAGCGGCGCCGAGGCGAGCACCGCCACGGCCGCCGGGACGAACCAGCCGCCCTGCCAGTCCGGGACCGGGGGCGGGCCGCCCGGGAGCAGCGGCGGCGCGGGTGGGGGCTCGGGCTCGGGCGATCCGGCGGGGAACCACGGCTCGACCACGCCGTCGACGACCGCCCTGACCTGCCCGTCCGCGTGCTCCACGGCGTACTGGACCGTGACGACGGCCAGGACCAGCGCCAGCGCCGCGTCGAAGACCAGGCCGCGGCGGGTGGGGCGGGGCAGCGGGCCGGTCGCGCGCTTGAGCGCCTTGGCCGCTCCGCGCAGCCGGTCCGCCAACGGCACGTTCATCACCGGCCCATTCTGGCCACCGGCCCGGCCCCGCCACATCCTCCCGCCGGTCCTGGGGGCCGTCCGCCCGTACATCGCTCGCCTACATCGCGGGGATGACACCGGCCACCCTCATCCCAGCGCGGTACTGGAAATGCCCCGGCCGAGCGACGTGCCCCGGCAGGCCCCACGCCTAGCGTCCAATCGCGCCAGACGCGTACGTATCGAGGGAGATGTGCATGACCACGCCGGTGATCGAACTGCGGGATGTGAGCCGCGGATACGACGGGGGGCCGCCCGCGCTGGACGACGTGTCGCTGACCGTGCGGCCCGGGGAGGCCGTCGCGGTCCTCGGGCCGTCCGGCAGCGGCAAGTCCACACTGCTCAATCTGATCGCGGGCCTGGACCGGCCGGACTCCGGAACGGTCACGGTGGACGGCGTGCGCGTGGACACCCTGGGCGAGGCGGCTTCGGCGCGCTTCCGGCGCGCGAAGATCGGCATGGTCTTCCAGTTCTTCAATCTGCTCGACGATCTGACCGTCGAGGACAACGTCGCCCTGCCCGCGCGCATGGCGGGCCGGTCGCGCGGCGCGGCTCACCGGCGCGCGGCCGAACTGCTCCAGTCGCTCGGCGTCGACCGGCACGCCGACGCCTACCCGGGCCGGCTGTCCGGCGGCGAGCGGCAGCGCGTCGCGGTGGCCCGGGCCCTGGTCAACCGGCCCGCGCTGCTGCTGGCCGACGAGCCGACCGGAGCGCTGGACACCGCCGCGGGCGAGGCCGTCCGCGATCTGCTCACCGAGCTCAACGCCGCCGGGCAGACGGTGGTCCTGGTCACCCACGATCTCGGGCTCGCGCAGTCCTGTACGACGCGTACGGTCCGGCTGGTCGACGGCCGGATCGCCGCAGAAGGGCACACCGTCATGGCGGAGGAGGCCCGATGAGCGCCCTGGGCCGCGTCGTGCGCTCGGGGGTGCGCCGCCGCCGGGTGCAGAACGCAGTGATCGGCCTGGCCACCACGATGGCGGTGACCGCGGCCGTCCTGTGCGCCTCGCTGCTCGTGGCCTCCAGCGCGCCGTTCGCCGACGCCTTCGCCAAGCAGCGCGGCGCGCATCTGTCGGTGCGGTACGACGCGGCCAAGGCCACGGCCGCGCAGTTGGCCGGGTCCGCGGACGCCCGTGGGGTCACGGCGGCGGCCGGGCCCTTCCCGACCGCGTCGGTCACCCCGAGCCTCGACGGCCAGAAGCTCGCACCGATGTCGGTCGTCGGCCGCGCCGATCCCGGCCGCGATCCGGTCGACCGCGTCACCCTGACCCAGGGGGTCTGGGCCACCCGGCCCGGCCAGATCGTGCTGTCCGCCGAGGCCGGCGTGCCCCCTTCGCCGGGCCTGCGGTTGAACTTCCCCGACCTGCCCGGCGACCCGACGCTGACCGTGGTCGGCGTGGCCCGCTCGGTCAGCCGCACCGCCGACGCCTGGGTGGCCCCCTCCCAGATCGCCGCGCTGACCGGGCCCGGCGTTCGCCCCGGCTATCAGATGCTCTACCGCTTCGCTCACGCGGACACCGGCGCCCGGATCGCCGCGGGGCGCGCGGCGGTGACGGCGGCGGTGCCCGCCGGGGCGCGGGTCGGCGACCAGCCCTGGCTCGCCGTCAAACGGGAGGCCGAGCAGGAGACCGCGGTGTTCGTGCCGTTCCTCGTCGCCTTCGGCGTGCTCGGCCTGATCATGGCGGTGCTGATCGTGGGGAATGTGGTGGCCGGTGCGGTCGGCGGCGGGCTGCGGCGGATCGGCGTCCTCAAGGCGCTCGGGTTCACCCCCGCCCAGGTCGTACGGGCCTATATGGCCCAGGCCCTGATCCCGGCGGCGTTCGGCACCGTGGTCGGCGTCGTAGCGGGCGTCCTCCTGACCCGTCCCGTTCTGTCCCAGGCCGAAGAGGCTTACGGAACCGCCGCGTTGACGATTGTCCCGTGGGTCGTGGTCGCGGTCGCCGCCGGGGCGCTCGGCCTGGTGGCGGTGACCGCGTGGGCGAGCGCGGCACGGGCCGGTCGGCTGCGGGCCGTAGACGCGCTCGCCTTCGGCCGCTCCGCGCGCCCGAGCCGCGGCCGGGCGGTGGTCCGGCTGACCGGGCGGCTCCCGCTGCCCCGCCCGATCGGCCTCGGCCTGGCCCGCCCCTTCGCCCGCCCCGCCCGCGCCGCCGCGATGGTCGCGGCCGTCGCCTTCGGGGCCACCGCCGTCACCTTCGCCGTGGGCCTGGCCGCCTCGCTGAACCGGGTGCAGGACGCCAGGGAGCACGACAGGGCCGATGTCACGGTCGACGCCAACGCGGCGGTCCTCGGCCCGGACGGAGGCCCCGGCCCCGAGGGCGGCCCCGGCTCGAACGGCGGTCCCGGCTCGAACGGCGGTCCCGGCACGGACAACGGGTCCGGCCCGCACCGCAAGGGCCCGGGCGGTCCGCCGCGGATCACGGCCGACCCCGCCGCGATCACCGCGGCGATCAAGGCCCAACCGGGGACCCGCGCGTACTACGCCACCGCCGCCACCGAGGTGACCATCGCCGGGCTGTCCGGCACCACCGATCTCCACACCTTCGCCGGGGACGCCACCTGGGCCAACTACCAGAAGGTCTCCGGCAGATGGTTCGAGCAGCCGGGCGAGGCCGTCGTACCGACCCAGTTTCTCGCCGCCACCGGCACCCGGCTCGGGGACACCGTCGCCCTGAACCACGACGGCAAGACGATCCGGGTCCGGATGGTGGGAGAGGTCTTCGACCCCCGGAACCAGGGCATGAACGTCCTCACCGACGCCGCGACGCTCGCCCCCACGGGCACTCCTGTCGACAGCTACCGCATCACTCTCAAGCCCGGCACGGACGCGGCCGCTTACGTCACCGCCCTGAACTCCGCGCTCGGCTCGCTGGACGTCACCGCGCACACCGGCCCCTCCGGGGGCGAGAGCGAGCTGATCCTCGTCCTCGACGCGCTGGCCGCGCTCCTCACCCTGATGCTCGTCGCCGTCGCTGGGCTGGGCGTGCTCAACGCGGTCGTCCTCGACACCCGCGAACGCGTCCACGACCTGGGCGTCCACAAAGCGCTCGGCATGACCCCGCGGCAGACCGTCGCGATGGTCCTCGCCTCGGTCGTCGTGGTGGGTCTTGCGGGCGGCGCCCTCGGCGTCCCGGCCGGTCTGGCCCTGCACGCGGCGGTCGTCCCCGCCATGGGCCACAGCGCCGGACTCACCCTCCCCACCTCGGCCCTCGACGTCTACGCCTCGCCCGAGCTGCTTCTGCTCGGCCTCGGCGGCCTGCTGATCGCGGCCACCGGGGCCCTGCTCCCCGCGGGCTGGGCGGCCCGGACGCGTACGGCCACGGCGCTGCGTACGGAGTGAGGCGGAGGAGAACGGGGGGGCAGGGGCGGGCGCTCGGCCGCGCCTGCCCCTGCCCTGCGTGCTGCCCGGCCGTTCCCGTCCCTGCCCTGCGTGCTGCCCGGCCGTTCCCGTCCCTGCCCTGCGTGCTGCCCGGCCGTTCCCGTCCCGGCCCACGGGGCCTGGTCAGCCCGGCGTGCCCCTCAGCAACAGCCGACTGTCCCCCACGAGTTCAGCACGCCCCGTGCCCATGCGGTCCTGGCAGCCGCCTCGGCGGACCTCCAGGCGAAGGCGCCACGGCCCGAGGCTCAGAGCCCCCGCCATCGCCTTCGTCGGCGCCCCCGGTTGTCCCAGATGCGATAGCCGCCTGGCACCCCTCGGGCGACGTACCGCCGTCTATTCACGGGGAGCTGGTCGGAGGGGACGTCGTGCCGTGCGGGCTGTCCGCCGAGCTGTTGTCGGTCGAGAACCAGGCGATGCCGATCAGGACCGCGGCGATGAAGGCCACGGCACCGGCGATCAGGCTCGCCACTCTCGGTCGGCGCCTGATGAGTTCGCGAGCGCCGCGCCGCTTCGCGGGCGTGGCCGCGGGCGTGGACGCGGGCGCGGGCGTGGACGCGAAAGGGGACGTGGATGGGGACGCCGACGTGGACCGGTGGCCGCGGGCCGGGCGGCGGGCGGGGGCGGGCTGCGGCAGGCGGTACGTGGCCACGGAGGGCGTCTCCGGCGCACGGGGCGGGCCCGCTGCAGGCGCGGCCGCGGGCGGGGCCTGCGGCGTCGCGGTGCCGAAAACCTGGGCGTGCGGGGGCGGGCCCGGCATGGGCGCGGGTGCGGGCTGTGGCATGGGCTCCGGGTGGCCCTGCCAGGCGCCCGAGCCGAACCAGTCGGCGATGTGCTGCGCGGTGGGGCGCCCCTCGGGCTGCTTCGCGAGCATGCCGAGCAGATAGTTCTCGAACGCGGGCGGCAGGCCCGCGCCCCGCTGACTGGGCGGCAAGGGCGCGGCGTCGATGTGCTGGGCGAGCGTGGCGGCGGAGGTGTCGGCCTGGAACGGCGGGGTTCCGGTGAGCAGTTGGTAGAGCAGACAGCCCAGGGAGTACACGTCGGAGGCCGGGCTCGCGGGCCGTCCCAGAGCGCGCTCGGGGGCGAGGTAGAGGCTGGTGCCGATGATCTGCCCCGCCGTGGTGAGCGCGGTGGCGGGGTCGTCGACGAACCGGGCGATCCCGAAGTCGCCGATTTTGACCGTGCCGTCGGCGTCTGACATCAGGTTGCCCGGTTTGATGTCCCGGTGGACGATCCCCGTACGGTGCGCGGAGGCCAGCCCCGCGGCCGCCTGGGCGGCGATGACGGCCACCCGCTCGGCGCGGAGCGCGCCTTGGGCGGTCAACTCCTGGGCCAGGCTCTGGCCTTCGACGAGCTCCATCACCAGATAGAAGCGGCCGTCACGCGCCCCGAAGTCGAACACGCCGACGATGTTGGGGTGACTCAGCCGGGCCGCCGTCTGGGCCTCCAGCCGGAAGCGGGCCGCCGCCTGCGACGCGGGGTCGTCTCCGAGCAGCAGTTTGACGGCCACGGTCCGTCTCAGCACTTCATCGGTGGCCCGCCAGACCTCGCCCATCCCACCGCGGCCTATGGGTGTCTCCAACCGGTACCGATCCGCCACCAGCACGTGTGCACCAACCTCTATCCTGACCGACTCTGAGCAAACCGACGCCGACGGACAGCAGCACCGTACGAGGAGGTAGGTGGTGGGGGGACCGCGACGTTTTCAGGGTACCGAGCGCGGCTGCTGAGGTCTTCGCCGTCCGGGGCGGACAGGCACGGCATCGGACGTGGGTGTGATGTACGTCATGCCCGCTGAGTGTCTTCCGGAGCCGCTGAGCAACGGCGGCTGAAGTGGTGCAGCCCGGGCAGGGCTTGCAGCCGTTGGTGAGTCTGCCCTGCTGACCGCAGGCGCGGGCGGTCTTCGCCCGAAGCGCGGCCCGGCGCTCGGGGACGGGAATGTGCCGACGACTGGGGCGGCTACCCACTCGCCGATGACCGCTTCCGCATCAGCGGAAAGCTTCTGTGGTTCGAAGTCACGGCGCACCGCGAGGCGTTCGACGTGGCGACTTGAGCGCTTCGCTTCGCTGTGCTGCGGGTTGGCTGTGCTGCGGGTTGGCTGCGCTGCGCCTGGGCCTGTGCGCCGTCTCGCGGCATTCGGTTCACGCGGGTGCGGGTTTCGTCTCGGACCCTCCGGGTCCAAAGCGCCAGCAGGAGGGGGGAAGGGGGGCGGCTGGTCCGTTGTCCTGGTTCCTTGGCCCGGTGGGTGGCTGAGCTCAAGACAGGCTCCGCTGCGCTCCGCCGCAGCTGCTGCCGCGCGGTGGCCGACCACTGCATTCAGCGGTGCGCTGGTCCGGGGTGCGGGAGCGCGACGGACGGGCCGGCGCCGTTGGGCGGCATGGTCCGGTCGCCGAGTGCGGGCATCGTCTCGCGCCTTTGGCGCAAAGCGGCCAGCAGCGGGGAGGGGAGGGGGTGCCGGAGGCGTCGTCGCCGTCTTGCCCAAGTGGTGTTCACCGGCTGGTGGGCGGTGGGACGGTGGGTGGTCGCCTGGGGCGGTGGGTGCCGGTCCGGTTGGGCTCTCCCCCCACCCCCTCTTAAAAAAATGCTTGCTTTATATCAAGTACTGCATCAAGCGTTTTTCTAAGAGGGGGTGGGGGAGGGGCGGTCCTGCCCGTCGGTGCTGGCCTGTCCGTCGCGCTCCCGCGTCCCCGGCCGAGCGCACCGTTGGGCTGATTGGTCGGCCACCGCGCGGCAGCAGCTGCGGTGGAGCGCAGCGGAGCCTGTTTTGAGCTCGGCCGCCTGCCGGGCCGAGGGATCGGGACGCCGGGTCGGCCGCCCCCTTTCCCCTCCTCCTGCTGGCGCTTTGGACCCGGAGGGTCCGAGACGAAACCCGCGCCCGCGTGAGCCGAATGCCGCGAGACGGCGCCTAGGCACAGGCGAGAGCGCTCTGTGCGTGGCGCTGTGCGTCGGGCTGCTCACCCTCTTCCGTGAGCGCTGTGCGGGCTCGGGGCGGCTCCGCCGTGAGTTGGCGGCCGGCCGGAGGGGGCGGCCGGCGCGGGTCAGCGCTGCCCGGTGCCGGTGCCGGTGCCGCTGTTGGGGTCGGTCGTCTCCGTCCGGGACCGGATGACATCGCCGGGCTCGGCGCGGATCACGCGGTGCCCGGACCCGTCCTCGGTGACGGCGGGCTGGTCGTCGGACTTCATCGCCTTGGCCTCGCTCTTGAGGATGCGGGCCGACTTGCCCATGGAGCGGACCAGGTCGGGAAGTTTCCTGGCCCCGAGGATGACGATGACGACGATGAGGAGGAGCGACAGCTCACTTATCCCGAGCATCGGTACCTGCTTTCTTCGCTGAGTGGTGGGGTGGGGTGAAGACAGGGCCGGAGAAGTCGGGGCTCGCGTAGTCAGGGCTGGCGTAGTCGGGGCTGGAGTAGCCGAGGCGCGGACGGCGGATGAGTTCCGCCGTCTCCTGTGGGCGATTGTCGCGCAGTCGCCCGCGCAGATACGGCAGGACTCCGCGTTCGAGGAGGGCCAGCCGCCAGGCGTCGCGGGCCGCGGCGATGCCGTCCCGGTGCCGCTCGGCCCGGTCGACGGGTGTGGCGCGGTGCCGTACGGCGGTGGTGAACAGCCAGATGGCTCCGGCGGCGGTGGTGACGGCCGCGATGACAGCGGTGGTGTGCGCGGCGGTCAACAGGGTGTCGGCCATTCGGTGTTGGGAGGCGCTGAGCCCCAGGGTGTGACCGAGAAGAAGGAAGACCACGGTCGCCACCGTGGCCAGCACGGGCGTCAGAACCGCCAGCGCGGGCAGCAACCCCTGCCCGCCCGGCCCGGGCCCGACCCCGGACCCGTCCGCGGGCCTGTCCCCGGATACGGCCGGGCCTCCGGCCGTCGCGTCCGGCAACGCCGGCGCGCGCTGCCGGACATAAGCGCCGTACTCGGTCGCCGCCGCCACCGCGATGGACGCGGCGTCCGCCAGGGCCTGGGAGCGCAGCTCCTCGAGGTCCGGGCCCTCGGCGGAGCCGTTCCGCAGGGCCGTACGGATCTCCGGGGTGTTCAGCGCCTGGTGCAGCACCTGCTCGAAGTCGGGTCTGTCCGCCGCGTCCAATGCCTGCGGTGCCTGGGATGCGTACGGGCCGGTCATGTCCGTTCCCTCGGTGAGTTGGAACCAGCCGGTGCCGCCGCCGGGCCGGGGCGCCCAAGGGCCCGGCCCGTGCCCGGCAGCGGCGGCGGTGGTGGCGGGGACGTCAGACGCCGACCCCGTAGTCGGAGGCGATGCCCGCCAGGCCGGAGGCATAGCCCTGGCCGACCGCGCGGAACTTCCACTCCGCGCCGTGGCGGTACAGCTCACCGAAGACCATGGCGGTCTCGGACGCGGCGTCCTCGCTGAGGTCGTAGCGGGCGAGCTCGTTGCCGTCGGCCTGGTTGACGACGCGGATGAAGGCGTTGCGGACCTGGCCGAAGCTCTGGCCGCGGGATTCGGCGTCGTGGATGGAGACCGGGAAGACGATCTTGGTGATCTCGGCGGGCACGGCGGCGAGGTTGACCTTGATGGACTCGTCGTCGCCGTCGCCCTCGCCGGTGAGGTTGTCGCCGGTGTGCTCGACCGAGCCGTCGGGGCTCTTGAGGTTGTTGTAGAAGACGAAGTGCTGGTTGGAGGGGACCTTCCCGGCTTCGTCGCAGAGCAGGGCGCTGGCGTCGAGGTCGTAGTCGGTGCCCGTCGTGGTCCGTACGTCCCAGCCGAGGCCGACCAGGACCGCGGTCAGGCCCGGTGCCTCCTTGCTGAGCGAGACGTTGCCGCCTTTGGACAGGGAAACTCCCACGATCTCCTCCTGTGTTCGGTGTGCTGGTTGACGGGCCCGGAGGAAAAATCTACAGCACTGTAGAAGAAATGGGAGGGCGATGTGGGCCCGCGGAGGCGGTACGGTCCTGTGGCGGCCGGTCGCGCGTGGCGCGTCGCCCGCGCGGTGCGGCCTGGCGGAGGGAGACGGACGGTGAGGCACGACCCCTTGAACCCGGACGAGGGCGGTCCGCGCCCGCGTTCCCGCCGGCGCGGGCAGGGCGAGCTGGAGGCGCAGGTCCTGGATCTGCTGTGCCGGGCGGGTGGCCCGGTCACGGCGGCCTGGGTGCAGGAGCGGCTCGAGGGTGACCTGGCGTATACGACGGTGATGACGATCCTGTCCCGGCTGCACACCAAGCAGGCGGTGGCGCGGGAGCGGGTGGGCCGGTCGTTCGTATGGCGGGCCGAGGCCAACGAGGCGGGCCTGGCCGCGCTGCGGATGCGCCGGGTGCTGGATGGCCAGGACGACCGGGAGGCCGTGCTGGCGAGCTTTGTGACCGGGCTGTCGGCGGACGACGAGCGGCTGCTGCGCGATCTGCTGAGCGAGGCGGCGGGGGAGCCGGAGGACTGACCATGGGCGTGTTCGTCTTCCTCCCCCTGGTGCTGCCGCTGACGGCGCTGCCGATCGCGCGCCTGGCCGAGCAGCATCTGCATCCGCGCGCCGCCACCCGCCTGCTGTCGTTCGTCGGGGGCGTGCTCGCGCTGTGCTCGACGCTGTGCCTGGGCCTGTTGGTCGTCGTCGGCACGGCCCAACTGCCGGGCAATCCGCTCCCGGACGGCTGGTCCGACCCCGAGGTGCGGGCGGCGGTGCCGTACGACGAGGTGGCCGGGAAGGCCGCGATCGGCGCGCTGGCCGTGGTGGCCACCGGCTGTGTGGCGACCCTGGTGCGGCATGTGACGGTACGGCGGCGGGCCCAGGCGGCGCTGGACGGCATGCCGGACTCGCCGGTCGCGGTGCTGCCCGACGGCAAGGCGTATGCGTACGCCCTGCCCGGCGGGCCGGGTGGGTGCCGGGCGCGGATCGTCGTCTCCACCGCGATGCTGGACTGTCTGAACGCCCGCGAAGGGCAGGCGCTGATCGCCCATGAGCAGGCACATCTGGCCGGGCGGCACCATCGCTACCTGCTGGTGGCCCAGCTGGCGGCGCGGGCGAACCCCCTGCTGCACGCGCTGCGCGCCGCGGTGGCCTACTGCGCGGAGCGATGGGCGGACGAGGAGGCGGCCGGAGAGGTCGGGGACCGCAGGGTGATGGCGCGGGCGGTCGGCAAGGCGGCGCTGGTCTCGCGGGGCACACCCGCCCCCACGCTGGCCGGATTCGCCGCCCCCGGGCCGGTGCCGCGGCGGGTGGCCGCGCTGCTGGGGCCGGTGCCGCCCGCGCGCTGGTGGCCGCCCGCGGCCACGGCGGCCGGTCTGGCCGCCTGGATCGCGGCCGCCGGCACCGCCGCGTCCGCGCTGTCCTCGGCGAACGCGGCGGTGGCGCTGTTCCTCGTCCTGCAGGCGGCCACCCCGCTGTAACGGGCGGACCGTCTGTTTACAGGTCGAACTCGGCCGGCGGCAGCTCCAGGGCGAAGCAGGCCTCGCGCACGACGCCCTGCTCGGTCTTGTCGAAGTTGCCGTCGGCGCCGCCGATGACGATGCCGATCTGGATGACGGCCCGCGCCTCGGCCGGCTTCTTCTTCGCCTTGGCGATCTCCTGCAACAGGCTGACCTTGCCGAACTCGAAGTCGGCGGTGATCTTGTTGAGGTAGTCGTTGAAGCGACGCTGCAGGTCGTCCGCGGCGAAGTTCTGCAGCACCTCGTTGGTGGCGATGAGCTGGGCGACGCGCTGCCGCTCGGACGGGTCGACGCTGCCGTCCGCCGCCGCGACCAGGGCGCACATCGCCATGCTCGCGTCGCGGAACGCACCGCTCTTCAGGTCGTTCTTCTTCGCGACGAGCTGGGTCTGCATCGTCTGGGCGGAATCCTTGATGCGATCCCACAGGGCCATGAGAACTCCGTATGTGTGTTGTTTCTACAGTGGTGTAAAAACTAGCAGGGTGCGGTCGAGGTGGGTCTGCGTGATGGCCACCGTAGTCCCGGACGGGAATGCTTTACCATCTCTTTACGTTGAATGAGCGATGAACCTGAGCCATGAAGATGAACCCGAGCGATGAAAAGGAGCGGTAGACCCGCCATGGGCGAACCTCCCAGTACCGGCCGTGCCACCCCCCGTCGGCAGTCGAGCGATGAGCGGAGGGTGGCACGGTGACCGAGGTCCTGCTGCTCCTGCTGGCGCTACTGCTCACCCTGGCCTGCGCGGTCTTCGTGGCCGCCGAGTTCTCGCTCACCACCATCGAGCGCGGTGAGCTGGAGCGCGCGGTCGAGGCTGGCGAGCGCGGCGCCGAGGGCGCGCTGGCGGCCGTCCGAAGGCTGACCTTCCAGCTGTCCGGGGCCCAACTGGGCATCACGGTCACCTCCCTGGTGATCGGCATGCTCGCCGAGCCCTCCCTGGCCGCGCTGTTGCTCAGGCCCCTGCGGGCCGTCGGCCTGGGCGCGGCCGCCTCCTCGGTGGCCACGGTGCTGGGCGTGGCCCTGTCCACCGTGGTGCTGATGGTGGTCGGCGAGCTGGTGCCCAAGAACTGGGCGATCTCCCGCCCGCTGGCCGTGGCCAAGGTGGTCGCGGGCCCGCAGCGCGGCTTCACCGCCGCCTTCTCGCCGTTCATCCGCCACCTCAACAACACCGCCAACCGCTTTGTACGCCGCCTCGGCCTGGAGCCCGCACAGGAGCTGGCCGGCGCCCGTACCCCCGAGGAGCTGGTGGCCCTCGCCCGCCACTCCGCCGCGCAGGGGGCCATCGAGCCGGACTCGGCCGAACTGTTCGTGCGCACCCTCCACCTGGGCGAGCTGACCGCCGAGAACGTGATGACCCCGCGCGTGGACGTCCAGGCGCTGGAGTCCCACGCCACCGCCGTCGACGCCGCCAATCTCACCTTCGCCACTGGTCTGTCCCGCTTCCCCGTCTACCGCAACAGCCTGGACGAGGTCATCGGCACCGTCCACATCCGTGACGTCCTCGCCCTGGACGCCGCCAAGCGCGCCGCCACCCCCGTCACCGACCTGATCACCCCGCCGCTGCTGGTGCCCGACACCCTCCCTGTCGCCACCCTGCTTCAGCGGCTGCGCGCCGAGCGCGTCATGGCCGTGGTCATCGACGAGTACGGCGGCACCGCCGGGGTCGCCACCGTCGAGGACGTCGTCGAGGAGGTCATCGGCGAGGTACGTGACGAACACGACCCCTTCGATCCCCCCGACCTGCTGCCCGCGCCGCCCACCGACGACGGTCGCGCCGTCTGGGAGGCCGACGGCGGCGTCCGCCTCGACCAGCTCGCCGGTATCGGCCTCGCCGCGCCCGACGGCCCGTACGAGACCCTGGCCGGGCTGCTCGCCACCCGCCTGGGGCGCATCCCCGAGGAGGGCGACACCGTCCATCTCGACGGCTGGGACCTGACCGTCCTCGACGTCGACCACCACCGCGCCGACCGCGTCACCATCACCGCCCCGGCGCGGCCCGCCACCGAGCCCGCAGCCGGACTCGCCACCGAGTCCGCGACGGAGCCCGCCGCCGAGTCCACGTCCGAGTCCACGTCCGGGCCCGCCACCGGGCCCGCCGCCGAGCGCGCGATCGAGAAGGAGGACGCCCGATGACCGTTCTACAGCTGGCCATCGGCGCCCTCACCCTGCTCACCAACGCCTTCTTCGTCGGCGCCGAGTTCGCCCTGATCTCGGTGCGCCGCAGCCAGATCGAACCCGCCGCCCAGGCGGGTTCGCGGCGGGCCCGCACCGTGCTGTGGGCGCTGGAGCACCTGTCCGCCCTGCTGGCCACCGCCCAGCTGGGCATCACCATCTCCTCGCTGGTCCTGGGCGCGGTCGCCGAACCGGCCATCGCCCATCTGCTGGAGCCCGGTTTCGACGCGGTGCACGTCCCGCACGGCCTGGTGCACCCGATCGCCTTCGTGCTGGCCCTCACCGCGGCCACGTATCTGCACATGCTCATCGGCGAGATGGTCCCCAAGAACATCGCCCTCGCCGCCCCCGAGCGCACCGCGCTGCTGCTCGGCCCGCCCCTGGTGGCCCTCACCCGCGCGCTGCGCCCCGTCGTCTTCGGCATCAACGCCTTCGCCAACACGCTGCTGCGGCTGCTGAAGGTCGAGCCCAAGGACGAGGTCGAGTCGGTCTTCACCGACGACGAGCTCATCCGGCTGGTCCGGGACTCCAGCGCCGCGGGGCTGCTGGACCCCTCCGGCAGCGAGCGGCTGCGCGACGCCCTGGAGCTGGGCACCCGGCGGGTCGGCGACATCCTGGTGCCGCTGGACGAGATGGTCACCGTCGGCCCCGAGGTCACCCCCGACCAGCTGGAGCGCGCCGCGGCCGCCTCCGGCTACTCCCGGCTGCCGGTGATCGGCCCGGCCGGGGCGGTGCTCGGCTATCTGCACATCAAGGACACCCTCGGGGCGGCCAACCGGGACAAGCCCTTCCCGCGCACCGCCCTGCACACCGTCACCCGCGTACGGGCCGACACCCCGCTGGACGACACCCTCACCGCGATGCGCGGCGCGGGCACCCATCTGGCGGCGGTGACCGGTGACGACGGCGGTGCGGTGCTCGGCTTCGTCACCATGACGGATGTCCTGGACGAACTCGTGGGTCCCGAGCCCACTGTCGTCTAAGTATGTGGACACTGTCTTGCATACGAGACGGCGAGTCTGGAGGATGAGCCGACGGCGGACACGGACATGGGTACGGGCACAGGCGCGGGCAGGAGTGGGGACGGATGAGCATCGGGTCCTCGGCACTGCTGGTGTCGGCCGGCGTGGCCTCGGGGCTCGCCGGCTCGATCGCCGGGCTGGCCTCACTGTTCAGCTATCCGGCCCTGCTCGCGGCCGGTCTGCCGCCCGTGGCCGCCAATGTGACCAACACGGTGGCGCTGTTCTCCAACACGGTGGGCACCGCGGCCGGATCCCGGGCCGAACTGCGCGGCCAGCGCGACCGCCTGCTGCGTCTGGGCGTCCTCGCCGCGCTCGGCGGCGCGGTCGGGGCCGCGCTGCTGCTCTCGACCCCGTCCTCGGCCTTCGAGGCGGTCGTGCCATGGCTGATCGCGCTCGGCTCGGTGCTGATCCTCGTCCGTGACCCGCTGCGCCGCCTGGTGGAGTCGAAGTCGCGCCCGGTCGGCCGAGCCGCCCGTCCCACGCTCCCCATAGCCTGCGCGATCCTGCTGGTCGGCCTGTACGGCGGCTATTTCGGCGCGGCCTCAGGCGTGCTGATGCTGGCGGTGCTCTCGCTCTCCGCCGCCGCCGGCGAGCCGCTTCCGGTCACCAACGCCGTCAAGAACATCGCCACCGGCGCGGCGAACATCACCGCCGCGGTCGCCTACGCCTTCGTCGCGCCCGTGCACTGGGGCGCCGCCGTGGCGCTCGGCGTCGGGGCCCTCGTCGGCAGCTGGGTGGGGCCCATGATCGTACGGCGGCTGCCCGAGACACCCCTGCGGATCGTCATCGCCCTGGCCGGTCTCGGCCTCGCCGTCAGCCTGTGGCACCAGGGGACGTGACCTGCCCGGACGCGGACGGCCGGGCCGAGGGCTGGGTCGACGGCTGGTCCGACGGCCGGGCCGAGGGCCGGTCCGCGCGCACGGAGAACGCCGTGTACCCGGCCGTGGCCACGATCTCGTCCTTGACGAGCATCACGCTCGGCGGGACGGCCACCCCCCCGATCCCGACGTTGTTCAGCGCGGTGATGCGCCATGCCTCCGCCCCGGTCCTGGTGTCCAGCGCCAGCAACCGGCCGAAGCGGTTGGAGAAGTACAGCTGTCCGTACTTCTCGGACCTCACCGGCGCGGACAGGCTCTCGACGTCCGTCGACCTCCGCCACAGCCTCCGGCCGGTGTCCGCGGACACGGCGCTGACCGTCCCGTTGTCCTGGACGAAGTAGACGACGCCGTTCAGCACGGTGGCCGAGCCGTACATGGTGTGGGACAGCGCGGTCCGCTCGGTCCCGCCGGTGCGCGGGTCCACTCGGATCAGGGCGTTGTACGGCCGCACGTACCCCTCGTCGTACACGTCTTTCGCGGTCTGCGGCACGAGGAACACGGGCTGGTCGTGGAAGGCACCGAGGAGCAGCGACTTCTTGGGGAGGGTGGCGAGTTCGCGCGGGGTGCCGTCAGCGGGGTCGAGGCGCAGCAGGGTGTACGGGCCCTCCTTGGCCAGGCCGGACTTGTCCATGGGTGAGCACAGGGCGTACGGGACGCCGCCCAGCACCGTCGGATTGCAGAACTTCCCTGCGGGCGCCGGCGACCGCCACAGCAGCCGACCCGACGTCCCGTACGCGATGAACTCCAGTTCACCGTCCGACAGCGTCAGCACCCCGCCGGGGAACAGGACCGCCGATCCGGCCCCGCTCATCCGCTGCTCCCACCGCTGTTCCTTGGTGTCGGCGTCCAGCGCCACCACGTACCGGCCCCGCTCCGCCGTCTCCCGGTAGGCGTAGACGACCCCGTCGCGCACCCCGATCGGCCGCGCCTGCTGCGGGGTGTCGCCCCACCGCCACCGGATGCGACCGGTGGCGGCGTCCACCGCGGCGACGGTGAAGCCCGTTCCGCCGCAGTACAGGGTGGTGGTGGCGTCGGACACACACCCGGACTTCTGGTAGCCCATCTGGGGGCCGGACGTGGTGACGCTCAGCGACGTGCGCCAGGGGCGCCAGCCCTTGGGCAGCGCCGCGGACGCCGTGGGCTGCGTCGAGTCCGGCGAGGGCGAGTCCGTCGCGAACATCACCGCCGCGACGGTCAGCCCGGCCAGGGCCAGGGCCGCGCCGACGGCGGTGAGGATCAGCCGCCCACGGCGCCGCCGCCCGGCGGCGGGCTCGCCGGGGGGCTGGGGCGGCAGGGCTTCGGGGGCTCTTGCGGCACTGGCCCCCAGGTGGGTGGGGACTGGCCCTTGGGCGTGCGGCCGTTCGGTGGTCGAGGGGGGCGCGGCGGCGAAGTCGGGAAGCGCGTCCAGCATGCGGTGCAGCTCGGCCAGATCGGGCCGCTCGGCCGGCTCCTTGGCCAGGCAGCGTTCGGCGATCGCCACGAGCGGCCCCGGCACCCCGGCCAGCGTCGGCTGCTCGTACATCACCTGATAGCCCGACACATACGGGCTGTCGGACTCGAACGGTGCGGCGCCCGTGGCCGCGAACACCAGCAGCGACCCCAGCGAGAACACGTCCGAGGCCGCGGTGACCCCGCGGGGACTGCGCAGTTGCTCGGGCGACATGAAGGGCGGGGTGCCCAGCACCCTCCCGACGGTGACGGTGAGCGTCTGGTTGTCGGCGGCGCGCGAGATGCCGAAGTCGATGACGCGCGGCCCGTCGTCGGCCATCAGGATGTTGGAGGGTTTCAGATCCCGGTGCACCACCCCGACCTGGTGGATATCGCGCAGCGCCTCGACGAGCCCCAGCCCCAGCGTCCGCAAGCTCCGCCCGTCCAGCGGGCCTTGTTTGCGTACGACCTCGCTCAGGGTGGGCCCGGGCACGTACAGCGTGGCCATCCAGGGCCGTTCGGCATCCGGATCGGCGTCCACCACGGGAGCGGTGAACGCCCCGCTCACCTTGCGCGCCGCCGCGACCTCCTGCCGGAAGCGCGTCCGGAACTCCTCGTCCTGCGCGTACTGCTGGTGCACAAGCTTGACCGCGACATGCCGCCCCGAGGCCGAGCGTCCGAGATACACCACGCCCATGCCGCCCGCGCCGAGCCGGTCGACCAGGGTGTAGCCGCCTATGAAGTCAGGATCCCCGGTGTTCAGGGACATGGCCCATCCTCTTTCCCCGCCCTACTGTCTCGCTCGTCACCCGAACGCGTGCGCCGCACTAGATTGCGCCGCACTAGATTAGGTGGGCGGGCACGCCGCGGGCGGCCGACCACACCAGGGCCGCCGCAGAATCGGCACAAGTCGAGCACGACCGTGACGTTAGCCCACCCCTCCTGGCCCGGGCCCACCCGGTCGTCCGCCTGGCACCTCAACGCCGGGCCCTATGGCTGCTGACCCGCCGCTGAATGGCAGAAGCGGCAGCCATCCCAGTACGGCAAGGCGCTCAGCACACGGTGCGGTACGCACGAGGCGACCGCGGCCTCGCCGGGCCCGGGGAAGCTGCCGCCATCACGGCGTACGGCGTCGGCCGGGTCGAACGCCTCGACCATGGCCTTGAACTGCCGCAGATACCCCTCCGCGAACGGCGGCTCGTACCCCAACTCGTCCCAGCGGTGCCGGCGCAGGGCGAGGCCGACGACGCGCACCACGAAATCCTTCGCCCGTGCCTGTGCGGCGGGCGTAGCCCCCCAGTCGATTTCCTCCAGGTCGAACCCGACGGCCCCGCGCCCCATGACGTTCTGGTCCTGCAGGGTCAGGAGGGCGGCGAAGCGGTAGTCCCAGGCGTCGTGCGCGAGATCGGAGGCGGCGAGCGTCAGGACGTCGAGGAAGACGTCCGTACCGCCGTTGGACAGGGAGAGGCCGTCGCCGCCGCCCCGGAACAGGTTTCCCACCCGCGTCACGGTACGCAGGACTCGGCGCCGGGCGGCGCCGCCCGGCGCCGCCCGGCGCTAAGGGGTCGTACGGGGGGCCGTGCGGGGCAGCGCGCTGGCCGCGTACAGCAGTTCACGGACCTCGGGCACCTCTTCGGCCGACGCGCTCCACACCAGCCGCAGCCGGAGGTCGTGGGTGGGCAGGCCGAGCCGGACGAGACGGCCGGCCCGTACCGCGTCGGCCACGGCGAAGCGGGGCAGCAGCGCGATCCCCAGCCCCTGTTCCGCCCAGGCCCGCATCACGGCGACGCCGCCGGCGTCGAGCCGTTCGACCTCGGGTCCGAGGACGTGGTCGGCGGCCATCCTGAAGCTGCACTGGGCGACATTGACCAGGAGTTTTTCCCCCGCGAGATCGGCCGGGCGCAGGGCGTGGCCGGCCAGCCGGTGCCCCGGGGCGGCGACCAGGTCCAGGGGGACGGTGTCGACGTCCAGGCTGGTCAGCGGGGCCGGGGGCACGGGGAAGCCCAGGCCTCCGAGGGTGCTGCCGAGGTCGAGCAGCAGGGCGGCGGTGAGTTCCCCGGCCAGGACTTCTTCGAGGAGCAGGTCGCGGCTGGTGGCGACCCGTACGTCGACCGCGAGGCCGGGATGGCGCCGGGCGAGCCGCTGGAGTACGTCCGGTACGCAGGTGGCGGCGATGGTCTCCAGCGCGCCGAGCCGCAGGCGGGGGCGGGCCCCGCCGACCTCCCTGACCGCCTGCTCGGCCTGGTCGAGCAGCCGCCGCGCCCAGGTGGCCATGCGTTCCCCGGCCGTCGTGGGGCGCATCCCGCTCGCCGTGCGGTGGAACAGGGCGACGCCCACGGCTCGCTCCAGCTCCCGGATCTGCGCGGAGACCGACGACGGCGCGAGATCGAGGGCGTTGGCGGCCTCGGTGACCGTGCCGTGCTTCAACACAGCCTCAAACGTCCGGAGTTGCCTCAACTCCACTGCTGTTCTGCTCTCTTCTGCGTTCGCCCGACCGAGCGTGCGGTTTTTCCGAACGGAGTGTACGGCCGGGCCGGTGGAGCGGGGCGGTTGCCCGGACGCACAGTGCCGGGCATGACGCTCGACAAAGCCCTTCGGCCCGCAGCCGACCCCGCCACCCACCCCGGCCCCGCGGCCCCGGTCCGCCGCCCGGCACCCCTGGCGCCCCTGGCACCCCCGGCACCGCTGGCCCTCCTGGGCATCTCGCTCGGCTACTTCATGGTGCTGCTCGACACCACCGTGCTGTCCGTCGCCGAACCGGATCTCGCCGCCTCGCTGCACACCTCCGTGGCCGGCCTCCAGTGGGCGACCACCGGCTACACGGTCGTCTTCGCCGCTCTGCTGCTGTCCGCGGGAGCGCTGTCCGACCGGCTGGGCGCCCACCGTGTCTTCCGCGCCGGCATCGCACTGTTCGCGGCGGGGTCCGCGCTGTGCGCCCTGGCCCCGACCGTGGGCGCCCTCATCGCCGTACGGGCGGTCCTCGGGGCGGCGGCGGCCGCCTGCGTACCGTCGTCACTGGCGCTGATCGGCCGCCTGTACTCGGACCAGGCCCGGCGCGCCCGGGCCGTCGCGACCTGGGCGGCGATCAGCGGCGCGGCCGTCGCCGCGGGGCCGCTTGCGGGCGGGGCGCTGGTGGGCGCCGCGGGCTGGCGTGCGGTCTTCCTCATCAACGTCCCCCTAGGCGCCCTGGTCCTCGCCCTGACCGCGACCCGGCAGCTGCGCTGCCCGCGCGGCGACCGCGACCTGGACTGGCCGGCCCAGCTCGCCGCCTGCGTATGCCTGGCACTGGCCACGGACGGCCTCATCGCGGCGGGCGCCCAGGCGTGGGGCCACACCGCCGCCGCGCTGACCGGCGCCGCCGCGACGGCCGTCGTGTTCGCCAGGCTCGAACGCCGTAGCTCCGCCCCCGTGCTCAACCCGGCGCTGCTGCGCTCTGGGGCGGTCCGCGCGGGCCTCGCCGCCGGTGCGGCGGTGAACTTCACCCTCACCGGCACCCTCTTCGTCCTCCCGCTGCTCCTCCAGGCGCGCGGTATGGGACCCCTGACCACCGGGCTGGCCTTCCTCCCCCTCACCGTGCCGTTCGCCGTGAACCCGCCGCTGACCGGGAGGATCGTCGCGAAGTCCGGTCCGCGGCTCCCCGTACTCGCCGGACTGGCACTCCTCGCCTCCGGCACCGCCGCCCTCGCCCTCGCGGCCCGCGCCGACGCCCGCTACGCCTGGCTGGCCGCAGGCCTGCTGCTGACCGGCCTCGGCGTCTCCTGCGCGCTCCCCGCCCTGGTCACCGCCGTGGTCAGCGGCGCCCCGCAGAGCGCGGCCGGAGCGGCCGGCGGCCTCCTCAACGCCGCCCGCCAGGCGGGCGCGAGCCTCGGCGTCGCCATGATGGGCGCGCCTCTCATGGCGGGCGGGACGACCGGGGCCTCCGGGGCGACCGGGGCCTCCGGGGCGACCGGGGCGTTCTGGGCCTTTCTGATGGCGGCCGTCGCCTGCGCCGCCACGGGCATCTGGTTCGCGGCGCTCAGGGGTGCATCCGAGCGCCCTTGATCACCTTGTCGACCGCGTTCCGCGGCCCGTACACGGCGAGCCCCACCAGATCCAGCTGGTCCTTCGGTACGGCCCGTACCGCCGCGCGGTTGTCCCGGTCGTTGCCGGTGGTGAAGAGGTCGGAGGTGAACACCGCCCGGGGGAGCGCGCGGGACAGGGCGCGGGCGTGCGCCGCGGTCAGCGTCTCCTTCGTCCCCTCGAAGACCAGGACGGGCTGGCGGAACATCGGCAGATACGGGGTGCCGTCGGCGTCGGCGTACGGTTCGCCGATCACCTCGGGCAGCTCCGAGCCGAGGCCGCTGACCAGGAACGCGGTCACATTCAGCCGCTGCCAGGGCTGCAGGTCATCCCGCAGCACCACGGCGATCTTCGTATCGAAACGTACGGGGGCGGTCTCAGCCGTCATGTTCGTGTCGCTCGTCGTGCTTGTCATGCTTCGAGGCTGCCGACCGCCTCGCCGTACCGTCTTGTACGTTTCTTGCATGGTGTCCCCGCAAGAGGTATCCGCGTGGCGCCCGCAGGTCCCGGGCGTCGTCGAGGTCTTCCATGCCCACTTCACCGAGCACGCGTACCCGATGCACGTGCACGACGTATGGACCCTGCTGATCGTCGACAACGGCGCCGTCCGCTACGACCTGAACCGCCGTGAATGCGGCACCCCGCACGACACGGTGTCCCTGCTCCCCCCGCAGGTGCCGCACAACGGCTCACCCGCCACCCCGCAGGGCTTCCGCAAGCGGGTGGTCTATCTGGACCTGTCCCAGCTGGACGAAGGGCTCATCGGCCCGGCGGTGGACCACCCGGACATGGTCGATCCCCTCCTGCGCCGACGCATCGGACAGCTGCACGCGGCATTGGCCCAGCGCGGCGACGAACTGGAAGCGGAGAGCCGCCTCGCCCTGATCGGCGAACGGCTGCGCGGCCACCTGCGGCCCCGGCTCGCCGCCCCGCCACCCAAAACGGACCTCGGCGTGGCGCACAGCCTGCGCGAACTCCTCGACGAGCGGCTGTCGCACGGCATGACCCTGGACGATGCCGCCAAGCTGGTGCACGCCCACCCCACCCACCTGGTGCGGGCGTTCAGCGCGGCCTTCGGCATCGCCCCGCACCAGTACGTGATGGCCCGGCGGGTCGACCACGCCCGGCGGCTGCTCCTCGACGGCCGGCCGCCCGCGGAGGTGGCGACCGCGGTCGGCTTCTACGACCAGCCGCATCTGACCCGGCACTTCAAACGCTTCGTGGGCGTCACCCCGGGGCGCTACGCCCGGAAGGCCCGCCCCACCCGCGGCCGGCGGCCCGGGAAAGCGGCCTGAGAGCGGGGGCCGACGCCTCGGGCCCTCAGCCCTGCCCCGGGCGATTACCTGCCAGGTCATCGACCCCGACGGCCCCGTACGCCACGATCGTCGGCATACGGAGCCCCACGGCGCCGCCACCGACCGGAAGGACGCCACCCATGTCTGCCTACGTCATAGGTCATCTGCGGGAGGCTGCCCCGCACCCGGAGATCGCCGAGTACATCGAGCGCATCACCGCCACCTTCGAGCCGTACGGCGGCCGCTTTCTCGTCCACGCCACCCAGCACGAGGTGAAGGAGGGCAGCTGGCCCGGGCATGTCGTGGTGATCGGCTTCCCGGGGATCGCCGAGGCGCGGGCCTGGTGGGACTCGCCCGCGTACCAGGAGATCGCCCCGCTGCGCTCGCGCCACATCGAGGGCGACATCATCCTGGTCCCCGGCCTCCCCGAGGGCTACGACCCGGCGTCCACCGCGAAGGTGATACGGGAGGCGGCGTCTGCCGCGTAACCCCACGGAACTCGCCCCGCCCGCGCGCGCGTTGAGGAAGACGCGGCGTCCCGATTTTCGGTTGATGGGTGGGAAGAGCAGAGGAGATAGTGGCTGCATGAGTCCTGCATTGAGCCGCCTGGCCAGTATCGCGATTCTGCTGATCGGCATCGCTGTCGCGCTCTGGCTGGCCTTCGGGCCTCCGCAGGACTGGGAGGGCGGTATGAGGTGGCTGCGGCACGGTCTTGTGTGGGGCAGCCTGGGATTGGCCCTTCTCTCGGCCCGGCTGATATTCCCCGCCACTCGAAAAGTGACCTAGCCTGGATCCTCAAGGACCGGTGCGTGCCCGTGCCCCTCAACCCGCCGCGAGACTGCGGGTGTTCGTCGGCCCCCACGGCATGGGGGCGGGGCATCATCCCGCCCTGGGAGTGGCCGACGATATCGACCTTGGCGGCCCCGGTGGCGGTGCGCACCCGGTCGACGTACGCGGCCCAGAAGATGCGTTGCGCGTGCGCGGAGCGGTGCGGCCGTACAAGCCGGTCCAATGTCCCGTGCCAGTAGTTGAGTACGCATTACGCGCCCTGCCGGATCCTCGTACGCGGGGGTCCGGCGAGCCACCAACTCCCCTAAAGAACCTGGGGAAAAGAACTCCCCACCCACCCACCCTTCCGCCACGTCACCCGTACGAGTGACCGGCTTGCGGGTGTGGGATGCAGGCGGTTACGTTCGCCGCAACAACCCCACACAGACGACGGCCCCCGCAGGGACGGCAATCCCGAACGAGGGCCTGACCACCCAGGAAGACCCGCTTCCCGATGGCTGACACGCAGTCTAACGCGCATGCGCGCTTCGATGCCGGAGCTCCGACCTCCGGCGTGATCCACGTCCGTACCCGCCTCAACACCGGCTTCACCGTGATCGCCAACGCCCTGGCGCAGCGGCGCGGAAGCGCGGTCACGATCGGTGTCGCGGCCTACATCCTCTCGCTGCCGGATGGCGCGCCCGTGAGCATCGCCGCACTGTGCGAGCACTTCACCGAGGGCGAGATCCTGATCTCGCGCGCGCTGCGGGAGTTGGAGGCCGCCGGTTATCTGGAGCGGCGCCGCGAGCGCGGGCCCGGCGGGCTGATCCGTACGCGTACGTACTTCCGCGACGTACCGCAACGGGACCTGCCCCAACGAGACCTGCCCACCTTGCCATCGCGCCCGCGAAAGCCCAGCCCGCATCCCACGGCCGACACCGCGCCCACACCAACTTCCGTTCGCGCACCGGTGCCGGTACCGGCACCGACCCCGACCACGACGCCGCAACCCTCCCTCGCCGAGGCCGACGAACAGGCTGTCGCCCTCCTCGCCTCACTGCGCATCGCCGACCCACGGCTGATCCTGTCCCGACGCGAAGTGGCCCAACTCGCCCCCGCCGTCACGCAGTGGCTCGCGGCGGGCGTGGGGCCCAGGCAGCTCACCAGCGCGCTCACCGCCCGGCTCCCGGACCGCTTGTTCGCCCGTCCGGCCCGTATCCTGGCCTTCCGCCTCAGCGAACCACCCCTCCCCGCCCCCGACTCCGCCGCGTCCACGCCCCGCACACCACCCCCGGCCGTACCCCTGCCCTGGCAAACCTGCGACGGCTGCGAACGCCCCCTCCGCGCGGCGGAGCCCACCCGCTGCCGCGACTGCAGGCACGGGGAGGACGTTCCGGCATCCGCTACATCTGACGAGAATCTGTGTGTGGCCTGCTGAGCGACAGGCTGAAACAGAGAGACGGGCTGCCCAATCGCTCAGCGGCTCGTCGTCTGGATCAGCTATGTCGCGTGCTCCCTGCGTGCGGTACTCAGACGGGCAGATTCCAGGAGGGGCCGTCAGGAGCGCCCATCCATACCCGCTGTGTGCCGTCGGTCTCGACGGTCATCCCGAAGTCGGACTGTGAGGGTGATCCTGCACCCTGCCAGGTGATGAGTGCGTCTTCCACTTGGTCCCAGAGGTGGAGGGGTCCGTGTTGGTGCACCTGCCAGCCGTCGGCAGCGGATTCGGTCCATGCCTGTGATCCGGTGGCCACGTCGACGAGGATCACACCGTCGCCACTGGTCATGAGTTCGGCGGAGGGGGCAGCGAGCTGGGCGAGGAACTGGCCGGTCCAGTCCTCGACGAGGGCGGGGTTCACGCGGGTGGGGCGGGTCTGACCGGAGTGCTGGTAGTAGAGGGGGCGCGGTGGGCGTTCGTGGGGGCGGGCGAGCATGTAGCCGATCTGGTTCCCGGCGAAGCGGCCGGTGGCCGTGCCGTCGTCCTGGACGGTGAGGCGGATGAGGCCAGAGGCGAGCATCCAACCACTGATGGTGGTGGTGATGGTGCCGCCGTCGCGCACTTGGAAGAGCCAAGCCGGAGGGATGTGGCGGACGGCGCAGGTGGCAACGATCGCGTCGTACTCGGCTGCGTCCTTGTGCCCGGCGAGGCCGTCTCCGGTAACCAGGTTCGGGAAGTGCCCGGCCGCGTGGATGTGGTCGGCCGCTGCGGTGGCAAGGCCCGGGTCGTACTCGATGGAGAAGACCTGTTCGTCGCCGAGGCGGTGACAGAGGATCGCGGTGGAGTAGCCGGTGCCGGTGCCGATCTCCAGCACCTTGGCACCGCCGCGGATGCCCGCAAGGTCGAGCATGCGCACGATGAGGGAAGGCAGCGTGCTGGACGAAGTGGGGCGTCCGGACATCGGGCCGGAAGCGTCGGCGGCGGCCACGCCGTCGATCTGCGTGACCCAGGTGGTGTCTTGGTAGACCATGCGCAGCCACTCGCCGGGGTCGGTCTCGTCGCGGTGGACGGGTTCCCACTGGGTGCCGGTGGGGCGGAACAGGGCGTCGCCGAGGAACAGTTCGCGGGGGACACCTTCGAGAGCATCGCGCCATGCGGGGTCATCCACGTGGATGGCGCCGGCAAGGTGGCGGCGTAGGGCGGCAGGATCGGTCATGCGCTTCCTTCGGGGTGCTGAAGACAGTCGGCGAGGGCGTTGGTGATGGGGGCTGTGATGTGGTCGGGGAACCACGCCCATTGACCGTTGGGATTGCACTCATACCAGTGCCACCGGCCGTGACGGTCCAGGCCGAAGTCGAAGGCGCCGAAAACCAGGCCGAAGGCGTCGAGGTAGGCGCGCACGCCTTTGGAGATCTCGGGCGGGACAGGGAGGGGGGTGTAGGTGAGTGCGTCGTAGTGGCGGCGCCAGTCAATCCCGGGCGAGCCGTCGATGCGGACGGCGGAAAGGTGGTCGCCGACGGCGGTCAGGCGGATGTCGGCGGTCTTGTTCACCCGCTGCTGGAACATGTGGGCGGTGTGGCGGAGGCGGGTGTCGATCTGGTCGGGGGTGACGTCGTCGATCCACACCGTCAGGGCGCGGCCGGTGGTGTCGGTGTAGTCGGTCTCCCTGAGCGGCTTGTAGATCACCGGCCCGTGGTCGGCTGTGAACTCGCGGGCGGTGTCGGTGTGGTTGGTGATCAGGGTCGGGGGAACGGTGAAGCCGCAGCGGGCCGCGGCGGCGAGCTGGCGGGCTTGTACTCGGCGTCACGGTTGCGCCAGGGGTGATTGATGTACTGGGCGCCGGGCAGGGCGGCGAGAACACCGCCGAGCCCGTAGCGGGCTTCTTCGACCGTCCAGCGGGCGGTCTGCTCGGGCATCGCGAGGTCGGCGGTGTAGGGGGTGGGTCGCCGCCAGTACACCGAGCGGACGTTCCCCAGGTCGAGGGTCCGGGTGCCGGTGGCGAGGGTGCCGCTGGGCCCGATGCTGTCGAAGGTGCCGGACAGGCTGACCTCAGTGGGGAAGTCGCCGGGGTCCAGGCGGACCACTGGCACGCGGCGACGGTTGAGTTCGCAGATCACTTCGTCGGCCGTCGCGTCGTCCAGTCGCGTGACGACGAGGACGGGCGGCCCACCCACGGCCATCAGTCAGTGTCCCCTTGCTGGTCGCTGCCCTGGTCCGGGTTGCCGTCGAGGCTGGTCTTCGTCTTCGTCTCCTTCGACGTCTCCGACCTCTTGTGCTTGTCCATGGTCGGCATGGGCGTGCCATCGGGGTCGACCCAGACGGGGACCTGCGTGTGCGGGTCGAGTACGGGCCGGGCGGCGGGAAGTACGGCGGCGTCGGGGAAGGGCTTCAAGCGCCCGAGTCCCCAGGGGGTGACCTGATCGGTTGGCGCTGTCGCCTGCTGCATGAGTCTCCTCGTCTCTCGAGTGGTCCAACAGCGGCAGTCGCCTCCTGGCCGGGCCAGAGGGCGACAACCCGTCCCGGCCACGCGGTGGTTTGCCGGTACACCGCATGTCTGGATGCCGGAGGCGGGGGCTTGTGGGCCCGGGACGACGGGGGCACGGACCCGGGCCATCCCGCCCGAGGGGTACGGGCGGGGCCCGGCGGCGTGTGTCTTCACGGGTGGCCGCGCGCCGCCGGAGTCAGCGGAGTGGGTAGAGGACGACGAGGGCTAGGAGCAGGGCGGCGGAGCCGAGCCACCAGGTTCGCCACCACTTCCACCAGGGCGACCTGGGGCGGCGTCTGCGATGGGCGCCCATCAGTGGCCCTCCGCGCCGAGGAGTAGCGCGGCGCGGGGACCATGAGGGCGGCAGCGCCCGGAGGGGGCTGGGAGGCAGTCCCGAAGCCGGGCAGCGAACCCTCCGGCTCCGGGAGGGTCGTCGGGTGGGGTGCGGGTGCCGCACCGGCAGGTGTGCGGATGTGGCACCCGGTCAAGGTGACCGTGGGGACGGGAGGCATCGACCGCCGGGGCAACCGCGGATTCCTCCTCGATCGACAGGTCCTCGCGGGTGATGGGCGCGAGCTTCCGGGCGGCGTGTGCAAGCTCGCGGGCCACGAGCAAGCCCATGACACCGATCCCGACCGCGTTCGCTGCCGCGAGTAAGACCCCGGCCAGTGCCCCGTCCGAGTCCGGCGCTCGGTGCCGGCCGTTCAACGCTGCTCCTTGCTGGTGAGCGTGGCCCACACGAGCTTGCCCCACGGCTTGGGCTCCACGCCCCAGTCCTCGGCGAACGCGGCGACGAGAAACAGCCCGCGCCCGTGTTCCGTGTCCGCACCGGCTGTGCGGGCCTGTGGGCGCCGCTTGTCCTTGTCCACCACGGCTATCTGCACGGTGTCCTCGGACGGCCGGGTGACGATGACGCGGATCGCATCACCACGAGCGTGATCGACGGTGTTGGTGACCATCTCCGAGACGATCAACTCACCGTCGTCGGTCAGGTTTTCTATGCCCCAGGCCGCGAGCGCGGTGCGTACGAGGAGGCGCGCTGCGGCGGCGCTCTCGGGGATGCGGGGCATGCACTCGCTGTATCCGGGGTGGCCGGTAGCTGCGGCCTGAGCTGTGGTGCTGAGACTCGTCATGAGTGGAGCCTTCACGGTTGTCTCGGCGCCCAGCTCGCCCCTCGGGGAGCCCAAGGAGCGGGCCGGGCCGTCAACAGCCGCCCGCATGGGGAAGGGCGACCGATAACCAGACAACTCTCGTTTGAGGCTGATCGGTTAGGGCGAAGAGGCAGGTATCCGGCGAACCGCCCTAGGGCGATTTGATCCACCATTTACCTGGTGGTGTGGGTTCGTAGGGCTACGGTGCGTAGATGGACACCACGCGCAATGCGACTCTTGAGACGTGGATGGGCGAGCACGGCTACAGCTCCAACAGCCTGGCTGAGGCGGTGAACAAGGCACTTGAACGGTTCACAGGACGGATGGGCGGATTGGACGGCTCGTCTGTCCGGGGCTGGAAGGCAGGCCGGGTCCGGTGGCCCAAGGCGGCAACCCGCAAGGCACTTGAGGATGTGACCGGCCTGCCCGCCACCGCTTTAGGGTTCGTGCCACGGGGCCGGACGTCACCCACCCCAGCCCCACCGCAGGAGGACCCCGACATGAAGCGCCGTACTCTCGTCGGAGGCATCGCCGCCGCTGCCGCAGCAGCAGCCTCCCCCGGCACTGCCGCACCCCGTCGCATCGGCATGAGCGACGTCGAACGCCTGCAGTGCCGATTTGCCGAGATCATCGCCAGCGACCACCGCCACGGCGGACAGCTCAGCATCGAGCAGCAGGCCGCCGCACTTGCCGACGAGGCACTGAATCTCCAGAACGCCGGCAGCGCCACCCAGCGCGTGCGCAGCAGCCTGTACGCCTGCGCGGCCTCGTTCCGTTCCTCGGCGATGTGGGCAGCGATCGACGGCCGCCGCTACAACGACGCCAAGGTGCACATGCGCGAGGCCCAGGCCCTCGCCGAGATGTCCGGCGATCAGGCGATCAAGTTCCGTATCTGGAGCCACACGGGAACCATGTACCGGCACATGGGATGCCCCGCCGACGCCCTCGCCGCGAACGATGTCGCGCGTAACTTGCACATCACGCGCCGCGACCCCATGTTCGCGTCCCTCGGCCTGGCCCGGCAGGGGGCCATCCTCGGCGTGGCGCAGGACCGCACCGGCACCCGCCGCGCGTTCGACCACGCGCAGGACGCCATGGACCGCGCCAACCCCGATGCCTACCGGCCGGTGTGGATGATCGCCTTCTACGACCAGGCCGAACTGGACTCGCTCGCACTCTCGGCCTACCTGTCGCTCGGCGCCTACCAGACCGCCGAATTCCACGCTCATCGCTGCCTGTCGGCTCTGCGGCCCCACATGTGCCGATCCAAGGCCATCGCCACCACCCGGCTCGCACACGCCCAGCTCGCGCAGGGCGCCGACGACGCCGCCACCTTCACCGCGATGTCCGTCCCCCAAGACGCCGCTACCCAACACCCCCGGGTAACCCGCATGCTTCAGGAATTCGGGGCTGCGCTGCGCGCCACGGCGCAGGGCAGCTCCACCGTGCAGACCTGGACCGAGCACACCGGCGAAGCCTGGAGGGCGACGACCGCATGACCGCAGCACCCGCCATCGAGCTACGCACCGCAACCAGCCTCGAACCGGTCCGTGGTGACCTGATCGACGTGTACGCCGACGTGCGTGCCCCACTGCTCCACCTGCCGAACTACGCCGTCACCGCGTTCGGTGAGCGCCTGGACCGGCACGGCGGTGAGCCCGGTTTCGTGGCCGTCCTCGCGTACGCCGACGGGCAACCGATCGGCTACGCCTACGGCAACACCATCGAGCACGGTGACCGGTACTGGCAGCGCACCAGCCCGACACCAGCAGAGGAGTACACCAGCCGTCCGGCGGTGGCTCTGAAGGAGATCGGCGTACGCACTGCCTGGCGCAAGACCGGGACCGCTCGGCGAATCCACGACGCTCTGCTCGACACGCGCGAAGAGCCATACGTCACGCTCATGGTCAACTCCGCCGCTGGCGACGGAAAGGTCCACGCCCTCTACAGGGCGTGGGGGTACGAGGACATCGGCCAGAGCCAGCCGTCCCCGGCCTCACCTGTCTTGACAGTGATGATCCGTGCCACCCACTGACTGGCTGACTCAGGAAACAGACGAGGTCGGCGCCCCATTCCCTGAACCCTTGCGTGTTCTGTGCCGTACGACGTATGTTACCGCCAGGTAGTAAGACCTTCATCGCCGCGGTGGAAGGCGCCGTGATCATGTGCCGGGCCGAGCAGAGCACCGCCCCGCTCGAGGTGGCCGCCGCCGAGATCCACGACCTGCTGGTCCATGCCCTGCGCACCGGGCCCGAGCCGCTTCCATGACCTGTCGGCCATGTCGTGCTGTGCCGTGCCGACCCGCCCCTGTGTGAAGGAGTAGCCATGCCCACGCTGGACCGCCAGGACAACGTCTTCGTACTCGACCTCGGGGACGGCGAGAACCGCTTCCACCCCGACTGGCTCGCCTCCGTCAAAGCCGCGCTGGACGAGGTCCGGTCGGCGGAGGGGCCCCGCGCCCTGGTGACGGCCGCCACGGGCAAGTTCTACTCCAACGGCCTGGACCTGGACTGGCTGCTCGCCCACGCCGATCAGCACCACGACTACGTCGTCTCCGTACACGACCTCCTGGCCCGGATGCTGTCCCTGCCGCTGGTGACCGTGGCCGCGCTGCAGGGGCATACCTTCGCGGCGGGCGCGATGTTCTCGCTGGCGCATGACGTCCGCGTGATGCGCGCCGACCGCGGCTACTGGTGTCTGCCCGAGGCGGACATCAACATCCCCTTCACCCCGGGCATGTCCGCCCTCATCCAGGGCCGGCTGGCCCCGCGGACCGCCCATGAGGCCATGGTCACCGCCCGCCGCTACGGCGGCCACGACGCGCTCACCGCGGGCATCGTCGACCGCGCGGTGGCCGAGGCCGCCGTCCGGTCGACCGCCATCGAGTTCGCCGCGGCGCAGGTGGGCAAGGCCGGAGACACCCTCGGCACCATCAAGACCCGGATGTACGCCCCCGTCCTGGCCGCCCTGCGCGACAAGGACATCCCCCTCGGCTGACGCCGACGCACCCCGCAAGGAAACCCCGCCCCATGTCGACCACAGACCTGGCCGCCCTCTCCGGCCTCGACCTCATGCGCTGGATACAGTCCGAGCGCCCCACCGACATCCCCTCCATCGGCCGCCTGCTCGGCATGCGCTTCGACGAAGTCGACCACGGACGCATCGTCGTCTCCCTCGACACCCGCCCCGACTTCGCCAACCCCCTCGGCATCGTCCACGGCGGCATCGCCGCCACCCTCCTCGACTCGGCCATGGGCTGCGCCGTCCACACCACCCTCCCCGCGGGCGTCGGCTTCACCACGCTGGAACTGAAGGTGAACTACATCCGCGCCGCCCGCACCGAAGGCCAGACCCTCACCGCCGAGGGCACCGTCATCCACGCCGGCCGCCGGACGGCGACGGCCGAAGGCAAAGTGCTGGACGAACAGGGAAAGCTGATCGCCCACGCCACGACGACCTGTCTGATCGTCGGGGCTGAGGGAGATGCGTAACCGCTGAGGAAGGGGAGGCAGGGAGGGGCGTCAGGTCGCGGCCCACAGCCGTCGGTAGAAGTCGATCCGCTCCGGGTCGGGGCTGATGCCGTAGCCGTCAAGGAGTGTGTCATCCCAGCCCGGCCCGTAGTTCCACTCGGTGCTCCACGTGGCCACGGCCAGGTCCGCCCACCGGTCGGCGAGGCCGAGGGCGCCCATGTCCACATGGCCGGACCATGTGCCGTCCGAGTTCAGGAGCGTGTTGGGCGCGCAGGGATCCCCGTGGCATACGACCAGGTGGTCGATCGGCGGCGGCGCGGGCAGATCCGCGGGCACCTCGGCGCCCGCGCGCCGGGCCACGTCCAGCCGGTGGTCGACGGACCAGCTGAACGGGCAGTCGTCCACGGGCAGCCGCTCATGCAGCGCCCGAAGCGCGGTCCCCAGCGCCCGTACGGCCGTCCGCGGGTCCGCCTTCCACCGGGGGCTGACGGCGCTCTCGCCGGGCAGCCCCTTGGTGATCATCCAGGTCCCGTCCTCATCGGCTCCAAGATCCAGAACCTGAGGAACGGGCGTATGGCGACCGGCCCAGCGCAGACGAGTGGCCTCAACCTCCAGATCCGCCCCCGAGCCCTTCGGATCCCACTTGGCGAACAGCCGGTCCTCCCCGCTGCCGAGTTGGAAGGTCAGGCCGCCCAACTCGTTCAGCCATACGGGCAGCACCGGCCGGTCTCCGGCAAGAGCGGTGATCGGCGCGGGCACGCGCACATCGCGAGGCGGCGGTCCGGAGTAATGCATACGCGCATGCTCTCCTTCGCGCCGCGCCGAACACGAGCGATTTTGCGGCGCGCCGAAGCGTCACGGTGCCGCGGTGCCGCGGTGCCGCGGTGTCGCCGTGCCGCCGTGTCGCCGTGACCTACTTGGCGTGGGCGACGTCCACGATCAGCTTGTCGCCGGACTGCTGCACCCGGAACGGCAGCTTGGCGCGGAGGCCCAGACCGACCTGGGTCTGCCCCTCGACGCTCGCCCCGAACTTGGTGTCCCGGAACGTCTTGTAGCCGGTGACGTTCACACCGGGCAGGGACTTTCCGGGCTTGCCGGCATACGTCTTCTGTGCCGGGTTCGACGGGTTGTAGCTCGGCGAGTTCACGACGATCTCCAGGATGGCTCCGCCGTTGACCCTGATCTGGTCACCGGTGCCGTTCTGGCGGAACTTCGTCACGTACCCGACGTGGTAGCCGATCTTGCTCGTCGCCCCCTTGATGTCGAAGACCATGCGGTCGTAGCACGTGTGCTTGCCCGTCGTGATGTTCCGCAACGACTTGGCGGTGGCGTCCTCGGCCGACTTGGTGTTGCTGTTCCAGGAGGCCGAGCAGGCCGCGGCCGATACGACCTGGTCCGCCGGACCGGTCGCGGCACCGGCGATTCCGGCCGTACCGGCCAGACAGGCGCCCGCTATGACGAGCACCGCGGCAGTCGTTCCGATCTTGCGCATGAAATACCTCTGAGTGGTTCGAACACTGATCCCGGAGAGAGTGAGCGGCCCTTCCGTGATCTTCACTCTTCCGTCAGGACGGCCGGACCTCATCCGCCCGGGTACTCAGCTCCGGCCACGTAAGTACTCACCTTGGTGGAACCTTGGCTGAAACTTGAACTGGCTGGTTGGGGTACGTCTTGCAAAAGTGGACCCCTGGCAACGGGGGGTGGGGACATGCCGATTGAGTTCCGTGTGCTCGGCGATGTCGGGGCGTATGTCGACGGAGCGGCGCTGGATCTGGGCCATGCGCAGCAGCGCTCGGTTCTGGCGGTGCTGTTGGCGGAGGCCCGGCGCACGGTGTCGGCTGATCAACTCGTCGACCGGATCTGGGGCGAGGGCACCCCGCAGCGCGCCAAGGGGACGCTGTACAGCTATCTGTCCCGTTTGCGGGGTGTGCTGGCGGTGGCCGAGGACGAGTGCAGGATCGCTCGGCGCCCGGGGGGCTACGCGCTGCTGGTCGACCCCGACTCCGTGGACCTGCACCGCTTCCGCGCCCTGGTCGAGCAGGCCCGGGCCGCCGACGAGGCGTCGGTGGCCGCGCCGCTGTTCGATCAGGCGCTGGGGCAGTGGCGGGGGGACTTCGGCGCGTCCTGTGACACTCCGTGGTTCGGCTCCGTACGGGAGGGGCTACGGCAGGAGCGGCTGGCCGCCCTGCTGGACCGCTACGACACCCTTCTCCTGCTCGGCCGCCATGGAGAGTTGCTGGCCGAACTGTTCACCCTTGTCGCGGAGCAGCCGCTCAACGAGCGGCTGACCGGCCACATCATGCTGGCGCTGTACCGCGGCGGGCGCGTCGCGGAGGCGCTGACCCGCTACGACGCCTTCCGGCGCCGGCTGGCCGAGGAACTGGGCGTCGACCCGGGGCCCCAGCTCAGACAGCTGCACCAGCAGATCCTCACCGCGGACCCGGCGCTCACCCCGCACCCCACCCCTTCCGCGGCCCCGCCGGCCCGCCACCCGGTCCCCGCGCACCTGCCGGCCCCACCCCCCAGATTCACCGGCCGCACCCATGAACTGGGCCGGCTGGCCCGCCTCCTGGACGGCCGGGCCGGGGCCGAAGACCCCATGGCGATCGTGGCGATCACCGGTCCCGGCGGCATCGGCAAGACCTGGCTGGCCCTGCACTGGGCCCACCGCCAGCTGCGGGACTTCCCGGACGGACAGCTCTACGTCAATCTGCGCGGTTTCGACCCCTCCGCGGAACCCGTTCCGGTGGCGGCGGCCATACGCGGCCTCCTCGACGCCCTCGGCGCCGACCCCGCGGCCATCCCCTCGGATGTGGAGGGGCAGGCCGGGCTGTACCGGAGCCTGGTGGCGGGCAAACGCCTGCTCGTCCTGCTCGACAACGCCCGCGACAGCGACCAGGTCCGGCCCCTGCTGCCCGGCAGCCCCACCTGTACGGCGCTGATCACCAGCCGCCACCGCCTCACCGGGCTCGCCGCCACCCACGGAATCCGCGCCCTCGGCCTCGACGTACTCTCCGAAACCGAGGCCCGCACCCTGCTCACCCGCCACCTCGGCGACCACCGCGTGGCCGACGAACCCGCGGCCGTCCACACGCTCCTGGACCACTGCGGGGGCCTTCCACTCGCGGTCAGCATCCTCTCCGCCCGCGCCGCCGCCCATCCGGACCTCCCCCTCTCGGCGCTCGCCGAGGAGGTCGAGGAGGCCGCCACCAGGCTCGACGCCCTGGACACCGGCGATGTCGCCGCGGATCTGCGGGCGGTGTTCTCCTCCTCGTACCGGGCCCTCGCGGCCGACGCGGCAAAGACGCTGAGCCTCCTCGGCCTCGCACCGGGCCCGGACATCAGCGTCCCCGCCGCCGCGAGCCTCACCGGCCTCCCCGCGCCCCGGGTCCGTGACCATCTGCGCACCCTGCAGGCCGCACACCTGCTCCAGCAGCACACCCCGCACCGCCACCGGATGCATGACCTGGTCCGCCTCTACGCCGCCGAACAGGCCGAGAACCTGCCGGCCGACCACCGTCAGTCCGCCCGCCACCGACTGCTGGACTTCTGCCTCCACAGCGCCTGTGCCGCGGCCGAGCTCCTGGACCCGCACAGGGACCGGATCCCCCGCCCCGACCCCAGGCCAGGCGTCATACCGGAGGCGTTCGCGGACGAGGAGGACGCCCTCAGGTGGTTCACCGCCGAGCATCCGTTCCTGCTCGGCGCCGTGGACCTCGCCCGCGCCTTCGGCTTCGACTCCCACGTATGGATGCTGGCCCAGGCCCTCGAGCCGTTCTTCGACTACCGCGGCCACTGGCGCGACTGGGCCGACACCCAGCACACCGCGCTGCTCGCCGCGCAGCGGCTCGGCGAGCTGACCTGGCAGGCCGACGCCCACCGCGGTCTGGGCGCGGTCTACACCCAGGTCAAGCGCCTCGACCACGGGCACACCCACTACCAGCACGCGCTCGACCTCTACGGCCGCGCGGGCGAGCGTCTGGGGCAGGCCCATGCCTACCGGGGCCTGAGCTGGGTGTTCGTAGAACAGGACCGGCTGCGCGAAGCGCTCGTCCACAACGAACGGGCGCTCGCGCTCTACCGGGAGGCGGACCACCGGACCGGCCAGGCCAAGTCGCTCAACAACGCCGGATGGCTGCACGCCATGCTCGGCGAATACGAGCACTCGCTCGACTACTGCACCGAGGCCGTCGAGCTCAACCAGAAGTCCGGAAACCGGCACGCCGAGGCCGGGGCGTGGGACAGCCTCGGCTACGCCCACCACCACCTGGGCAGTTACGCCGACGCCGTGAACTGCTACCAGCGGGCCCTCGACCTCGTGCGTGGATTCGGTGACCGGTGCGGGGAGGTCGAGATCCTCATCCATCTCGGCGACAGCCACGGCGCGCGCAACGCACCCGACCTGGCCCGGTCCGTAAGGCAGCAGGCCCTGAGGATCGCCGACGAGATCGACCACACGGCCGCCGACGAACTCCGCAAGAAGCTCAACGAGCCGGACTAGTCGGCAGCGGGGGACGGGGGACGGGGGACTGGGGACTGGGGACGGGACGTTCAGCCACTCACCGTGAGATTCGAGTTCCCGCTGCTCTGATATCCCTCGGTCGCGAGAATCATGTAGTACTTGAAGGTGCCCAGATTCATTCCGGAACGGGCCCAAGCGTCGAAGTGATTGCCCGTGGTGATGGTTCCACCCGTTTTCTTCGACTGCCGGACGCTCCAGTACTGATTGAACGTGCGAGTGCCTTCGACGGACGGCGCGTTGTAGCGCGTCGTCATGTAGATGTCGTACGTACCGCCGTCGCTGGTGACCGCGCCCTTGTACGTGCCCGTGGGCCGGTAGGTGCCCCAGTTGTCGACGATGTAGTACTCGACGAGCGGGTTTGAGGTCCACCCATAGAGCGCTAAATAGCCATTGCCGGACGGGTTGAAGCTGCCGGAGTAGTTCACACTCCGGCGTCCGCCGTTGCTCCAGCCCTTACCGCAGACGAAATTGGAGCAGTTGGTCCACGAGGTCCGGTAACTGCCGCCGGACGCCAGGGTCATGGCGACCGACCCGCCGCCATCGGTCCAGAACGAGTAGTAGAAGCCGTTGTTGGTGCCGGTCTGGTTCGTGGTGATGGTCGTGTCGGCGTACGCGGTGCCGGGCAGCATCAGCCCGGTCGTGGCCAGTGCCAAGGCGCCGGCGCGGCCGATGAAGTCCCTGCGGTTCACCGGGCGTGCGGGGGTGTTGTCCTCGTGCATGACTTCCTCCTCATGAAGGCTGGCGACCGACGATGGCGACAGTGTTGGACTGGGGCCGTTGGGTGTCAACGGTTTCCGCAAGGATTACGGAAACTCCGCCCTGGCTGGGAGATCTCCCAAAGGGATATAAGCCCAGTTCACTGCCGTGATCGACTCATCGGGCGGAGGTCGATTGACGAAGTCCCCCACTCAGAGCCCGAATTCCAGGGGGGCGATACTGAAAAGTTTTCGGAGACTTTCCGGATCACACTGGGACTGCCGTCAGCGCCGAGGCTGATACGGCGGGAATCGCATGGGGTCGGTGAAGTCCTGGTCCGCGTCGGGCCAGCGCTCGCGCAGCAGGGCGGCGATGCGCTGGACCCAGGCGGTGAGGTGTGGCAGGGCCCGGTGGGTCCGGGCGGTGCGCGCGGCGGCTTCAATCGTGGCGATGAGCTGAGGGCGGCTGCGGTGGCCCGTTGGGCGGGTGTCCACCAGAGCGAACCGCTGCAGACGGATCAGCGCCCAGGAGGCGCAGGCGGCGGCGAGCCCGAACCCGTACCGCCGGTCGTCCTCGGCGGCCGGGATGCCGCGGGCGAGGGCGCGGCGATAGCGGTCGGCCAGGCCCGTGGCGGCCGGGTCGCCGACCGACATCCAGGCGGGGCCGGGGACATGCAGGCACACGGCGTCGGTGAGTGCGTGGGTGTAGCCGGCGAATTCGAAGTCGATGAGGCGGGCGTCGGGCGGGCCGGAGGGGTGCAGGAGGACGTTGTTGGCCTCCGTGTCCCCGTTGCTGAGGGCGAGAAACGGACCCGGGGCGCGTAACTCGCCGACGGCCGCCGCGAGATCGGTGGCGGCTCGGCCCTCCGGGGGCGCCCCCAGCGCCACGGCGTGTTCGATCCCCGCATCGCGGTACGAGGCGAGTCGTCCGGCCTGATCGGCCACGCGGTCGACCGGCCCCAGCCTCGCCCGGCGCGCGTAGTACGCCTCGGCCCGCCCGGCGGTGGCCGCGTTCAGCTCGCCGCGGGCCTGAGCGAAGGCGGCCAGCCGTTCGTCGTGGACCGCCGCTCCGTCGCGCCGTAGCAGCTGATCCAGGGCCGTACGAGGCGCAAGGTCCTCCAGGACCACGAACCCGGCGGCGACATCGGCGGCGATGAGGCGAGGGGCGAGGGCGACCCCGACGTCGTCCCGGAGGAACTGGAGCGCGGCCAGCTCGGTACGGAGCCGCCACGCGGCCGTACGCGCCTGGACGTGGCCGCCCGCCGTCCACTTGACGACGACGGACGGCGGGACGGCCGCACCCCTGAGCCGGACCCGGGCCACGGCCCAGGGCTCCAGCCGCTCCCAACGCTCGACGGCCACCGGTGTGGAGTAGGCATCGGCCAAGAGGCTCTGTAGAGCCACGACGCGGGCGGCGCTCGTTCCGGGATCAGGCACCGGCCCACCGTACGGCTCGGGTGCCCGGCACCTAGGTCGAGCTCGAGCAGCTGGCGGTGAGGGTTTTGCCGGGCTTGTTCTTCTTCGTGTCCTCGTCCACGAGCTTGCCATCGACGAATATCTGGCAGCCGATTTCCGTCTTCGGGTTCACTGAACCCGTTTGCAGCGACAGCGACCTTCCCGGCTTCACCTTCAACTTCTTCGACCACGGCGTCTTGACCTCGTCGAGATCCAGGTCCGTATCACCGCTGCTGTTCTTCTTGCCGGTATACAGGTCCGAGTTGATACCGGGGATGTATACGCTCGCCGGTGAATCCCCCGTCACCTTGAATTCGACAGTCACCATGCTGTCGCTCGCGCCGTCCTTGTCGCCGTCGTCGGAGCAGCCTGCCAGCAGGGCTCCCGTGATGGCCAGACAGGCCGCGGCCTTATGTGTACGCATTGTTCCCCAACGGTCTTCTTCACGCGGCCGGTTGTGGATTTCGAACAACCGACGGCGAGTAATCCTCACATGCGTTCCGCCCGGGAACCAGCGGTTCCGGCCCGGTACGTGGATCAGTTCCGCTGTACCGGAGATAAGTTCGGACCGCTTCGATCCGCCGGCGCCGCGCACCGCCGTGCACCGCCGCGAAGCTGGAGGCGGCCGGCGTGGCCGGGCGAGCGGCCGGGCGAGCGGCCGGCGGGCACCAGCGACGCGGCCGGCGGCAGCGGCAGCCTGGGATAGGAGAACGTACGCCCCGTACGTGCTCAGGTCACCGCAATACACGCTGCGGGACCGGGCCGCGTCGTTCCGAGCGGTGCCGCTGACGCCCGCATCGCGGTAGCACTCGGCAACGCCTTTGCCCCCTATCTGCGCTTTATCGGGATTCGCCAGACCTCGACCGCATCGGCGATCTACTGTACGGATGCACCGCGTTACTCACCGCAGTCACCTGAGGAGGAATCCTGTGTCATCGCCCTGCGACCCCAAGCATGCTCCCGCCGGCGATGTGGGCGCAGCGCTCATGATGATCGACTCCCGGCTCAAGGGCATCTATGACGGCGCGACCGAGACCGATCCCGAACAGCGGGCATTGATCGACCAGTACACCGCGTCCCTGGGCCCCAGGGGAGCCAATGCCGTGCTGGACGGCACGTGCACGCTCATCTTCATGTTCATGAAGTGGCTCCGGCTGGCCTACGAGGACCACGGCAAGGACGTCATCGAGTACGTGGTGCCCAACCTCGTGGCCACGATGCGCATGATGCCCAGGAGCGTCCGCCCCGAGGCCATCCCCACCATGGCCGGCCTGCTCATCGCCGCGGGCACCGGCCTGAGCCCCAACCTGTGGCGCAAACAGTACGGATTCTGGACCAAGGACGAGATGACTCCCCTGGAAGTCACCGCCTTCCTGCTCGCTGAGCACATCAACCGCCTCACCGACGACCGCGACTTCGCCACCCGCATGATCGCCCAAGCCCTGCCCGAACCGGATGAGGACTGACGCCCCGCCATTCCGAGCAGCGGAAATCACCCATCGGCCCGCTGCTCGTGCCGGTTCGACCGGCACGAGCAGCGGAGACGGCGAGGTCGCATCACGCGACGGCGGTCCCCTCGAGCTCGACCATCTGGCCGGGGATCGCCAGCCGTGTCACCCCGAGCATCGTGGTGGTCGGCGCCACCCTGGCGGCGCCCAACCGCGATGCCAGCACGCCGTAGTGCTGGAAAAGCACCTCCACGTCGGTGGTGTAGACGTTGAGCCGGACGAGGTTCGTGAAGGTCATGTCGGCCTCGCCGAGCACGGCCTCCAGGTTGTCGAGGCTCAGCGCCAATTGGGCCGCCATATCACCGTCATGCTGGGGCTTGCCGTCGCCGCTCATCGCGGTCTGCCCGGAGCAGTACAGGGTGCGGGTGTGCCCGGAGACGACCTCACCCTGGTTGAATCCCATCTCCACCGACCACGTCACCGGGTTGACTGCGGTTCGTTCCAAGGCCACAACAGCTCCATTCGATTCACCGGGCGTACGTACGTCCATCGGCTCGGTATCTGCCCATCTCCGACGCCGTGTTGAAAGCCTCGCAGCGAAACCACGACATCCTGTGTCATGTATTCCGATAGAGTTTTCGTATGCGCGCCGACCGATTGGTCTCACTGGTGCTGCTGCTGCGCCAGCGCGGTCGACTCTCCGCGGCCACGCTGGCCCGCGAGCTGGAGGTGTCCACCCGCACCGTGCTGCGTGACATCGAGGCGCTGTCCGCAGCCGGCGTCCCGGTCTACGCCGAACGCGGCAGGCACGGCGGTTTCGCGCTGCTGCCCGGTTTCCAGACCGAGCTCACCGGACTGAACCACGACGAGGCGCTCGCCCTGCTGGTCGCCGGATCACGGCGTGGCGCGCAGGTATTCGGCCTCGGCTCGGCGCTCGCTTCGGCCATGCTCAAGGTGGTCGACGCGCTGCCCGACGGCTATCGGAGCACCGCGGCCGGCGCGGCGCAGCGATTGCTCATCGACCCGGAGACCGACCTCCTCTCGCGCCGCGTGGTCGCCGAGGAGGTACCCGACGCCGTAGTGGCCGAGGTCCGGCGCGCGGTGTTCGCCGGACACAAGCTGCACATCCGCTACGCGGCCGTGGACCAGAGCCCGAAGTGGCGCACCGTGGACCCGATCGGCCTGGTCACCGTACGGGGCCAGGGGTACTTGCTGGCCACGAGGTCCGGCGCGGACCGCACCTACCGGCTGTCGCGCATCCTGGCCGCCGAGGAACTCGACGAACCCGCACAGCGACCGGACCGGGTCGACCTGGACCGGGCCTGGCAGGAACGCAGTACGCGGTTTCGGAGCGGCGGCGACCAAGTCGCCGTGCTGGTGCGGGTGAACCCCGCGCGGCGCGAGGACCTGGTGGGCACCGCGCTGGCCGTCCTCGCCGAAGAAACCGACGCGGACGGCTGGCTGCGGCTGGAGGTGACCTTCCAGGATTCGCGACACGCCGAATGGGCGATATGGCAGCTCACCACGGACGCGGAAGCCCTCGCCCCGCAGTGGTTGCGCACCTCCCTGCGCAACCGCGCCGCCGCGATTGCCACCTGCTACGGAGTGTCGTCCTGACACTTGCTGCCTTCTGCGGGCCGCGGCCGACGCGATGCGGACCGCTCCCACCGGCCCCGGCAGCTACCAGCCAACCCGACGCCGGCCCGATCACAACATCGCCGACCACAACGCCATCGGGTACGAGGGCACCAACGCCAGCGGGCCCATCTGGGTGTTGCGCAACCGATTCACCCGCAACCGGGTCGGCCTGACCGTACGTACCGCCCTTGGGCAACCGGCTGGAGCACAACACCCTGTCCGGCAACGCGGTCGACATCACCCACCAGCCTTCGGCCCGATCCCCCGGTCAGGGCAACTGCCTGCGCGGCAACGCCCTGCACCGCACCCTCCCCCTCCCTGAAGACCTGCCCCGCACCGCCCGCTGCCCCGGGGGAAACAGCCGGTTCTCCGCCCCGGCGCCCCGCATCCGCACCGCCTCGCCACCGGCCGGAATCGCCTTCCTCGGCGTCACCCCGCCCCCGCGGCGCCAGTCGGGTAGGGCTGTCGCGGTGGTCAGATGAGGCGGCGGAGCGCGTCGGGGGTGAGGTCGGCGAGGGTGGGGTAGCCGTCGACGGCCATGAGCAGGTCGGCCTCGGCCAGCAGCGAACGCAGGACGTGGACGACGCCGTCAGCGCCGGCGAGAGTCAGGCCGTAGAGATAGGGACGGCCGATGCCGACCGCGGTGGCGCCCAGAGCGAGGGCCTTGATGACGTCCGCCCCGGTGCGGACGCCGGAGTCGAACAGGACGGGCAGCCCGTCGGCGGCCTCGACCACTTCCGGCAGGGCGTTGAGCGCGGGCAGGCCGCCGTTGGCCTGGCGTCCGCCGTGGTTGGAGCAGTAGACGCCGTCCACACCACCGTCCTTGGCGCGACGGACGTCGTCGGGGTGGCAGATGCCCTTGAGGATCAGCGGCAGGTTGGTGATCGACCGCAGCCAGGGCAGATCGTCCCAGGTGAGGGGGTTGCCGAAGATCTTCGCCCAGTGCATCACGGTCGCAGCCGGGTCGTCTTCGGGAGCCTTGGCGAGCCGGGAGCGGAACACCGGGTCGCTGGTGTAGTTGGTCAGGCAGTGGCCGCGGAGCTGGGGGAAGTTGCTGGCCGCCAGGTCACGGGGCCGCCAGCCGGGGATCCAGGTGTCGAGGGTGACCACGATGGCCTTGAAGCCCGCGGCCTCGGCCCGGTTGACCAGGCTCTCGGCCACCTCCCGGTCGGAGGGGGTGTAGAGCTGGAAGAAGCCGGGCGTATCTCCGAACTCGGCGGCGACTTGCTCCATCGGATCGACGGTCAAGGTGGAGGCGATCATCGGCACGCCGGTACGGGCGGCGGCGCGGGCGGTGGCGAGGTCACCGTGACCGTCCTGTGCGCACAGCCCGACCACACCGACCGGCGCCATGAGCAGCGGTGTGGGCAGGCGCATCCCAAACAGGTCGACGGACAGGTCGCGCTGGGTGGGGCTGACCATCATGCGGGGAATGAGGCCCCACCGCTCGAACGCGGTGACGTTGGCCCGCTGGGTGTATTCATTGCCCGCACCGCCGGCCACGTACGAGCGCACCGCGGGCGGCATCGCCGCCTCGGCCAGCGGTTCCAGTTCGTCGGAGGTCATGGGCAGGTTTGGCAGCACCCCGCGCAGCCCGTCGAAGTAGATCTCGTTCTGGTAGTCGGCGAAAGCCATGATCCGGTCCTCCTGCACGCCCGCCGGGTGCGGGCTCTCGAAGTCCACAATGGGAGAGTGACGGACGAGAGCCGCGAAACGCAGGTTTCCGGCTCGGAGGCCGAGACTATGTGCGCGCCCTCATCCGCCTACTGCGTTCACCGTGGAGGAGGGAGCCGTCCAGAGGTGGCCGCCCGTCGGCCCTCCGGTGTCAGGAGGCCGACGGGCGGCCGGTTGTGGTCAGGAGCAGGGCTTGTAGAACTGGGTCCAGCCGTCGCTGGGCATGGCCGGCGGCTCGGCCGTGGACGCGTACTCGCCGTACTTCTTCATCAGCGCGTAGTCGTAGTTCCCCGGGCCACTGTCCGGCTGCGACAGGCGCACGTCCCGATCCAGTTGCCCGTCTCCGGGGTTGTTGAGGATCGCGAGGTCCGGGTAGGCGTCGTCGCCGTAGTTGGCGATCCGAAGCTGCTGGACCTCGCCGTGGTCGCCAATGTCGGAGTGCCGGGAATGGGCGGAGCTCAGGTTCGCCCGCTTGAGCGGGCCGGGGCGGTATTCCGCGACGCGCGCTGTCGAGGAGTCGTCCCCGCCGGACGGCTCGACGAGGTTGACGACCATGTCCAGGGTGCCGTCGTTCTGGAAGTCGGCGACCGCGGCGGACGCGACCTCCCCCTTCTTCGCGCCCAGGAGTTTGCTGACCGCCTGCTTCTCTCCGAACGAACCGTCCGCGGCCCCCCACTGGATCGTCATCTTGGTTCCGGTGTGCCCCGGATTCGTGATCTTGTCCGGGTGGCCGTCACCGTCGAGATCGCCGACCAGCGTCGTGGCGCCGGCCAGGCACGGGGCCGTCGCCTCGGTGGCCGTGCCGGCCCGCCCTGCGCCGCCCGAGGGCGACGACCCGGCCGCAGTGGCCTGGTAACCGGCGACAGCCAGGGTCAAGGCGACAGCCGCGATCGGGGCGGCGATCAGACCTGAGCGCTTGCGAAGCATCTACGAACTCCTGACGTCGTTGCTGCAAGGTGAGATATGGGTGACGAACTCGCGCCCTGGGCTTGGGAGGCACCCGCCCATCACGGCTGATCGGTGCGCTGCCCCGTCCGAGTGCCCCCCGCCACCTGCCTTCGTGGGAAGCCGGCGGCCGGCGAGCTACTGGTCCGTTCCGCCGTCGAAGGGAACGGCATCCGTTGCGGAGGTGTGCCGGTTGGTGACGATGGGCTCGTCGACGGTGCTGGTGTCGACCGGCGGGGAGACCGGGGTGGCGTCGTCAGCACCGACGCCGACGATGATGCTGTTCAGTTCTTTGCCACCGTTTTCCTTGGTGGTCTTCGGGTTCACCCCGGCGTAGGCGATGACTCCCTTGCCCAGCGTGATCTGCTGGCCCACGGCCTGTTCCGCAGGGCCGGCCTCGGTGCCGTCCGACCCGAAGGCCACCGTGGGAAGCTCGGCGGGCAGGAGACAGGTGATCCCTGACTTGGCCTTCGTGATGATCAGGATGTATCCGCCGGCCTGCGACTCGGCTCTGGTGCTCCAGGAAATGTCGTTGGCCCCGCACTTCTGCCCGACCTTGCCGCGTTCGCCGTTGCCGGTGTCGGCGCCGACACCATCCTGGGTTCCTTCGTCCGTCGCAGTGAAGGACTTGGTCGATGAACCAGAGCCGGTGTCCTTGCCAGCCACAGCCACAGCCACAGCCACAGCCTTGGCGGATGCCGACGAGCCACCGGACTGACCACTCGCGTCGTCCGAGGACTGGCAAGCGGTGGCGAGCATCGCGGCAGTCACCAGCAGACCGGCACCGGCGAACACACGGACTCGGGGGCCGGCGATCAGCATGGGAAGACCTTCTTCGTCATCAGCGGACTAGTACACCCAACGACGTTTCGCCCGGTGTGATACTCACGTTGTCAGTGACGGCTACCGTTCCAGTAACGCGCCACTAACGAAGATCTGGTGCGATCACAACCGGCCTACCTGCGCGGCGGGCCTTCGTAGTGGAGCGGGTGACGGGTCGAACCCGCACTCTGAGCTTGGGAATCAATGACACCCTCTCAGGCGCTGTGGTGCCGCTGACCAGGGAAAACGTGGCCCGTAGGGCGTGTGCGCGGGGCTTGATCGCGGCGTTTTTGACCGCTGCTGACTGCTGCGAAGGGCATGGATAGGGCACGAGGCCAGCGGATGCGCAGAAGGTTCTTCGTTTCCGTCGGTTCAGCGGGCTGCATCGCCTGCAAGCCCACCCGGCCTGCGGCCTGCCTTGCAGAGGCAAGCCCGAACGCCGCGTCCAGCCGCTGTGGCTGTCTCCGTGCCGGGGTGCCCAGCAGCGAACGCTTCCGTAGCCGCTGAGACCAACGCTGGGGGCCGAAGCAGCGTCGGGGCGGGTGCGGTGAGGGTGGGGCGAGGCCGCGCTGAGCCCCTGTGGGGGCGTGGCGTCGGGCCGCCACGCCCCGCCCGCGGAGCCAGGGGGAACCTGCTGGTCATGTTTCTGCCGTGACGAGATGGTCGGCGGTGCCCCCGCACCACTCGATCAGGAAGAGCGTCGCGTCGTCGGTGGTGACCCCGCCGCGTTCTTGCATCAGGGTGTGGGACAGGCCGCGCACCATTTCCTGTACGCCTTCGCCCGCGCACCCCGCGCGGTCCACGAAGTCGAGCAGTCGCTCCTCGCCGAACTGCTCTTCGCCGGTGCGGTGCTCCTCGACGAGACCGTCGGTGAAGAAGAGGATCCGGTCGCCGCGGGACAGCGCCTGGTCGCTGATCTGCGGGGTGGCGCCGCCGAAGCCGACGGGCAGGGTGCCCGGGCTCTCCAGCGCCTGGACGACGCGGTGGTCACGGATCAGCAGGGGTGCCGGGTGCCCGGCGTTGACCCATTGCAGGTGGCCGGTTCCGATATCGAGGCGCATCATCTGCGCCGTGACGAAGTGGTCGGGCCCGAACTGCTTGTCGATGGCCGTGTCCATGAACATGTACAGGTCGGCGAGGCCGACGTCGGCGCGTCTGGCGTGCCGGTAGGCGCCGATGGCGACGGTGGCCAGCACGGCGGCGTCCAGCCCGTGACCCATGGCATCGATGACGGCCACGTGCAGGACGTCGTCGTTCAGGGCGTAGTCGAAACTGTCACCCGCGACGTCGTAGGCGGGCTCGAGGATTCCGGCCACCGCGACCTGCGGGGTGACCATGGTCAGCGGGGGCAGCAGTGACCATTGGATCTCCGCGGCCAGGCTCATCGGCTCACGGCGCCGGGCCTGGAAGAACTGATCGGTATAGCTGTTCTTGGTGACCAGCATGTCGGCGACCAGGCTGGCCAGGCGCCGCAGCAACCGCCGGTCGTCGTCATCGACGGTGCTCAGGGTGACGGCCAGCACCCCCACCACGTCGCTGCCGTCCAACAGCGGCAGGAACATCCGTACACCACCGGCCTGCGGCTGTTCCACTATCGTCGCGCTGAGAAAAGCCCTGCCGGCCTGAGAATCGTCGATCCGCTCGGGCTCCCCGACCACGAGTCTCATGCCCGGCAGGGGAGCCAGCATCAGCTGGTCGTAGTCCTGAAGGAGGATCGAGACGTCCCGCCCGCCGATCCTGCCCACTTCCTCCGCAACCAGCGGGGCGATCAGCTGGGGCGGCATCTCGTGAGCCCGGTCCAGCAGCACACCCAGCAGCCGCTCACCGAATCCCTCTGACCGATCCACGGTGACTTTACGGAAGTCCCGTGCACCTTCCGTCATGGCGACCTCGTTTCGCCGCAGCGCCTCACACAGAGGCGAGCCTCAGTGCTGTTCGCCGCATTTCGGTCCTGCTGCCTCCTCCACCCCAGCATCGCGCACATGAGGGTCTGCGACACCCGCCGCCAGGTCGCCGGAGCGCGACCGGTGCCTGAGGCGGCCGAGGAGCAATGTGCGCGCCCCGCCGGAGGCGCCTTGCCGTGGTTACCGCATCAGCCGAGCGACGCACTCTGAAGACCGCCGTGAGCTGCACAGCCGTCGGTACCGTGTCCTGTTCCTCGGCCTTTAGAGGTGCTCGCACCGTCGAGGCGCATGCAGAGCGAGGATCACCTCGTGGATATTGCCCTGCTCCCTGCCGTCGCGCCGACGGCGACACAACGGCCCCGGCGTAAACACACCGGGGCCGCCCTTTCGGGCCGGTTGCACGTGAGAGTGCACCGGCCCACTCACCATGCTATGCCTGGGGCTCTTTTCCGGCATCACAGACTCTTTGGGTAATACGGCACCTGGGCGGGAAGGCCCGCGCCCCGTCAGCCACGTTCCTCCTCCTCTTCGCCCTCCATCAGCCGGATCCCCTGGTGCGTCAGCGTGGCCATCGCGGGTGTATTTCCTCGTGCCCAGTCGACTGTGATGAGCCCCTCGCCCGCCAGATATGCGCAGGCGGCCGCCAGATCCTGCTCAGGGACCTGGAGCTCGTCGCGCAGCTTCGCCCCGGTGATGCCGAGGAGGCGATTGCCTTCCACGGCCTCGTACAGAGCCTTCATGATCGCTTCGCGGTAGTTCTTCCGCTCGCGCAGTGTTGCCATGGTTGCCGTCCACACGTGCAGGGCACCGCCGAGGAGTGCGAGGAGTACATGGACACGGGGCGGCGGTGCCCTGCCCGCGCCCGTTGAGGGGCATCGCTTCAGACTTCATCCGTCTGCGGGCGGTCTTGTCCGGAGGACTGACTTGCCAGCAGCCAGGACCGCGCCGGCCCTGCCATGTGCGTGGTGTCCACGGTGAGATGGAGCCGGGTTCCGCCGTCGGCGCCGGCAGGGTAGCTGCGCTGCTCGGTGCTGGCGAAGCAACGACGGAGTACCTCGGCGACCTGACGGGCGGCCTCGGGGGACGCGGAGACGATACGCACCTCGGCGCGCCCTGCCGAGGGTGATTCGGGTGGCTGCATGGTGACCTCGTTTCATCAGGAAGACGGGGCGGTGAGCGTGGGGCCACGCTTCGCACCCACCGGCCCAGGCCAGGAGAAGGTCATGCGTCTTTTGCGGCCCCGTCGCGGGGTTGGGGGTGAGGCGGTGACGACGGGTGATCCGGAGGGCTTGCCGGCTGGCTCTTCCGGCTCCGTCGGCCGACTCCCGCCAGGGCGTCGCTGTAGTGGAATGCTGCGATCCGCTCGTTGTGCCGGCCATTGAGCCGATGGATCAGCAGCACTCCGAGCATGATCATGGCGATAATCACGAACACGGTGATGACGGTCTCCACATCCTCACCTCCCTTGGGCGGAGCTCAGGAGTCCGGTCGGGTTCGGATGCCGGCCGCCGTAGGGGCGGGCCCGCCATCGGTCTCCCACTCCTCCTCCCGGGTGAGCGCCTCCCGGGCGTCACGGGTGGCGGTTTCGTTCGCCATCAGACCGCTGGCGGTGAGGAGACTGCCGGGGGTGGCCGCGGCGGCCATCAGCCGGGCGGCGGCGGCCGCACTCGTCTCCGGCGGGACCACCAGAAGGTCCCAGCGGCCCGCGGTGTAGGAGAGCAGAATCAACTTGTGCGGGTCCTGCTCGTCGGTGAACCAGCCCACGTGCACCGTGTGCCCGGTCACCGGCACCTTGCGCGGGATTACGGGCCAATGGGCCGGGTTCACGGAGACGCGAGTGATACGGCCCCAGCGTGCGTCCAGCACGTCCGTCAGGGCGGGCAGCTCATGGAGGAGATCCCGGGAGCGAGGCCACCACGCACCGTCCAGAAGACCTGGAACCGGGCTCACCGGAGTCAGGGACAGGCGGGCCGGTGGCGAGGGCGCGCGCTCATGGGTGGTCGTACGGCCGATGGTCACGGTCATGGCGCGGACCCGTCCCCGGGCGCATCTTCAACGTCCCGGTGTTGTTGCTCGCCGAGAACGACACCTGCGTGGAAGCCGGTGTACGAAGTGCTCCCGGTGTTTTCACTGTACTCCGGGCGTGGGCCGCTGAGCCCCCGTGTGATCAGCGACTTCTTCAGGAACCCGGGTCTGTGTCCGCAGGGCGTGGGTGAGCCTGGGCGTGGGCTCGGAGTACGGTGAAACCGGCGGCCCACCGAACCCCGCAGAGGGTGAGCAGACCATGTCCGACGCCGAGACCCCGCGACAAATGAATCTTCTGCCGGACGCGATCCACCATGCTGTGAAGCCTGGAACAGCCCTGCTGCGGTTGGCGACGACGCATACCCGTGAGGGCATTCTCGACGGTGCCTGGTGGCCGCGTTCCCGAGACCTGCACGCCGAGCTTCCCGCCCTGGTCACCGCGCTGACCGAGCACCTCGGGCCCGTCATGCGCGTCGGCCTGGACTCCAGCGCCTGGGAAGAACTGCCGACACGAATGATCATCGACGACCGTATCGTGCACATCGACTCGTTCCCGGTGGGTGACGACACCATCCTCATCACCCGAGGCGATCGAGATCTCTTCTCCCTGCTGGTGGTCCCGCCGCACGCGACGCCCGACGCGGCACGCACGGCGATGGCCCGGGCCGTCCGCGTCGACAACGTCACGCAGGCCAAGCAGATCCTCATCGACACCGGCACCGGCCGAGCCCGCTCGATCACCGAGGAAGGCCCGCAGGCAGGCCAGGAACGCCGCAGCACGTCCTGATGTCTCATCCGCCGCAACCATAGGCGGCGCAGCCCCGTCCGCTGACGCCCGGTAAGGCACCGACATCACTCCCCTGATCAACGTCCGGCCATGAACTCTTCCGGAATGCCGCCGACACCGGGACCATGACGGCTGAACGTGCCTCCTTGGCGCGCGGTTTGCCCTTGCCCGTCGGCACGTTCATGGGCGGCCTCCGCTCCCGTCCGGGCGGGTCGAACAATGTTGCGTTCTCCGTGGTTGAGGGATAGCTCGGCCCGCCCGCTCGTGATTGGGGAGGCGCGGACCCGGGCGAGACCCCGCCCGGACGGCCACCCGGCGACTCGCGCTGCCTCGGACTGGAGAAGTCTCCGGAAACCGGTCGAAAAGGATCATCGGAGTTCACGCGGTGGATCGAGGGTGACTGCTCAGGTGCTTGATTACGTGTGAGCGGGCGGCAGCCAGACGTTTCGAGCGAAGAGGTCGCGCAGGGCGGTCATGGGGTTGAGGCCGTGCTTGCGGGCTGTGAGGATGGCCGCGGCGCTGGCAACGGTTCCCGGAGGGTCGGCCCAATATCCTGCGCGAAGTATGGACTGGAGGTTCCGGTCGGCGGCGGAGGCCCAACACTAATGATCACCGGAGTCACCAGGGAGCCCGCAGCATGACCGGCACCACGGAGGCCCTTAGCGGGTCGGCTGCAGTCGACAATGCAGCACGAAGTGTCACGCGCCCGTTCTACGTATACGCCGTGCTCGCCAACACGCTGTTCCAGCGCGGCGTATTCGTCCTCTTCCTTCAGCAACGAGGCTTCTCCGCCGGGCAAGTGGCCCTACTGCAGACACTGCTCTACCTGGTCAGCGGACTTGCGGAGTTGCCGACGGGAGTCATCGCCGACCGAATTGGCAGGCGTGCCGGCATCGTGATCGGCCAGGTGCTGATAGCTGGATGTCTGCTCGGTCAGGTGGCGTTCTCCAACTACTGGGTGTTCCTGGCGCTGTTCATCGGGCAGGGCGTGGGCATGGCATGTGTGTCCGGTTCGGACACCGCCCTGCTGTACGACCTGCTCGTGCGTCGTGGTGCAACGGCCAACTACGTCAAGATCAAGTCCCGGTTCACCATGCTCGGGACGGTCACCTCGGGAGCCGCCATCGTCCTCGGCGGCCAACTGCAGCAGATCTCCTGGGGAGTCGTCTACGTCGGTTCGGCGGCGTGCCTCGTCCTGGCCGTGGTGGTGCTGAGGTCACGGGTGCCCGAGATCCGCGGCGCGGACGCGGTGGACGAGCAGGACGGAACCGAGGAGGAGCACGGCGACGCCACAGCATGGCGGGCGATGCTTCGGGTCGCCACGCCGGCGCTCGTGACGCTTGTCGTGGTGTCCGGATTGATGCATGCGACTTTGACGCCGTACATCATTTTTACCCAGAAGACCCTCTCCGATCAGGGAGCGGGCACCGCATTGGTCAGCGTGGTCATATCGGCGGGATTCTTCACTGGCGGGCTCACTCCGCTGCTGTCGGACCGCGCGGACCGGCGCATCGGGTATCGGGTCATAGTCCCGGTGTCCCTCCTGACGCTCGCCGCGGCACTCGGCCTCAGCGGCCTCGGCCTTGTCTGGGTCACCATCGCCGCGTTCCTGGCCCTGGTCGGGATTCCCGAGATCACCGCTGTGATCGTGGACAACGTGTTCAACGAGGCCGTGCCGTCGCGCCACCGGGCGAGCCTGCTGTCGATGATCGCATTCGTGGAGTCGGCGCTCATCGGCATCGGCTATCTCGTCCTCGGCGAGCTCATGGACGGGCTGGGCTCCAGTGTGGGCATGGCCACCTACGCCGCGGTCCCCCTGCTGGCATGTCTCCTGTGGCTCCCGGTGCTCTTCCGAGGGGCACGGGTGACCACCGAGATCGAGAAACCCGCCGACCAAAAGGCATCCTGAAACAGACCATCTCGAGCAACCCCCTGCCCGATGGCAGGGCGTTGCTCGTTGACATGTCGCTCCCAGTCGGCGACGGAGCAGATGCATGTGGAGCCCCTGGTAGGACGGCTCTCACCGCAAGATCGTCCGCTGAACCAGAGGCTGCACGTTGGTCACCCATGCTGCCACGCTCGATGTCCCGCGCCACATCGTGGTGCACCTCTCCCGGTTGCTCGCCGCGCATCGCCGGCGCCTCAACACGCCCCGTGGGTCGCGGGTCCTGGGCACATTCCGGCAGGCGGTCATGGTGCTGCGCTGGTTCCGTGAGCGCGGCTGCGTGCACTGCCTGGCCAGGGACGCCGGAGTCTCGCAGGCCACCGGCTACCGCTACCTGCACGAGGCCATCGACGTCCTCGCCGCTCAAGCCCCTGACCTGCACGAGGTATTGAACCGCTGCCGCCAAGAGGGGATGAGTCACGTGATCCTCGACGGGATGCTCATCGAGAGCGACCGCCTCACCGAAACCCGGGACAACGGCAACGACCTGTGGTTCAGCCAGAAACATAAGAGCTTCGGCGGCAATGTCCAGTTCCTCGCGGCCCCTGACGGAACCTCGTTGTGGGTCTCCGATGCCGAGCCAGGCTCCACCCCGGACATCACCGCCGCCCGGCTGCACGTCCTGCCCGCGTTGTACAAGGCGGCCGCCGACGGCCTGCCGACCCTGGCCGACAAGGGCTGCATCGGCGCCGGTATCGGCGTCCACGTCCCGGTCCGCCGCCCGAAAGGGAAGTCAGAACAAGCTCTCGACGCCGACACCCGCACCACGAACACCCTGATCAGAGACCTCCGTGCCCTCGGCCAGCGCACCGCCGCCGAGCTCAAGGAACGCTGGCGCACACTGAAGCGCGTCACCCTGAGCCCCAGTCGAATCGGCGACATAGCCCGAGCCGCCCTCGCTCTCAACTGCCACTGGAAGTGATCTTCAGTGAGAAAACCTCAGTGCGCGCACTTTGGTGCCGACCACGTCTTCAAGGGAGAGCACCAGACCGTGTTCGGTCTCCACCGGCGGGCGCCAGAGTGCTTCTTTGAGGATGTCGACCTCACACTCTTCTCCGCTGCCAATGTCGGTGACGATCAACCGCGCGGACAAGGGGGCGGTCTCCAATGCCCGGACATGCCAACCGCGTTCTTCCAAACCCGCGCCTACCGTCGCCGCGATGTTCTCCATCCGTTCCGGGTTCTCGGTAGCGACGTCCAAATCTTGGCTGAGTCGGTCGACCAGCCCGTGCGCTTTTACGGCGTAGCCGCCGGTGAGAACGAAGGGGTAGGGGCCTCGGACGGCGAGCACGTCTGCGAGGAGCCGCCGGTGCAGGTCTGTGAGGTCACGCGACAGCCGTCGTGTGGGCAGTCAGCTCGGTGAAGGCGCTTTCCCCGGTGTCGCGGATATCGCGGCTGATCAAGGTACGGAGGGTGGGCCACATGCTGATCAGTAGGCCATGGTTGAGGTACTGCGCCAGATCGTCGCGCATGCCCTCGGCCAGGACGATCCGGTAGAAGCTCATCCTGAGGCGGGGCTGGTCGAGGTCGAACTGGGTGAGCCCGGACCATGCCATGTGCAGCGGCAGGCTGACAGTGCCATGGGCCGGGTTGGCGAGCTCCGAGAGCTCGGCCGGTAGCCGCCGTGCGAACTTGGTGCGGCGGAGCTTGGAGACGCTGGTCGTTGATGCCTTGACTCGATTATTCCGCAGGGGAGGGTTGCCGGGGCATGCCAGAGCGAAGGAGGCGTCGGCCAGGGGTTCCAGCGGCATGTAAATGGAGGAGGTCTGACAACAAACAAGGCCCGGGTCGTTGACCTGGGCCTTCGTCGTGGAGCGGTGATGGGAATCGAACCCGCGCTCTGAGCTTGGGAATCACCGGGCGCTCGACGCTGATCATGCCGCTGACCAGGGAAAACGAGCACTGACGGTGGTGTGCCCGCCACAGCACCCGCCATTTGACCGCTGTTTACCGCTCAATCTGGTGCGCATCTGGTGCGTCGTCCACCGCGCATCTGTCTGTCGTAAGAGCTCCGCGCCTCATAGGCCGATCAGTCGCACGCGGTCATTGCAGAGCTTTGCCATGTCGTCGGTGTCGGAGGTGAGCACGGCGACTGGTGCCGGCTGGCGTAGTGCTGCCTCAGCGACGGTGGCGTCGACCGCGTATTTGTGCCCGTGCAGTCCTGCTGACTTGAGCAGTTCGGCGGCTGCCTTGGCCGCCTGTTCGGTGACGGGTTCGACCTTGACTCGTGAGAGGGCCCAGTTCAGGCGTGGGAGATTCACTCGCGAATGGCTGACTTCGACGATGGTGTTGGCACTGACGACGAGATCAGCTCCCATTCCGTGGAACACCTCGAACATCGCGAGAACCTTCCGGTCCTGGGCAACCCATGCGGACAATCCCTGGGAGTCCAGGACGACGGTCTCAAGGCGTGTGCTCACGCAGCGTCCGTATGGCCGGCACGGTTGGCGGTGCCGAAGATCCTGGCGCGAGCTTCGGTCAGCTCTTCGTCCGTGAAGGCACCTTGCTCCTCCTGATGGCGCCGCAGATCCTCGCCGAGGAGTTGGTGCCGGATCTGGCGGGCGACCGCTTCAGCCACATAGCCGGACACGTTGTCCGTGAGCTTCCTCAGCTCGGTGACCTGCTCGGTGGGCAGGGTGACGGTGATGCGCGTCGTGGCAGACATAAGGCAAGCATACTCCAGTATGCGCGCAGTCGACGCCTCGGTCCCTCCAAGCAAACAAGGCCCGGGACGCTGACCTGGGCCTTCGTCGTGGAGCGGGTGACGGGAATCGAACCCGCGCTCTGAGCTTGCGAATCACCGGGCGATCGGCGCTGATCACGCAGGTGACCTGCGTAAACGAGTGCTGACGGTGGGCCCGTGTACCCGCCACAGTACCCGTCGTTGACCGCTGTTTACCGTTCTATCTGGTGCGCATCTGGTGCGCGCCGCGCTTCGTCCCGAACTACGGGCGGGAGGGTTGCTGAGGTCGGCCGGGCTGGTGAGCCGGTCGGCTGCGGCTGGTGGCGGTGGGCTGCGGTCTCGGTGGTTGCTGTACTACACCGCTGTACAGCTGATGAGTTTCCGGCCGGGGCCCTGCAAGAATCTGCTTGTGCAGCCCACGCCGGATGACCTGTCGCAGCTCCCCGCTCCGTGGTGGGTGCCTGATGGTGGCATGCACGTACTGGAAGTGGAGTTGCGCCGCGAGCTTGCTCCGGGACACCAGCTGTATGGCGCCCGAGTCTCTGCTGCTGCCCGGTGCGAAGGATGTGACGACGTGCTCTTCAGCGTTGCCGGCCGTCCCTTCCCCTGGGCTGTGGTGCACTTGACCTTGGCGGGCCACGAGGAGCGCCCACCTTGGCCAATGACGACGCCGCTGGCCAGCTTGGCCGACCTCCTCGCTAAGTGGGCCGATCACGGTTGCACCGGCGAGTAGAGGCCGGTCTCCGTTCCGAGCGGCAGCCGGATCAAAACCCGAGCTTGGGAATCAGGGGGCTGGCGGGTTAACGCTTGCGTTAACATCGGCGCCGTGGCTCAATGGGAAGTGATTCTCGTCGCGGAGGTTGCGGCGTGGTTCGAGACGCTGGCCGAGGAAGACTGGGACAGTGCCGAGCAGGTGGAAGACGCCATCGACATGCTGGCGGAGACGGGTCCAACGCTCGGTCGCCCACTGGTCGACCGAATCAAAGGTGCTGAGAACCATCACTTGAAGGAGCTGAGACCAGGGTCGTCCGGGAGCAGCGAGATCCGGATTCTCTTCGCGTTCGATCCAGTGCGGCGGGCCGTGCTGCTGGTGGCCGGCGACAAGGCTGGAAACTGGCAGGGCTGGTACAACACCCACATCCCGATCGCGGAGAAGCGTTACCAGGCGCATCTGGCCGATCTTGAAATCAGGGAGTACGAATGAGCACGGTCAGCTGGGAGGAGACCAGGCGCAAGGCGCGCGAGCGGCGCGAGGCCGCCGGGCTGCCGGTGCGATCGGCGCAGGAGAAGCAGGCGGCGATGGACCGGCTGACCGCGGAGGTACGCGCTCACAAGCTCGCAGAGGTCCGGCGCGAGCAGGCGCTGACTCAGCGCCAAGTTGCCGCATCCATGGGGGTCTCCACACCTCGGGTTTCGGCGATCGAGCACGGCGAATTGGACCGCGCCGAGCTGGCCACGATCCGCTCTTACGTCGAAGCGCTGGGTGGTCGGCTGCGGGTGGTCGCGGACTTCGGGGACGCCGAGTACACCGTCGCCTGAGAACACCTCCGCTCTGGGTGTCCGTGCGCGTAGACGAGCGTCGGGTCCGACGCCACGGGCATGGGAGGCATAAACAGGTCTAGACAACAAACAAGGCTCGGGTCGTTGACCTGGGCCTTCGTCGTGGAGCGGTGATGGGAATCGAACCCGCGCTCTGAGCTTGGGAATCACCGGGCGCTCGGCGCTGATCATGCCGCTGACCAGCGTAAACGAGTGCTGACGGCGGGCTGGTGTGCCCGCCGCAGCACCCGTCATTGACCGCTGTTTACCGCTGTATCTGGTGCGCTTCTGGTGCGGGGACGCCACGTGGTCGCTCAGTGTGCGTCCTGACGCGCCCCACCGTGGCTCACCTTGCACCAGCCAGCGGGCCGATCGCATGCATGCAGGCTGCCCGGTAGTCGCTGATCAGCCGAGCCATGTTACGCGGGTGATCACAACCAGTTCGAGCCGTTCCAGGGCCATGAACAAGAAGAAGCCCCGCCCTCCGAAGATGTCCTGTGTCCGCAGCCCCCGCCGTGCGGGTTTCCGCGGCCGACGTCGATCGCGTCGCGGCCCAGGACTGTCAGCTGCTCAGCCAAGCGCTCTACCTCGGCCACGACTTCGTGCGGCAGGCCGCCTACGACGTGCTCGGCATCGGGGTCGTAGTCCCAGGTCCAGGTATCGCTCACGCGGAGATCTCGTGGTGCGCCAACTCTGTGATCTGTCGCATCTCGGCGAGTGCGGAACGCAGGGCCTCGCGGTCTGTTGCTTCTTCCGCTACGGCTTCCAATTCGCGCAGGCGTGCAGCGCGGGCCGGGTAGCGCTGGATGGCGACGAATTCGCCCCACCACTGCAGGAAGGTGCGCAGTGGAGCGATCGTGCTCTGAGCAGCGGCTTGTTCAACTGCGCGGTCGAGGTGTTCGACGAAGGAAGGCAGCTGGGCGGGGGCAATCTGGGCGACCGCTGCGCGGAGCGCTGCCGGAGTGAGCGCCGGCATGGGGATCAAGGGCCCGTCGGGGGCAGAAGGCTGTTCGGTCATCGAAACGTCTCCTGGGCGGCGGTCTGCGTGATCATCGTGAGCCTGGCCGTTGTTGCGGTCGCTGGCCTGAGCCTACGCCCGCGCCTCGTCCCCCACACAACACCCGACGCGTCTCGATCGCTTTAGCCCAAGTGTGATCGCGTTGCGCCGGATCTCGGCGCGTCGTCGCGCTGACGGAGACGTCAGCGGCCCGGGGGAACGAAGAAGCCCCGGGTCGCTGACCTGGGGCTTTTACTGGAGCGGGTGACGGGAATCGAACCCGCGCTCTGAGCTTGGGAATCACTGGTTGATTGAGGCAAGTCACCGCGCTGACCTGCGTAAACAGCTCCTGATGCGATCTTGGGCGTGGGCTCCTAGTGGCCCGCGTTGACCGTGGCTTACCGCTCGTTCTGGCACGCATCTGGCACGTCAGCAGCCACTGGTCACTCGTATACGACTGCGGCGCTCAGTGCACGAGCGAAGAACGTCCAGTCGCCGTCCGCCGGCATTTCCTGGCCGAAGTTTCGATACCAGCCTGGTGATCCCTTGATCCACGCCGCCAGTGCCTCTAGGTAGCGCTCAAGCGTGGGGTTTTCCCATTCATCGCCTCGTTCGAGGAGATCGTCACGCAGGCTGAGTATGTGACTCACCAGGGCTTCCCTGCTGTTGACTTGGTCTGCCGGGTGGTCCGGAAGCTGCTCCATGGTTGCAACCTAGCCCGGCGTGCACGGGCCGTGCCGGCAAGTTGCCGTTCCATGGCCCTTGCTCGTGGCCCGAGTGTCGGAGCGGGTGGGTACGGTGCGATGGCTGTGGAGTGTTGCTGCCTTGGGGAGGGGCCTTGGGGGCCAAGACCGGTCTGCTCGTTTTTGCCGATGGCGATGTTCCGAACCTGTTGCGCCAGGTGGGTGCCGCGGACCTGCGTCGGACGTCCGCGATGATGCGGCGTCTGTATCCGGGCTGGACGATCGAGGAGAGTGCGGGCTCGAATCTTTGTGAAGGGGTGTATCCCCCTGACGGTACGGCTTACGCGGCCAGCTGGCCCGGGGTCGAGATCGTCTGCGACCGGCACGTGATGATCGATTTTTGTCGGCGGCGGCTGAACCGTGACCCATTTTGGACGGTTGAGTTTGGACCCTTTCGCGTCGTCGGTGGTCTTGTTCAGTCTTTGTCGGTGGCAGT
>NZ_JBIRSJ010000010.1:454073-528501 GCF_044334165.1 Streptomyces sp. NPDC020845 | reverse complement strand
TCACCAGACCACCAACCGCGGACCGGCAGATTCCGCCCCACCGCCACACCATCAGGCGACAGCAGATCGACTCAAAGACTCACGAACCGCCCACTTAGATCTCGCCGAGTTGGTCGGCCAGATCGGTCAGGTCGTCGGTGTACAGGTCGAACCGGTCCGAGGAGGCGGGCGGGTCGCCGACGGGGCGGGCGACGTAGGCGGTGCGCAGGCCGAGGCGCTGCGCTCCGCGCAGGTCCCAGGCGTGGGCGGCGACCATCAGCAGCCGCTCCGGCGGTCGTCCGGAGACGGTGACGGCCAGTTGGTAGACCGCCGGGTCCGGCTTGTAGGTCCGGGCGTCCTCGGCGGACAGGGCCTGGTGCCAGCGCAGCCCGGCGTGGGCGTTGAGCCCCAGCAGTGCCGTACGGCTCGCGTTGGAGAGCCCGATCAGCGGGAACCGTTCGGCGATTCGGGCGAGCCCTGTCACGGTGTCGGGCCACGGCGGGAGCCGACGAGCTGACAGCGCCAGCGCCGCTACGGCGGCCGGGTCGTCGACTCCGGCGGCGTCGGCGACGAGCTGGGTGGCTTCCCGGTCGAGGGCGTCGCTGGTGAGGTAGGGGCGGCTGCCGTCGAGGATGCGACGCTGCTCGCGGTCGATGTGCTGCTGCCACAGCGACAACAGCTGCTCGGTCCTGGGATCGTCGAGCGACGGGTCGAGTTCACGAATGCCGGCGCGGAGTCCGGCGGGTTCGTCGACGAGCGTGCCGAGCACGTCGAACACGACGGCGTCGATCTCCAGCACTGACATGAGCGAGCTCTCCCGGACGAAGCTATGTAAGGGCTAAAGTGGCTGTTAGTCGAACGTAGCGAGAGGTTCGCCAAGGATGCAAGTCACGTTGGACGATTACGCCTGGGCGGCGGGGGTCGCGACCGACCTGGTCAACACCACCGCCGAGGTCTGGCGCGGCGACGACCACCTGCCCGACCTGGCCGCCCTGGTCGAGTTCACCGACCTGCACGGCAACGAGCCCACAAACGACACGGCTCCCGGCGCACTCTCCGCACTCTCCGCACTCGCCCACCGCGCACGCACCGCCGACCTCCATGCGGTCCATGCCCTTCGGAAAACCGTGCGCGACCTGATCGACCACCCCGACCGCGACCACCTCATCGCCGGCGCCACCACGCTCACCTCGCCCGCCCAGGGCGCCACCCTGATTCCTGACCCCGCACACGGGAACCGCACACGCTGGGCCGTCCCACTCCGTGACGGAGCAACCATCGCCGACGCCCTGTCATTGATCTGCGGCATCGGCATCCTCGGCGTCGTACACACCCTCGGCGAACAGCGATTCCGCCCATGCACCGCACCCACCTGCCGGGGAGCGTTCATCGACACCACCCGGCCCGGCAGCCGCCGCTACTGCATGCCCGGCCTGTGCGGCAACCGCGTCAACGTCGCCAACCACCGCGCCCGCCGAACCACAACGCGCGACCGGCTCACCAACTCCGAGTAACAGGCCCTCGTTCGGCGGTGTCGGCTGCCACTGAATATGGACGTAGACGGCCCACCGGGCGATGGGAAGGGCGTCAAGCGGCGTGCGGCACGAAGTGCGCAGGAGCGGGAGCGTGGGCACGGTGCCGCGTGGGCCTCGTCGCGGCGGTCGGCGGTGTCCAGCATCCCGGCCTGGTGCACCAGTTCCCATGTCAGGATGGCCAGCGGCCGGTGCCCGTACAGGGGATTCGGCACCTGCCCGTGCGCGAAACCCCACCGCCCGGCCTCGGCCATCTCCTCGCATATGGCGAAGCCCTCTGCCCGCCGTCCGACGGAGTACAGCGCGGACCTGTAGGCGGACAGAGCACGAACGAGCAACTGGTCCTGTTCGGCAAGCCTGCGTCGATACGCCGTGCTGTGGCGGCCGCCTCGGCGTGGCGTACGAGTCGCACCTCCGGCCGGTCCCTGGTCCCTGGCGCGTATCCGGACGAGAGCAGTGCCTCTGTCAGCTTCGGCAGGTAGGCCAGCGGACTTACCGCCGAAAGCACCCGGTACGCCTCGACCTGTTGGTCAATGCTCGGTCTGCCTGATCCAAGCAACATGGTTCGTGCCCGGAGTACCGCATCTTGATCGACCTTGTCGGGGTGATCCATGGCGCGATTCTCGGAGCCGGGGGAGGGGCCGGACAAGGCGTCCGAGCTGTGCCATCGGTCCTACGAGAACGGCTTGTGAGCTGTCATGATGGAGATGGCAACCGCGGACGCCCGGACGGACGAGCGCGACCAAGGGTCGGGCATGCCCTCGCCGACACCCCCGCTGCACGTAGCGCCACCTGGTGGTCGTCGGCGCCGTGGGCGCGGGGGGCGAAACTTTCTCATGGCGGGCAGCGGCCGGCCGGTCTGGGCGGCCAGTGATTAACGACGGCCGTTCACTTCGCCAGGGAGCCGGCCGCAGGGCCGGTTGGGCGGGCACGGAATCGGTTGCGACCCTCATGCGTTGAGGACAGCGTCCGTGGGATTCCGGTGGTGTGCGAGCCGAGTAGTCCGAGCGACCGAGCTGACAGATATTGGAGGGCCGTAATGGCTGCGCAGACGCGGAGGGCCGTGCTGGCGGGCGGATGCTTCTGGGGGATGGAGGAGCTGATCCGCCGCCTTCCGGGTGTGACGGCGACCCGGGTCGGATACACCGGGGGTGACGTGCCGAACGCGACGTACCGTAACCACGGCACGCACGCGGAGGCCATCGAGATCCTTTTCGACCCCGCGAAGACCGACTTCCGTGCGATCCTGGAGTTCTTCTTCCAGATCCACGACCCGAGCACCAAGAACCGCCAGGGCAACGACATCGGCCTCAGCTACCGCTCGGCGATCTACTACGTGGACGACGAGCAGAAGCGGATCGCCGAGGACACGATCGCGGATGTGGATGCCTCCGGACTGTGGCCGGGCAAGGTCGTCACCGAGGTGGAGCCGGTCGGCCCCTTCTGGGAGGCCGAGCCCGAGCACCAGGACTACCTTCAGCGCTACCCGGACGGCTACACCTGCCACTTCCCGCGCCCGGGATGGCGGCTGCCCGCCCGCACGGAGGGCTGACCACGACGCGGCCCGGGGAGGGCTGAGGCCGACCGGCCGGGGCTCCCCAGCCGGGCCGCGGTTGCGTATGCGGGGCGGGCGTTGCCCGCTGTGGACCACGGGTGCGGCGGCGGGACACAGTCCGGGAAGGCCTCAATGGGTCCGGCCACCCTGATCAGCCGCCGGTCGTGGCGACGCCGGTGGGGCAGTACGACCCCTGGTTCGTACCGGGTGGGGCCGTGGGCCGTTCCCCAGGGCCCCCTCAGCGCGGCAGCGTCGCCGGCGTGCCGCCCCGGCCCTCCCAGCCCGCCACCGCCAGCGCCCGGTAGACGGTGTATTCCGCCGCCGGGTCCGTGCCGTACGACCACGGGATCGCGCCCACGTGTCCGTCCACGTGGCGGAGCTGTTCCATCGCCTCCGCGTAGCGCTCGGCGCGCACCAGGAACCAGACCAGCAGGTGGCGGACGTGGGGCTGGACCGGGTGGTCGGCCGGGGCCTCGTGGACCGCGAAGAGGGCGCCTTCGATGGCGCGGGTGACGACCGCGCTCTGGTACAGGGTGCGCACCAGGTTGGCCTCCGGGAGGTGCTCGAAGACCGCGAAGAGGGGGAGGGCGGGCAGGAGGCTCTTGGCCGGGGCGGAGCCGGCGGCGGCGTGGCTGAAGGCGTCGGCGAGGTCCTGCGAGCCGTGCCACTTCTCGCACCAGTAGTGGAGCGCGGCGAGGTGGGCGCCCATGTGGTGCGGGGCGCGCTCGGTGACCTTGGACCAGAGCTCTTCGAAGTCGGCCTGCCGGTATGCGAGGCCGCGGGCGATGCCGAGCTCGATGATGTACGGCACGGGGTCGTCCGGCGCCAGCCGCGCCGCCTCGGCGCAGACCGTACGGGCCTCCTCCAGGATCATCCGGAAGTCGTCGGACGACGGGTCGCGCAGCGCCTGGCGGACCAGGAACTCCGCGTGCACGGCGGCCGCGCCCGGGTCCTCGGGCGCCGCGACCCGCCAGGTGCGCAGCCACATGCCGCCCTGGCCCGGTGCCTGGGCCAGCTCGAACGCCGCCGCGCCCGCCAGGGTCTGGACCCGCTGCCAGCGCAGTTCGGAGCTCGCGTCGGTGAGGGCCAGCAGGCGGGCGGCGGGCTGCCAGTCCTGGGTGCGCTGGACCTCCTCCAGGGCTTCGATCAGCTCGCGGTCCGGGCCGGGCAGCCGTACGTCCAGCTGGTCGCGCGGTACGAAGCCGTACGCCCCCGGGTCCGTGGCGAGCACCGCGCCGCGGTTGGCCTCATTGCCGCCGCGCATCCGGCGCAGGGCGGGCACGATGAGGACACCGCCGATCATGACGATGGCGATGAGGAAGATCAGATACTCCATGTGTGTCCCCTGCTGCCCCTGCTGTGCCCGGTACCCGTAGTGAGAACGTCTGTGCTCCAGCCTATGTGCCCGCCCGGTCGTTGAACCCGCTAGTACCGCGGTGGGCATTACCCTCGGCCCCATGACCGAGCAGCACACCCAGCAGCCCGACCCGCACCGCGGTGCGGGTCGCAGCGCGCAGAGCTTCGAAACCCTCGCCATCCACGCGGGGCAGGAGGCGGACCCGCTCACGGGCGCCGTCGTCCCTCCGATCTATCAGGTCTCCACCTATAAGCAGGACGGGGTGGGCGGGCTCCGCGGCGGATACGAGTACAGCCGCTCCGCCAACCCCACCCGCACCGCCCTCGAGGAGAACCTGGCGGCGCTGGAGGGCGGGCGCCGCGGCCTCGCCTTCGCGTCCGGGCTCGCCGCCGAGGACTGCCTGCTGCGCACGCTGCTGGTGCCCGGTGACCACGTCGTCATCCCGAACGACGCGTACGGCGGCACGTTCCGCCTCTTCTCCAAGGTCGCCGAGCGGTGGGGCGTGGAGTGGTCGGTCGCCGATACCTCCGACCCCGCCGCGGTGCGGGCCGAGCTGCGGCCCCGTACGAAGGTGATCTGGGTCGAGACGCCGAGCAATCCGCTGCTCGGCATCACCGACATCGCCGCTGTCGCCGACATCGCGCGTACCGCCGGGGCCTGCCTCGTCGTCGACAACACCTTCGCCAGCCCCTATCTGCAGCAGCCGCTCGCGCTGGGCGCGGATGTCGTCGTGCACTCGACGACCAAGTACATGGGCGGCCACTCGGACGTCGTCGGCGGCGCGCTCGTGGTCTCCGACCCCGCCCTCGGCGACGAACTGGCCTTCCACCAGAACGCCATGGGCGCCGTCGCCGGGCCGTTCGACTCCTGGCTGGTGCTGCGCGGCATCAAGACCCTCGCCGTACGGATGGACCGGCACAGCGCGAACGCCACGCGCGTCGCGGAGCTGCTGGTCGCGCACCCCAAGGTGACCGAGGTCTTCTACCCGGGGCTGCCCGGGCACGCGGGGCACGAGGTCGCGGCCAAGCAGATGCGGGCCTTCGGCGGCATGGTCTCCTTCCGCGTCGCGGGCGGCGAGCAGGCGGCGGTCGACGTCTGCGACCGGGCGCGGCTGTTCACGCTCGGCGAGTCGCTGGGCGGCGTCGAGTCGCTGATCGAGCACCCGGGCCGGATGACGCACGCCTCGGTGGCGGGGTCGGCCCTGGAGGTGCCCGCCGATCTCGTCCGGCTCTCGGTGGGCATCGAGGCGGTCGACGATCTGCTCGCGGATCTCAGCCAGGCTCTCGCGTAATCCGGTTCCAGGTTCTTGCCTGACAGCCAGGCCCTCGCGTAATCCGGTCCGCCTACCGCCGTCACCACCCCTCCAGGGGAGGCGTGGTGTCGGTCGGCGGCGTCGTCCACGGCTGGACGATCACCGCCCAGACCGTGAAGGTGATGATCGCGGCGATCAGCAGGACCCAGCCGACGGCCCGTACGGCGCGGTGGCGGCGCAGCATCCGCCGACCCCGCCCGGCCGCCCGGTCGGCCAGGTCCGGTGGCACGGCCGGGTACGGGCCGTTCAGCATGCGACGGACCTCGTCCTCCTTGCGGTCGGGGAAGCTCATGAGTCCGCCTTGTGCTCGGGGAGGCTCATGGGGCCGCCTTGTGGTCCGGGAAGCTCATGACGCCGCCCCCGCCGCCCGGCGGGGCTCCGGGCGTGCGCGCGTCTCCGGCGCGTGGCTGCGCATCAGCGCCACCGAGCGCGTACAGATCGCGCGCACCCGCTCGACCGGCAGTCCGAGGGCGGCCGCGGCCTGCTCCTCCGCCACGCCCTCATGCAGCCGCAACACCAGCACCAGGCGTTCCTGCGGGGTGAGCCGCCCCAGGAGGCCGCCGCGCGGTCGGCGGTAGCGCCAGGCGCGGTTGGCGAAGAGGATGGCCAGTTCCCGGCGGGTGTGGTCGTACGGATCTTCTCCGCGCAGCCGGTCCCAGCGGGCGTAGGTGCGGGCGAGCGCGGCGGTCAGCAGGCGCTCGGCGGCGCTGTTCTCCCCCAGTGGTCCCCCTGGAATGTCCCCCGGTGCTTCCCCCGTGAGCAGTGTGGCCGCATGCAGCAGCCGACCGCCCGCCCCCGCGGCGAACGCCGCGAACTCCCGGGCGCGGCGGCTTTCCCGTGCTGCCCGCCTCTCGCGCACCCGTCCTCCGCCTCCCGTCCCTTTCAGGACACGGGTCCCCCTTCAGGACACGGCAGGCACGGCCACCCGGTCAAGAGGCGTGCCCCCGAAGGTGCTGCGGGGTGGCTCAGGATGCGGACGCCGCCTGGGGCACGGTGGCGTGCGCGGCGGCCAGCGCGACGTTGAAACGGGTGAGCAGATCGCAGAAGATGTCCCGCTCCTCCACGGTCCAGCCGTCGGTCACCTGCGCCATCAGGGCGCGCCGTGAGGACCGCACCTCCTCCAGGCGGGCCTTGCCGCGCGGGGAGAGCTGGAGGACGACCGCGCGGCCGTCCTCGGGGTGGGAGGTGCGCTTGACCATGCCGGAGTCGACGAGCGGGGCGACCTGGCGGGTGACGGTGGACGAGTCGATGCCCATGCCCGCGGCGAGCGCCTTGACTCCCATCGGTCCTTCCTTGTCGAGCCGGTTGAGCAGCAGATATGCGGCGCGGTCCATGGAGTTGCGGGCCTGTCCGACGCCGCCGAGGCGGGTCTGTTCGGCGCGCCGGGCGAAGACCGCGACCTGGTGCTGCAGGAGGTCGAGTACGCCGGTGTCGAGGTGGGTCGTCATGTCCGATTGGGTGGGCATGGACTAAGGCTCACTTCATGCGGTGGTCTGTGGGATGGGGCACAGAGTACGCGGCTGGGGGCCCGCCCGTACGGGGGCTGCAGAAACCTGCCGTCCGGATCCGGCCGCCGCTGGTGCGCGTGGGGCGAGCTGCGAGACTTGGGACCATGGCCCCACGCACTACCCGCACTTCCGGTACCTCGTCTTCCGGTGTTCCGACGTCCGTGATCACGCTCGACGAGGTGCGTGCGGCGCAGAAAATGCTCTCGGGGGTCTCCCGGGTCACCGCGCTCGAAGGCAGCCGCTATCTGTCCGGTCTGGTGGGTTCGCCGGTGCATCTGAAGTGCGAGAACCTGCAGCGTACGGGCTCTTTCAAGCTGCGCGGGGCGTATGTTCGGATCGCCGGGCTCAGCCCCGAGGAGCGGGCCGCGGGCGTGGTGGCGGCCAGCGCCGGGAACCACGCGCAGGGCGTCGCGCTGGCCGCCTCGCTGCTGGGTGTGCGTTCGACCGTCTTCATGCCGCAGGGCGCGCCGCTGCCGAAGATCGCGGCCACCCGGGACTACGGCGCCGATGTGCGGCTGCACGGCCAGATCGTGGACGAGACGATGCGCGCCGCGCAGGAGTACGCCCGGCGTACGGGCGCGGTCTTCATCCACCCCTTCGACCACCCGGACATCATCGCGGGGCAGGGCACGCTGGGCCTGGAGGTCCTGGAACAGTGCCCGGAAGTACGCACGGTCGTGGTCGGCGTCGGCGGGGGCGGGCTCGCGGCCGGGGTGGCGGTGGCGGTGAAGGCGCTGCGGCCGGACGTACGGGTGGTGGGGGTGCAGGCGGCGGGCGCCGCGGCGTATCCGCCCTCGCTGGCCGCCGGGCATCCGGTGTCGATCGAGGCGCCCACGACGATGGCCGACGGGATCAAGGTGGGGCGCCCCGGCGATGTGCCGTTCCGGATCATCGACGAGCTCGTGGACGAGGTCCGTACGGTGTCCGAGGACGCGCTGGCCGCGGCGCTGCTGCTGTGTCTGGAGCGGGCGAAGCTGGTGGTCGAGCCGGCCGGGGCCTGCTCGGTGGCCGCGCTGCTCGCGGAGCCGGAGTCCTTCGAGGGGCCGGTGGTGGCGGTGCTCTCGGGCGGCAATGTGGATCCGCTGCTGATGCAGCGCATTCTGCGGCACGGCATGGCCGCGGCGGGGCGCTATCTCTCGCTGCGGCTGCGGCTCACGGACCGGCCGGGGGCGCTCGCCACCCTGTTGGCGGCACTGACGACGGTCGATGCGAATGTGCTGGACGTGGGCCATGTACGGACCGATCCGCGGCTCGGGCTCACCGAGGCCGAGGTGGAGCTGCACCTGGAGACGAAGGGGCCCGAGCACTGCGATGAGGTGCGGGAGGCGCTGCGCGAGGCGGGTTACCGGGTGTTGCCGTAGGGCTCCCCGCGCCTGAGTTCCCGGCTGCCTTCCCCTGAGTCCCAGGCTCCCTTCCCCTGTGTCCCTTGCCCCCGTGGTTTTCCACAGGCGGTTTTCCACAGGCATGGACAGGCTGGGTAATTCGGGCGAAAGTTAAATCCTTCTGCGAGCACGCCCGATGGGGGACGCATATGCCAGGTGCCATCTATGCCGAAGGTCTGGTGAAGACCTTCGGCGACGTCAGAGCCTTGGACGGGGTCGATCTCGACGTACCGGAAGGGACCGTGCTCGGGCTGCTCGGGCCCAACGGGGCCGGGAAGACCACTGCGGTGCGGGTGCTGACCACGCTGCTTGAGCCGGACAGCGGTAAGGCGCGGGTGGCGGGCGTGGACGTGCTGCGCCACCCCGATCAGGTGCGCCGTTCGATCGGGCTGTCCGGGCAGTTCGCCGCCGTGGACGAGTATCTGACCGGCCGTGAGAACCTGCGCATGGTGGGGCAGCTGTACCAGATGGGCGCGCGGGAGGCGAAGGCGCGCGCGAGCGAGTTGCTGGAGCGGTTCCATCTGGCGGACGCGGCCGACCGCGTCGCCAAGACGTACTCCGGCGGGATGCGCCGCCGGCTGGACCTGGCGGCCGCCTTGGTCGTCAGCCCGCCGGTGATGTTCATGGACGAGCCGACCACCGGCCTCGACCCGCGAAACCGGCAGGCGCTGTGGGAGGTCATCCAGGAGCTGGTGGCGGGCGGCACGACGCTGCTGCTGACGACTCAGTATCTGGAAGAGGCCGATCATCTGGCACATGACATCTGTGTGATCGACCGCGGCCGGGTCATCGCGCGCGGCACCTCCGACCAGCTCAAGGCGCGTACGGGCGGGGAGCGGGTGGAGGTGGTGGTCCATGAGCCCGCCCATATCGAGGTTGCGGAGGAGGTGCTGCGGGGCTTCGGCAAGGGCGAGATCGCCGTGCAGCGGCACACCCGTAAGGTCACCGTCCCGGTCGTCGGCGGGGCCAAGCTGCTCGCCGAGGTGATCCGGGAGCTGGATGCGCGCGGGGTGGAGATCGACGACATCGGGCTGCGCCGCCCGACTCTCGACGATGTGTTCATCTCGCTCACCGGCCACGGTGCCGAGGGCGGCGACGGTGCCGAGGAAGAGGTCAAGTGATGGCCAGAGTGGGGGAGACAACGCCCGAGTCCACTCCCGGGGCGACCGATACGGCCTCCGGGACGGCTTCCGACACGGCCCCCGGGGCGGTTTCCGGGGCGGCTGCGGCGCGTGGGGGCCGCGTCGCCGTAACCCCGCGAGTGTGGGGCGGGCCCGTCCAGTCGGTCCGTGACTCGTTCGTCGTGGCCCGTCGGAATCTGATCCGCATGATGCGGATTCCCGAGGTGGTGGTGTTCGGCCTGGTCCAGCCCATCATGTTCGTGGTGCTGTTCAGCTATGTCTTCGGTGGCGCGATCATGGTCCCGGGGCAGAGCAGCGCCGACGCGAATGTGTATCGGGAGTTCCTGATGGCGGGGATCTTCGCGCAGACCGTGACCTTCGCGACGGCGGGTGCGGGCGCCGGGATCGCCGACGATATGCACAAGGGACTGATCGACCGCTTCCGCTCGCTGCCGATGGCGCGCGGCGCGGTGCTCACCGGCCGTACGCTGGCGGATCTGGTGCAGACGGCACTGACGCTGGTGGTGCTGGCGATCGTCGCGGTCATCGTGGGGTGGCGGATCCACGACGGGGTGCTGAAGGCGCTCGCGGCCTTCGGGCTGCTGCTTCTGCTGGGGTATGCCTTCTCATGGATCGGCGCGCTGATCGGGCTGTCCGTGCGGACCCCGGAGGCGGCCACCTCCGGCGGGCTGATCTGGCTGTTCCCGCTGACGTTCATCTCGAACGCGTTTGTGCCCTCCAGCAAGATGCCCACGTTCCTGGGGCATATCGCCGACTGGAATCCGTTCAGCGCCACGGTGCAGGCGAGCCGCGAGCTGTTCGGTAACCCCGAGGGGCTGGTCTCCGACGCCTGGCCGATGCAGCACCCGGTGCTCGCCTCGGTCCTCTGGTCGGCCCTGATCATCCTGGCCTTCCGGACGCTGGCGGTCCGTAAGTACCGCTCGGCGACCGCCTGAGCGAGGCGGTCGCCGAGATCGGGCCGAGATCGGGCGCCGGGCCGAGATCGGGGCGATCATCGGCCCTGGCGGGGCGCGGCGTCAGCTCTGGTAGGGCTTGGCCTCGAGGATCTTCACGGACGCGGTGCGGCCGTTCGGCAGCTCGTACGAGGCGTCCTCGCCGACCTTCTTGCCGTTCACACCCGAGCCCAGCGGGGACTGCGGCGAGTAGGTCTCGATGTCCGAGCTCGCGTACTCGCGGGAGGCCAGCAGGAACGTCAGGCTGTCGTTCGGGTCGCCGTCGAACGCGATGGTGACGACCATGCCCGGAGCGACCACGCCGGTGTCCGCGGGGGCCTCGCCGACCTTCGCGTGCTGCAGCAGCTGCGTCAGCTGGCGCACGCGGAGTTCCTGCTTGCCCTGCTCCTCCTTGGCGGCGTGGTACCCGCCGTTCTCCCGCAGGTCACCTTCCTCGCGGGCAGCCTCGATCTTCTTCGCGATCTCGACACGTGCGGGACCCGACAGGTACTCCAGCTCGGCCTTGAGCTGGTCGTACGCCTCCTGGGTCAGCCAGGTGACGTTCTCGCTGGTCTGGGTCACAGGTGCTCCTCGTCGGTGCTGGGAATACAAATGAACGCCCTACTCAGAAGGGTGCGCCTTCAAAGCCGGGCGAAACCACGAGCCTAACAATTCCGGCTCGAAACGGGGAGGAGGAATGTGGGCGCAATGTGGATGAAACGCGTCAGTGCAGGTCAGACGGGGCTCAGTGGCCCGACACCGGATCGCAGCCGACCAGCTCGGCGCTGGTCGCCCGACCCGTGGTGCGCACCGTCACGACCTTGACCGCATCGCCCTGGCCCTTGGCGAAGGTGAAGTCCTTGCGCCCCACTTCGCCGTGCTCCTTGTCGAGGGTACGCACGGTGCACACCCCGGTGGTGCCGGTGTCCTTGGTGATCTCCAGACGCACCTCGACGGCGCTGTCGGAGACCACCTTGAAGCCGGTCACCTGGCCGCTGATCTCCTGCTGGCCGGTGATGTACGAATAACCAAACCAGGCGATCATGGCAAGGAACCCGGCGCCGAGCACGGCACCCAGGATCTTCAGCTTGCGGTCGGCACGCTGGTCCGCCGACCGGCCGTAACGCCCGTCATGCAGCCCCTCGCTGACCGTGGCCATGATCGTTCCTCCTGGTTGGCGGACCCGGAATTATTCGCCCCCGGTTTGGGTCACTATAGAAGCCGTCTTCCACGACGAATCACCGAGGATCGAGACTTGACTGATCAGCTGCGTTTGATGGCCGTCCATGCCCACCCCGACGACGAGTCGAGCAAGGGCGCGGCCACCATGGCCAAGTACGTGTCCGAGGGGGTGGACGTGCTGGTCGCGACCTGCACAGGCGGTGAGCGCGGGTCCATCCTCAACCCCAAGCTCCAGGGGGACCCCTATATCGAGGAGCACATCCACGAGGTACGCGCCAAGGAGATGGACGAGGCGCGCGAGATCCTCGGGGTCAAGCAGGAGTGGCTGGGCTATGTGGACTCCGGGCTGCCCGAGGGCGACCCGCTGCCGCCGCTGCCCGAGGGCTGTTTCGCGCTGCAGGATGTGGACGAGGCAGCGGGGACGCTGGTCAAGCTGATCCGCGAGTTCAAGCCGCATGTCATCACCACGTATGACGAGAACGGCGGTTATCCGCACCCCGACCACATCATGACCCACAAGATCTCGATGGTGGCCTTCGACGCCGCGGGGGACCCGGAGAAGTACCCCGAGGCGGGCGAGCCATGGCAGCCGCTCAAGCTCTACTACAACCAGGGCTTCAACCGGCCGCGCACCGTCGCGCTGCACGAAGGGCTGCTCGCACGCGGCCTGGAGTCGCCGTACGGGGAGTGGCTGGAGCGCTGGAAGCAGTTCGAGCGGGCCGAGCGCACCCTGACCACCTTTGTGCCCTGCGCGGATTTCTTCGAGATCCGCGACAAGGCGCTGATCGCGCACCGCACCCAGATCGACCCCGACGGCGCCTGGTTCCGGGTGCCGATGGACATCCAGAAGGAGATCTGGCCGACAGAGGAATACGAGCTCGCGAAGTCGCTCGTGGACACATCCCTCCCCGAGGACGACCTCTTCGCAGGCATCCGCAACAATTGAGCTCATGATGAGCGCGACCAGCACCCTCGCCATGACGCATCTCGTGCCGCTCGCCAAGGAGCTCAACGAGAACAAGGTGACGCCGGGCGTCCTCGGCTTCATCGTCTTCGCGTTGATCGGCGGGGCGGTGTGGCTGCTGATGAAGTCCATGAACAAGCACATGAAGAAGGTGGACTTCGAGGAGGAGCCGGAGGCCGGGCAGACCGCCCCGGCCACCGCGTCCTCGAAGGCCGCCCCGGGCGCCAAGGGCGAGCGCACGGCCTGACCGACCACGGCGCCGCCCTGACGGGCCGCGGGCCCGGTCGCCTGACGGCCGATGGCCTGACGGGCTACTGCCCGACGGCCGGTCGCCCGGCGGTCAGCCGTCTGACGGCCCGCTGCCCGGCGGTCCGTGGCCCGAGGCGGGACCTGCCCGACCGGGCTACGGACCCGTCGGGCCGAGTCGTGTCATAGATCACCTCGATCGTCCTGGTCAGCCTGGTCGGCCCGGCCACCGTCGGCCGTCCGTCCACCCTGGTCGGTCCGCTCACCCTGGTCGGTCCGCTCACCCTGGTCGGCCCGGCCGCCGTCGTCGGCCCGGCCCCCGTGGTCGGGCCGGTCGTCCTGGGCGCCCCCGGTGCCCCCGGCGCCTCCATCGGCACCGCCGCCCCCGCCGCCCCGCGCCCCCGCCGCGGTCGGCAGGACCGCCATGACCTCCCGGGAGTGGCGGCTCGGCACCATGCCGAGCTGCCACGCCTGCCATCCCGTCTCCGGCTCCACGCCGCGCTCCAGCACCAGCGTGAACGCCTCCGCGCACCCCTCCAGCCGCGCGTCCCCGGCCCAGTCGGCCGACCGCAGCTCGCCCAGCAGCTCCGCCAGCTCCTCCTGGGCCACCGCCGTGCCGACGACCGAGCCGCCCGCCGAGGCGAACGGCAGCAGTGTGCAGCGCAGGAACCGGGCCCAGCTCTCGCCGCGCCGGTCGCCGTACTCCGCGAACAGCCGCGCCGCCTCCTCCACCAGGTCCAGCGCCTGCTCCGCCCGCCCGTTTCCCGCGTCGATCACCGCGAGCTCCACACAGGACCACGCCTCGCCGTGGGCCACCCCCACCCGGCGGAAGTCCTGCCGCGCGTCCTGGAGCAGCTGCCGCGGGAACCCGCTGTTGCGCAGGGAGCCCGTCTGCGCCGCCCGCAGGTCCCGGGTGACCCGCGCGGAGTGGTGGCGGGCGCACGCCAGCCCGTACACATCCCGCATCCGGCTGAACATCGTGCGGGCCCGCTCCAGGTCGCGCACCGCCGAGTCGTGGTCGCCGCGCTCCTCCAGCGCCTGGCCCAGGTAGTAGAGCGTCCATGCCTCGCCGCGCGCGTCCTCGTTCTCCCGGTGGCGGGACAGGGCCTGGCGCAGCTGGTCGACGGCGGCCGACGCCTCCCCGGCCACCAGCCGGGCGCGGGCCAGCTGGGTCAGCGCCCATGCCTCGCCGCGCTGGTCGTGGGTGCGGCCGTAGGCATCCAGCGCCTCGCGCAGTTCCCGCTCCGCGCGCGGCACCTCGCCCATGCGCAGACACGCCTGGCCGAGCTGGAAGTGGGCCCACGCCTGGCCGTGCACGCTCTCGCTCTCCCGGTGCAGCTCCAGGGCCGCGTCCAGCAGCTCCAGCGCCCTGCCGAGCCGGCCCCGGTCGCGCTCCACCGCGGCCAGCGCGTGCATCGTCCACGCCCGGTCCGCGCGCAGCTCATCGGCCGCCTGAAGCTCCATGGCCTCGGTCAGCTTCGCCGCGGCCTCGGTGAGATTGCCCTGGTGGTGCAGGGTGATGCCCAGGCTGCACAGCGCGCGGGCCGCGCCCGCCTCGTGCTGCGCCTCGAAGTACAGGTCGACCACCGAGGACAGGGTGGTGCGGGCCTGGTCGAGCTCGCCCAGCTGCCGGGCCGCGATGCCGGTGCGCCACTGCACCGAGCGCATCAGCAGCCCCTGGTCCACGGCCTGGGTCAGCTCGCTGATCTCGCCGAGCCGGTACAGATCGCCGCGCAGCAGGCAGTAGTCGCACAGCGCGCCCAGCAGATGCAGCACCGCGGACTGGTCCACGCCCTCGGCGTGGCGCAGGGCGGCCGTGATGAAGCTCGACTCGTCGTCCAGCCAGCGCAGCGCCGCGTCCAGGGAGGTGAAGCCATGACCGCCGGCGGCGCCCCTGGTGAACATGTCGGCGCGGGTGGAGGTCTTGCCGTCGACCATCCGGATCACGGAGTCCGCCAGCTCGGCATAGCTGCGGATCAGCCGCTCCTGGGCGGCGGTGCGCCGGGCCGGCTCCTCCTCGTCCATCAGCCTGCCGTGGGCGAAGGCGCGCACCAGGTCGTGCAGGCGGTAGCGGCTGCCGCGGACGTGCTGGAGCAGCCCGGCCCGGGCCAGCGCGTCCAGGTGGCGGACCGCCTCCTGGTCGTCCGTCTCCAGCAGCGCGGCCGCCGCGGCGGCGCCCAGGCTGGCCCGCCCGGCCAGCGCGAGACGGCGCAGCAGCCGCCGGGCGCCCTCGGTCTGGTCGGTGTAGCGCAGCCACAGTGCCCGCTCGACGGGGCCCACCGGGCCGTACGCCTCCAGGGCGGAGACCAGCAGGCCGGGGGTGCGGGTGGGGAGCGAGGAGCCCGCGATGCGCAGCGCCAGCGGCAGCCGGCCGCACAGCTCGGCGATCCGCTCCACGGACTGCCCGTCGTAGGGTCCCGCGCCCGTCGGCTCCTCGGCGGAGGCGCGCAGCAGCTCCTCGGCGCCCGGCTCGTCCAGCGGGCCGACCTCCAGCCGGTGGACCCACGCGGCCAGGTCGGGCGGCAGCGCGAGCGGGGCGCGCGAGGTGACCAGGACCAGGCTGTCGGACCGCTCCGGGACCAGCGTGCGCACCTGCTCGGCGTCGCTGGCGTCGTCCAGCACGATCGTCACGGGCAGGCCGGTCAGATGCTGGTGGTAGAGCTCGGTGAGCCGCTTGACGTGCTGCCCCTGGGCCGACCGCTCCCGGAAGAGCAGCTGGTCGCGGGGCGCGCCGAGCCGGTTGAGCAGGTGCAGCAGCGCGTCCCGGGTGGGCAGCGGGGCCTGGCCGGGGCTGTCGCCGCGCAGATCCACCAGGCAGGCGCCGCGGAACTGGTCGCGCAGATGGTGCGCCGCCCGCACCGCCAGCATCGTCCGGCCCGACCCGGGCGGGCCCTCCAGCAGCACCACGGTCGGTCTGGTCTCCGTGCTCGCCCGCGCCTGCTGGACCCACTGGGCGATCTGGGTGATCTGGGCCCGGCGCCCGGCGAACGGGCCGTCCGCCTCCGGCAGTTGGCCGAAGGACTGCTCCAGCACCCTGCGCCTGCGGGCCGCCTGGCTGCGGTCCGCGCCGCGCAGCCGGACCGCCTGGCCGCCGCGGCCCGCGGAGCTCGCGCGGCCGGCGGAGCCCACGCGGCCCGCGTCGCCCTTGCCCGGGCCGGACCCGGCGCCCGCGGTGGAGCGGGCGGGCCGGTCGGTGCCGCCGCTGCCGCGGGTGGCGGCCGTCGTCATCCGATGCCGGTCGATGAACGGCCGGATGCCGCGCACCTCCACGGCCGTCAGCCACTGGAGCCTCAGCTGCTCGGCCCCGCCCGGCTGGTTGCGCAGTGCGGCCCGGCGGTGGGCGGCGGGCCAGTGGCCGGCCGTGAGCCCCACGACCGCGGCAGCCGAGCCGGCCACCGCCGCGGTCACGCCCGCGCCCAGCGCCGTGGTCGCCGAGGTGCCCCAGGAGAGGTCCGCGCCGAAGGCCCCGGCGGCCGCGACCGCGGTGGCCAGCATCGGCGGGCCCAGCTGCCGGCGCGTCAGCCGCGACGACAGCGGCCGGCTCTCGGCCTCCGACTCCTCCAGCGCGCGCAGATACGCGCCGTACTCCTCGGCGGCCGTCGCCGCCATGCTGTCCAGCGCGGCCCGCGCGCGGCCCAGCAGCACCCCGCCGTCCGTCCGCCCGCCGGAGCGCCGCACCTCCTCCTCGACGGCGCGCGCGAGCAGCCGCTCGACCTCTCCACGATGACTGTCCCGCAGCGCGGTCGGTGATCCCGGCATCTTCGTCCCCCTCCTGCCAGCATCAAGTGTTCCGTTTCTGGCTCATATCCGGCAGGCCTGTGGATAACTCGCCCTCGCCATGAGTTGAGGGAGGATGGGGGCATGCCGAACCGTCTGGCGCATGAGACATCTCCGTACCTTCTCCAGCACGCGGACAATCCGGTCGACTGGCGGCCGTGGTCCGACGATGCCTTCGAGGAGGCCCGCCGCCGCGGTGTGCCCGTGCTGCTGAGCGTCGGCTATTCGAGTTGTCACTGGTGCCATGTCATGGCCCGCGAATCCTTCGAGGACGAGCCGACCGCCGACTATCTCAACGCGCACTTCGTGTCCGTGAAGGTCGACCGCGAGGAGCGGCCGGACGTCGACGCCGTCTACATGGAGGCCGTGCAGGCCGCCACCGGCCAGGGCGGCTGGCCGATGACGGTCTTCCTGACCCCCGAGGCCGAGCCCTTCTACTTCGGCACGTACTTCCCGCCGGCGCCGCGCCACGGCATGCCGTCCTTCCGGCAGGTCCTCGAGGGCGTGCAGGCCGCATGGGCGGACCGCCGTGAGGAGGTGAAGGACGTGGCCGAGCGCATCGTGCGGGACCTCGCCGAGCGCGGCGGGGCCTCCCTGGCGTACGGGGCCGCCCAGCCGCCAGGGCCCGAGGATCTGCACACCGCGCTGATGACGCTGACCCGCGAATTCGACGCCGTGCACGGCGGTTTCGGGGGCGCGCCCAAGTTCCCGCCGTCCATGGTGCTGGAGTTCCTGCTGCGCCACCACGCCCGTACGGGTTCGCAGGGCGCGCTCCAGATGGTCCAGGCGACCTGCGAGGCGATGGCCCGCGGCGGCATCTACGACCAGCTCGGCGGCGGGTTCGCGCGCTACGCGGTCGACGCGACCTGGACCGTGCCGCACTTCGAGAAGATGCTTTACGATAATGCGCTTTTGTGTCGCGTTTATGCTCATTTGTGGCGGGCGACCGGATCGGACCTCGCCCGCCGCGTCGCTGTGGAGACCGCCGACTTCCTGGTCCGCGAGCTCCGCACCGACCAGGGCGGATTCGCCTCCGCCCTCGACGCCGACAGCGACGACGGCAAGGGCGGGCACGCCGAGGGCGCGTACTACGTGTGGACCCCGGAGCAGCTGAGCGAGGCGCTGGGGGAGAAGGACGCCGAGCTCGCCGCCGAGCATTTCGGCGTGACCGAGGAAGGCACGTTCGAGCAGGGCGCCTCCGTGCTGCGGCTCCCCGACCGCGAGGCGCTGGCCGACGCCAAGCGCGTCGCCTCCGTACGGGAGCGGCTGCTGGCGGCGCGCGCGCAGCGGCCGCGCCCCGGCCGCGACGACAAGGTCGTCGCCGCGTGGAACGGCCTGGCGGTCGCGGCGCTCGCCGAGACCGGTGCGTACTTCGACCGCCCCGACCTCGTCGAGGCCGCGACCGAGGCCGCCGACCTGCTGGTGCGCGTCCACCTGGACGACCGCGGGCGGCTCGCCCGCACCTCCCTGAACGGCACCGCCGGATCCCATGCGGGCGTCCTGGAGGACTACGCGGATGTCGCCGAGGGCTTCCTCGCGCTGTCCTCCGTCACCGGCGAGGGCGCCTGGGTCGAGCTCGCGGGCCTGCTGCTGGACACCGTGCAGGGCCATTTCGCCGCCGAGGACGGCATGCTGTACGACACCGCCGACGACGCCGAGGCGCTGATCCGGCGCCCCCAGGACCCGACGGACAACGCCGCGCCCTCGGGCTGGACGGCCGCGGCCGGGGCCCTGCTGTCGTACGCCGCCGTCACCGGCGAGGACCGCCCCCGGGAGGCGGCCGAGCGCGCGCTCGGGGTGGTGAAGGCGCTCGGGGCGCGGGTGCCGCGGTTCATCGGCTGGGGGCTCGCGGTGGCCGAGGCGCTGCTGGACGGGCCGCGCGAGGTGGCCGTCGTCGGCCCCGGCGACGACCCGGCGACCCGTGCCCTGCACCGGGCCGCCCTCCTGGGCACCGCGCCCGGGGCGGTGGTCGCGGTCGGCGAGCCCGGCTCCCGGGAGGTGCCGCTGCTGCTGGACCGCCCGCTGCTGGAGGGCCGGCCCGCGGCGTACGTATGCCGCCGGTTCACCTGTGACGCGCCCACGGCGGACGCGGGGGCGCTGGCGGGGAAGCTGGGGTAACCGCCCAGGCCTGGGGTAACGGCCGGGCCTGGGGTAACGGCCGGGCCTGGGGTAGCGGCCGGGCCCGCAGCGGGGGCTACAGGGGCAGGCCGCGGGCCAGGATGTCCAGCGCGCGGTCGATCTCCTTCTCGATGTCCTCGATCCGCCCGCGGTCGAAGCAGTAGAAGATCGCTTCCTGCACCGCCCCGAGGACGGCCGCCACGACCACCCGCACATCGAGGTCGTCCGCCGCCCGCCCGCTGCGCTCGGCCATCACCTCGCCGAGCATGTCGCGGGTCTGGGTCATGCCCTCGCTCATCCGCCCGCGCAGCGCGGGGACCTGCCGGATCAGCGTCAGCCTGATCTCCAACTCCCCGCGGGCGTCCTCGGCGTACTGGCGGATCAGATCGACGAGGGCGCGGCGCAGGGAGGCCACCGGCGGCTCGTCGAGGGGCCGGGCGCGCAGCGCCTCCAGGATGAGCGGGTCGTACTCGTCCGTGAGGACGATGTCCTCCTTGGTGGGGAAGTAGCGGAAGACCGTGCTCGGGGAGACGTCCGCGGCCTCCGCGATCTGGTCGACCGGGGTGGCGTCGTACCCCTGTTCCTGGAAGAGCCGGTATGCGGCGCGCCGGATCGCCTGCCGGGTCTGGATCTTCTTGCGCTCACGCAGTCCGAGCTTGGGCGGGGCCGTGGGGGTGGTACGTGCCATGAAACTCATTGTCGGGCATCAGTGCGCTCCTGGGCCATGGCCGGTGCCTCGGTGTCCGGCCCGTCCTGCGTCTCTTGTGCGTTCCGCGCGCCCCGGCCCGGCATGAAGAGCGCCGTCAGGACGGCCGCGGCGAGCGAGACGGCGGCGGTGACCAGCAGGGTGAGGTCCATGCCGTGGACGAAGGCGCGGTCGGCGGAGGACGCGAGCTCGGGGCTGTGCAGGCGCTCGGCCAGCAGCCGGGCGGCGATGACCGAGTCGCCGGCGACATCCGCCGCGCCCGGCGGCAGTCCGGTGGTGTCCAGCCGGTCGTCGTACGCGTCCGCGAGCAGGCTGCCGAGCAGGGCGATCCCGAGGGCGCCGCCGACCTGCCGCAGCGTCATGAGGAGCCCCGAGCCGGTGCCCTCGCGGTCCTTGGGCAGCGAGCCGAGGGCCGCGTCCATGGCCGGGACGATGCCGAAGCCGAAGCCCAGGCCGGTGAGTGACAGCCAGAGCGCGGTCATGCCGTAGCCGTCGTCCACTTGGGTGCGCGAGCCGAGGAACGCGGCCGCGGCGATCACCAGCAGCCCGCCGGCGATGATGGGCCGGGCCCCGAAGCGCGCGGCGAGCGGGGCGGCCGTGCGGGCGGAGACCAGCAGCCCGCCCATCATGGGCAGCAGCCGCAGCCCGGTGCCGAAGGCGTCGTAGCCGACTACGGCCTGGAGGTACTGCGGCAGGACGAACAGCAGGCCCAGCAGGCAGAAGCTCACCAGTGTGGCGGTGACGGCGCTCCACAGGAAGGCGGGGCGGCGCAGCAGCGGCAGGTCGAGCATGGGGCGTACGGCTTGCCGCTCGCGCAGTACGAGGCCGGTCAGCAGCGCCGCAGACGCGGCGAACATGGTGCAGATGAGCGGGTCGGACCAGCCCCGGTGCGGGGCCTCGATGAAGCCGTAGACGAGTGTGGAGAGCCCGCCGGCGCTCAGCGCGGTGCTGACGACGTCGACCTTGGGGGCGGCCGGGTCGCGGGACTCGGGGAGCAGGAACAGGCAGACGACCATGGCGATCGCGGCCATGGGGATGTTGATCAGGAAGACCGAGCCCCACCAGAAGTGGTCCAGGAGCCAGCCGCCGACCAGCGGTCCCAGCGGCATGCCGAGCGCCGCGGCCGCGCTGAGGGCCCCGATGGCCTTGGCGCGCTCCTCGGGGCCGAAGAAGGTGGGTACGACGGCCAGGGACAGCGGCGAGACCAGCGCGGCGCCCAGGCCCATGATCACGCGGGCGGCGATGACGAGGGCCGCTGAGTCCACGAGGGTGCCGACGACCGAGCCGACCAGGAAGATCCCCAACCCCGCCACCAGCATCGTGCGGCGGCCAAACCGGTCGCCGAGGAGACCGGCCGGGAGCATTCCGGCGGCGAAGACGAGGGTGTACGAGTCGGCGATCCACTGCTGTTCGCCGGTGTCGGCGCCGAGCGCCGTGGCCATCTGTGGCAGGGCGATGTTGAGGATCGTCGTATCGAAGCCGAGTACGAGCAGGGCCGCGACGAGGGCCCCGAGCGCCCACCAGCGACGCGGATTCAGCGCGTCCGGAGCATCCGGAGCATTCGGGATGCCCGGGGCGTTTGGGGCATGGGAGACAGCAGACAAGGCACACCTCCGAGAGTTACCGTCAAGTGACAGTAACTCTCAAAAGATGTGGGCTGTCAATCGATAGTGGATGGAGGGGGTCAGGCGTGCTGATAGGCCACCAGGGAAATGCCCACGTAGTGGACGACGAAGGCGGCCAGCGTGAAGGAGTGGAACACCTCGTGGAAGCCGAACCAGTGCGGTGAGGGGTTGGGGCGCTTGGTGCCGTAGACCACCGCGCCCACGCTGTAGAGCAGTCCGCCGACGACGATCAGCGTCATCACGGCGATACCGCCGGTGCGCAGGAAGTCGGGCAGGAAGAAGACCGCGGCCCAGCCCAGGGCGATATAGCAGGGGGTGTAGAGCCAGCGCGGGGCGCCGACCCAGAAGACCCGGAAGGCGATCCCGGCGAGCGCCCCCGCCCACACCAGCCACAGCAGCAACTCCTGCTTGCCGTCGGGCAGAAGCAGCAGGGTGAAGGGCGTATAGGTGCCCGCGATGATCAGGAAGATATTGGCGTGGTCCAGCCGGCGCAGCACGGCCGCGGCGCGCGGCCCCCAGTTGCCCCGGTGGTAGAGGGCGCTCACGCCGAACAGCGCGCAGGCGGTGAGGGTGTAGATGCCGCAGGCCAGCCGTCCGCGCGGGCTGTCCGCGAGGGCGGTGAGGACCACGCCGGCGACGAGCGCGGCGGGGAACATGCCCGCGTGCAGCCACCCACGCAGCCGTGGCTTGACCGGGACCGGCGGAGCTGCCGGGGGCCCTGTCGTGGTGTCAACCGGAGCGTCAGCGGCGGGATCGGGCACGGCGGCAGTCATGGCGGACATGCTACCTACGCCACCGTAGGTTACCCCCCTGTTTCGAGTGGTGATGGTCACCCTGCGCCCACTGGACAGATTGCCCGAGCCGTCGGATGATCAAATGAGCGCGGTCGGCACCGGATGAGCTGAGCATCCGGGTCGCAGCCCCCAAGGGGTAGCTGTCTCCATAACTCCCAAAACTCCCGAACGTCAAAAAACGCATAGGGCGGGTATGAGTGCACATATCCGGCCAAACCCTCAATCAGTGACGCCGGACCGGAGCGGTCCCGGCGGAATGGAGCGATCGTGGCGCCCAGCAATGTGGCTTCCTCAACCACCGCAGCCCCCACCAGCCACCAGGAGCTGATCTCCTGGGTCGGCGAGATCGCCGAGCTCACCCAGCCCGACCGGGTGGTGTGGTGCGACGGCTCGGAGGCGGAGTACGAGCGACTGTGCGCGGAGCTCGTGGAGAAGGGAACGTTCCAGCGGCTCGATCCGATCAAGCGGCCGAACTCGTACTACGCCGCCTCCGACCCCACGGACGTGGCGCGCGTCGAGGACCGCACCTTCATATGCTCCGAGCGCGAGCAGGACGCGGGCCCGACCAACCACTGGAAACACCCGGACGAGATGCGGGAGATCTTCGCCGGGGAGCAGGGCGTCTTCCGGGGTTCGATGCGCGGCCGGACCATGTACGTGGTGCCCTTCTGCATGGGCCCGCTCGGCTCGCCGCTGTCCGCGATCGGCGTGGAGATCACCGACTCCGCGTACGTCGCCGTCTCCATGCGCACCATGACCCGCATGGGCCAGGACGTCCTCGACGTCCTCGGTGACCAGGGCTTCTTCGTCAAGGCCGTGCACACCCTCGGCGCCCCGCTGGAGCCCGGCCAGGCCGACGTCCCGTGGCCGTGCAACAGCACCAAGTACATCTCCCACTTCCCCGAGGCCCGGGAGATCTGGTCGTACGGCTCCGGCTACGGCGGCAACGCGCTGCTCGGCAAGAAGTGCTACGCGCTGCGTATCGCCTCCGTCATGGCCCGCGACGAGGGCTGGCTCGCCGAGCACATGCTGATCCTCAAGCTCACCCCGCCGCGCGGCGAGGCCAAGTACGTCGCGGCGGCCTTCCCCAGCGCCTGCGGCAAGACCAACCTCGCCATGCTGGAGCCGACCATCCACGGCTGGACGGTCGAGACCATCGGCGACGACATCGCCTGGATGCGGTTCGGCGAGGACGGCCGGCTGTACGCGATCAACCCCGAGGCGGGCTTCTTCGGCGTCGCGCCCGGCACCGGTGAGCACACCAACGCCAACGCCATGAAGACCCTGTGGGGCAACTCGGTCTTCACCAACGTCGCGCTCACCGACGACGGCGATGTGTGGTGGGAGGGCATGACCGAGGACGCGCCCGCGCACCTCACCGACTGGAAGGGCAACGACTGGACGCCCGAGTCCGGCACCCCCGCCGCCCACCCCAACGCCCGCTTCACCGTGCCCGCCGGGCAGTGCCCGATCATCGCGCCCGAGTGGGAGGACCCCAAGGGCGTGCCGATCTCGGCGATCCTGTTCGGCGGCCGGCGCGCCAGCGCGGTGCCGCTGGTCACCGAGTCCTTCGACTGGCAGCACGGCGTCTTCCTCGGCGCCAACGTGGCCAGCGAGAAGACCGCCGCGGCCGAGGGCAAGGTCGGCGAGCTGCGCCGCGACCCGTTCGCCATGCTGCCGTTCTGCGGCTACAACATGGGCGACTACATGGCCCACTGGGTGAAGGTCGGCAAGACCGCCGACCAGGCCAAGCTGCCGAAGATCTACTACGTGAACTGGTTCCGCAAGGACGCCGAGGGCCGGTTCGTATGGCCGGGCTTCGGTGAGAACAGCCGTGTGCTCAAGTGGATCGTCGACCGCCTCGACGGCAAGGCCGAGGGCGTGGAGACCGCGATCGGCGTGCTGCCGACCCGTGAGGCGCTGGACACCGAGGGCCTGGACATCCCCGACGCCGACCTCGACCTGCTGCTGACCGTCGACAAGGACGTATGGCGCGAGGAGGCGGCGCTGGTCCCCGACCACCTGCGCACCTTCGGCGACCACACGCCGCAGGAGATGTGGGACGAGCACCGCGCGCTCGTCGAGCGTCTGGGCTGAGCGACAGCTCCGCCGCGTCGTTCAAGGCGGGGCCCCGCACCCAGGTGCGGGGCCCCGCCTCGTTGTTCGCGTGTCAGCCGCCGTTGGAGACCAGCTTCTTGACGCCGCGCTGGTCCGCGGCCGTGAACTTGCCGCCGTTGGTGTTCAGATAGCCGCCGTTCGGCGAGGCCATGACCGGCCGGTTCTCGTTCGGGCTGAACTTGGACGGGTCCGGGTGATCCAGACCCATCATGTGGCCCAGCTCATGGGTGACCGCGTTGAGGGTCATCGCATGGGCCTTGGCCTTGTTCGAGCCGAACCAGGTGTTTTCCTTGCCCGTACTGGTCCAGTACTCGGTGTCCATCTCGACATATCCGCCCCAGGCGGAATGGTTCCGGGTGTTGTAGCAGGGAAGGGCGTGCGACATTCCCGCCTTCCCCATCGGCCGGTACTTCAGCAGAAACATGATGTGGTTCTGCGGCCCGGCGCAGTACTTCTTGTTGTTGTAATTCGTCCCGCCCTCGATCTTGGTGGACAGCACGAACTTGATTCCCGCGTTCTTCACCTCCGGCATGGCGTTGAGCTGCTGGACCGGAACCTTCAGATACGCAGTGAGCCAGCTCTGCGACTTCTGCGTCACGAAGGAGAGGGTGTACGTGCTGTTGTGCTGCAGATTTGTGATGTAGTACGGCGAGCCGGACTCCAGCTTCCAGCCCACGCCCTCGTTCGCGGCGCTCGCCGTCGAGGCCGTGGCGAATACCGTCCCGATGGCGGCGGCCAGGGCGATTCCGCCGATTCTTTTCTTCATATGGTGCTCCCCGTTGTACCGAGGCCCGCCGTGCACGCCGGGCCGATCGGATCCTAATGGCCGTCCGTTCGCCCGCCGGCACCCCCTCCGGCAGCTTTAGTTGTTGCGCCCCCGGTCCTCCAGGTACTGCGTATGCGTCTGCTGCCGGCGGGCCTCCGCCTCCCGCAGGGCCGAGGCCATCGCGTTCGCCTCGTCGAACAGCAGCGTCAACTGGCGCTCCAGATGGCGCTCGGGCGGGTCCGTGCCCGGGGTGAGCCGGGTCCACCAGCGGGTGCGGGCGTACGTGTCGACGGCTTCGGGGACGTCGTGGCGGATGATCCGCGACAGCGCGTACGTCCCCTCCGGGTCGAGCATCAGCGCCTCGCCCGCCAGCTCCGGGTCGAGCAGCGCCGCCAGCAGCCCGTCCAGCTCGGTGAGCCGGCCGGAGGCCGCGGGCGGCAGTTCGACCTCGCCGAGATAGTCCCGCAGCCGCGTGAAGTCCTCCCGCAGGGCGTCCAGTTCCCGGGCGGGGTCGGCGAAGTACGGCGCCGCGGGCCGCTCGGGCGGGGCGATCAGCGCGCCCGCGCCGTACAGGCCGACCACCACCACCGGCCAGTAGGCGCCCGCGAGGCCGGTGAAGGTGAGGGCCAGGCCCGCGATCCCCGCGGCGCTGCCGGTGATGTTCTTACGGGACTCCAGATAGCGCAGGACCTTATTGGCCCCACTGGCCCCACTGGCCTTATTGGTAGCCACGGATCTCCTCGAAGGCCTGGTCCAGCGAGCTCTTGGTCGCGTCGAAGAGCCGGCCACCGGTGAGGGAGGCGATGTTCTCCAGCTCGCCGCGGTCGGAGTCGCCGAAGAGGATCGGGAAGACGGGGGTCGTCCGCTGTGCCCCGGGCAGGCGCCGGTAGAAGGACTCGAAGTCGTCGGCGGAGTCCCCGGCCGTGTTCTCCCCGTCCGTCATCAGCACGATCGAGGTGAAGCGGTCGTCCCCGAGGGCCGAGGCGCGCTCGGCGAGACGGCGGTACGCCTCCCGCAGACTGCTGAAGATCGCGGTCTCCCCGTCGGCGGTCAGCGCCTTGGCGTCCGCGCGGATCGCGGCGAGCGCCTTGCCCGGGTCGTCCTCGGGCACCGTATGCGTACGGACCGCCTTCACCTCGGAGCCGAAGGGCATCAGCGTCACCTCCTCCCGGTCCCGGAACCGCTCCCCGGTGGCCGCGCCGTCCGCGCCGGCCAGCTGGGTCAGCGCCGCCTTGAGCCGGTCGAGCCGGTCGCCCTCCATCGAGCCGGAGGTGTCCAGTACGTACACCGTCCGCGAGGGCCGCCGCAGCTCGTTCTCGTATGCGGCGAGCAGCCCGTCGGCCACCGACCGGGTGCCAGGGAAGGGCAGTTCGCGCCGCTTGGCGGCGGACAGCGGGGCCGCGGGCCGTACGGAGGTGACGACGGGCCGCCGGAAGGTCCGCTCGGTCAGCGTCCGCTGGGCCTCGGCGGACCGCAGATACTCGGTGAGCGCGCGGACCGAGTCCCGCGCGTCCTGGGGCGCGGAGGCGAGCGCGGTGAGCGGGTAGTCGGCGGTCACCACGCCGTCCTGAGGGCGGATCACCGTCAGGCCGGTGTGGTGGTCGCGGTTCAGGGACAGCAGGACGGACTCGTAGTTGATCAGGGCGTCCACATCGCCGCGCCGGGTGTACGCCTGGGCCAGCCACCCGGACGAACCGGACGTCAGCTTCTGCCCCGCGAAGAACTCCTTGAGCTTCGGCGTGACCTTCCGTACGTCCGCGTCGCGCAGCGCCGACTGGGCGCCGGACAGCCCCGAGGCGATCGAGATGAGCGCCGAGAAGCCGGAGTTGGAACGCACCGGGTCGGTCATCCCGTACGTCAGCTTCCCGTCGGCCACCGCCTGGTGGATCCGGGCCCAGGTGACCTGGTCCGGATGCCGGCCCAGCCGCCGCACCACGTCCGCCTTGACGCCGAGGGCGACCGGCGACGTCATCACCGGCGTCTCCGAGGTGACCTTCTTGGCGGTCTCCGGGCGCAGCCGCAGATAGTCGTTGGACGACAGCCAGATCGCCTCGTACGCCCCGTCCGCCTTCCCGGAAGCCACCTGCTCGACCGCGTCCAGGGTGCCGGACCAGGTGGCCTCGACGGTGACGCCGGTCGCCTCGCGCGCCGCGTCCAGCACCGGCTTCATATCCGTCAGCTCGCTGCTGGCCAGGATCCGCAGGGTGCCGGGGGCGCGCTTGCCGCCCTCCTTCTTGTCCTCATCTTCCGAATCTTCCGAAGTGCAGGCGCTCACCGGCAGGACGGCGGCCAGGCCGAGGGCCATGAAGGCACGCCGGGGCACGCCCCGAGACGGGTCCTGAGGTCCGCTCACTGCAGGCTCCCCTCGGCCGCGCTCGCCGAGCGGGTGCGCTCCAGATACGCGCTCGCCTGCTGCAACTCGTCCGTCAGGGCCTCCACCGTCGTCGCCATCGACTCGGTCGCCCGCGCCTTGTAGGTGTCGATCGCGTCCAGCGTCCGGTAGATCTGCTGGAACGCGCCGCGCAGCGTCTCCACGCCCACCGCCGGGTCGGCCGCGATCCGCTGGATCTCGCCGCTCTGGGTGGCCAGCATCTCCGCATTGCCCCGGATCAGGTCCTCGGTCGTTCCGCGCAGGGCGTTGACCTGCTCGGTCACCTTGCGCTGGCTCTCCAGCGCGGAGGACAGCATCACTGCGATGCGCAGCGCCGAGACGGTGGTGGTCGCGGCCCGGTCGACGCCTTTGATCAGCTCCTCGTTGTTACGGCGTACGACATCCATCGCCAGATACCCCTGTGCGCACACCGCGAGCTGCGTCAGCAGGTCCTGGTGCTTCTGCCGTACGGGGAAGAGGACATCGGCGCGCAGCGCGTCCGCCTGGGTCGGGTCGGTGGCCTCGACGGCCGTGATCTGCCGCTCGACCGCCGTGTCCAGGGCGTCGGCCAGCACCGCGTACTCCTGGAGCTTGCCCATGCTCTCCCAGAGCCGGACGCGCTCGGTGTGCAGGGCGGCGTTGTCGCGGCGCAACTCGTCCTGGCCGCCGCGCAGCGAGCCCACGATCTTGTTGAGGGTGCCCTGGGCGGAGGCGTACTTGGCGACGTGGTCGCGCAGCTTGTTGCCGCCCGGCAGCTTGGACAGCAGCTTGCGCGCGCCCTTGAGCTGGGTGTCGCGCGGGTCCAGGTCCTCGACGGTGCGGCGCAGTTCGACCAGCGAGGACGACACCCGGGTCTGCGCGTCGCCGTCGCCCTGCGCGAGGGAGCGCACGGTGCGGTCCAGCATCCGGTTGGACTGCTGGGCGGCGCCGCGCATCTCACCCGCGCCGAGCGCGGTGATCTCGCCGATCCGGGTGGCGAACTCGGGGGAGCGGGCGTCCAGGCCGGCCAGCGTGGACACGTACTCGGAGGCGCGGCGCTCCATCTCCTCCCGTACGGAGTCCTCGACCGGCACCAGACCGGCCGCCTTCTCCTTGGGCACCGGGGCGACGGGCTCGGGCGGGGTGAGGACCAGGTCGTCGGTGTTGTCAGTGGCCATGATGGTCTCCCTAGGTCCTAGCTCGTCGCTCGTCGCGCGAGGTCCCGCAGCACCTCGGCCTTGGGCACGGGCGCCTGCCGGACTCCGGTCAGCCGCTGGTTGAGATACGCGGTGTGGGGCGCGGTGGCGGCGATGAACTCGGACGCCGCGCCCTGCGGCCGGAAGCCGTGCCGCACGGCCAGTTCGCGCAGCTTCTTGTCGCCGCTCAGCAGCTCCCCGAGCTTGCGGCCCTCGGGGGTCAGCGGCACCAGGGTGTGGTCGCTGTTGACCGTGACGTCCGGGTAGAGGACGACCATGTCGCCGACGTCCTGCTTCTGCATCAGCAGCGAGGCGACCTGCGATTCGTAGACCAGGACCAGCGGATTGGCCGCGCCGCTGATGAAGTCCCGGAACGGGGCGTCGGAGCTGGACTGCTGGGCGCCCTGGACGCTGATGAGCTTCTTCAGCAGCGGGGCGGTCCGGGCGACGTCCGCGCCACCCGCGACGATACGGCCGCCGTTGGCCACGTACGAGGCGGCGGCCAGATACAGCGCGCCCGAGTTGGACTGGGCGGGGTCGGTGCTGGTGATGGACACCACACCGTTCAGCTCGCTGTACTTCCGCGAGCCCTTGAGCTGCTGCCAGGTGCGGTCCTCCTTGGCGGCCTTGAGGTACGCGGCCATCTTCAGCGTGCCGGTGTTCTTGCCGGTCAGCGTCGCGAGCCCGTTGTCGGCCAGCACCCCGGCCGCGTTGCGGTGCGCGACGACGACCAGCGGCGAGTAGAACGGCCGCAGCGGCGTACCGTTCACCCCGGCCTTCCGGGCCAGTTCGGCGGCGGGCGACTCGCTGCTCGGGAAGGCGAAGTCGTACCCCCTGAGCGGAAGGTTCTCCATCGCCCAGGAGCCGGACGTCTCCGTCTTGACGGTGACCCCCTTGTCCGCGAGGGCCTTCACCACATCGGGGTCGGCGAAGAACTCGGCCTTCTCCGACCCGATCACTCCGCGCACGGTCGTCGTTGCCGTGCCCTTGTCCTTATCGCGTCCCGCGACGACGGCGACAATCACGCCGCCGATCAACAGAACCGCCAGGACGATTCCGAATATGCGTCTCACGGCGGCAGCGTGCTCGCGGAAACCCACATTCCGGGCTTGATCAGATGACGGGAAGGTGAACTGCTGATCGCAGTCCGAAACGGGAATCGGCCATTCTGGAAGGGGAGTTGATGCCGTTCGGCGCCCTTGCGCGGCGGCTGTGGCAGGGCCGCTGTCGGACCGGTATGTCACCCTGTGCACCATGACCGGCCACCTGACCGACACCCCGCCCCACGAGCCGACGGACGACCCGAGCGACGACCTGATCGGCACCCAGACCCCGGCGCGCCGCCTCACCGACCCGGACGAGGCGATCGCCGCGCTGGAGCGCGCCGTGCCCGGCCTGGCGGCTCACCGCAGGCCGGAGCCCGTCGCGCTCGACTGGGCGGTGCTGGAGGAGGGCCTGGGCACCACGCTGCCCGCCGACTACAAGCGCCTCGCCGAGTGGTACCCCAACTTCGTCCTCGGCGACTTCCTCCTCGCCGGCCTCCCCGCGCCGGGACAGGAGCGGTACCAGCTCGCCGGCATCCGCGAGACGCTGACCGAGGACCTCCAGGACTGGTGGGAACACGACATGACAGCCGGCCTCCGCCTCCATCCGGCACCGGGCGGGCTGCTCCCGTGGGCGGAGTCGAACCAGGGCGACATGTTCCTGTGGAGCACGACCGGGGACGGCCCGCAGGACTGGCTGGTCACCGTCGCCTCCCACAACGGCGGCTGGTGGCACTACGCGGGCGGTGCCGTCCAGTTCCTGGCGGAGCTGTGCGACGGCACGCTCGAACCCTGGGAGCTGCCCCCGATCGACCGCGACGTCATCGCGTTGTGACCGCTACGCCGTCGAGCGGCTTACGGAAGCACACCCGGGCCTGCCCCAGCCCGTCGTAGTCGCTGTGCACGGGCACCCCGTCGACCTCGCGGTCGCCCGCCTCGCACTCGAACCCCATGGCCCGGTGAAACGCGATGGACCCGGTGTTCCCCGGCGAGGTGATCGCGCGCACCTCCGTCCGGCCCGCCTCGGCGGCCTGCCGGAAGAAGGCCTCGTAGAGCCCGCGCGCCACGCCCTGCCCGCGCAGCCGGGGGTCCACCCCCACGAAGTGGATATACGCCTCGTGGCCGTTGTCCCCGGAGTAGAAGCCGACCAGGAACGCCTCGACCGTCCCCGCCTCGTCCTCCCGTACCAGGCTGGTGCCGGAGAAGAACTGCAGAAACAGCTTCGGCAGCAACAGCGACAGCTCGCGGGCCTGCTGGGGCGTGCGGGAGTCACCCCACCACGTCTGTACGCACTCCACCAGCACGGGATGGTCGGACACGCGGGCCTGGCGCAGATCTGGCATTCATGTCTCCTTCGGGTGTTCCGTCCCACTGCCACTCGGCGCGCCGCGGACGGCCGGGAAGCGGGATACGTCCGGTGCACCACAACAGGGTGTCAAACGGGCTGTTGCCCGCCGGGGCACCGGGGAAGAGACGGGCGAGCGCGGCACCGACCGGGCCGTCGGGCGGCGCCCAGGGAAGCCCGAGGGCACGGGTGATGTCGTAGGTGTGGACGAGCAGCTCGATGATGCCCATGGCGGCGAACCCGGCGGCGTCTGAGTGTCCCCAAGGGTGCCAGGCGCGCACCTGGCCGGCCGTGTCCCGGACGGTGGAGGTGAGAAGGGACGCGGCGATCCGGATCCCCTCCAGACAGGCGGGGACCGGGGCCGCGGGATCGAGCGAGGCGAAGAGCGTGATGTAGCGGTCCTGGGGCCGGGCGATGAGCAGACCGGCGTAGCCGGTCAGGCCGAGGGCGAGGTGGTCGAGGGTCGCCCGGCAGGTCCAGTCGAGGCCGTGGGCCGGGCGTGACCAGTCCTGGTCGGCGGTGGTGAGAAGAGCAGTCAGGCAGTCGTCGGCGGCGGCCGACAGCAGCTCCGGCCAGGGCGCGGCGGTGGCGAGGGGCATCGGTTCCGGGGCGGGATCAGGGATGGCCGTGGACGTCGTGGTCACTGGGCGGCCGCCGGCTTCCTCAGGACCTCGATCACACCCGCGAAGCTGTCCGAGCCGTGGCCCGCGGCCCTGGCCCGCTCCATGGTGGACTTCAGCAGCTCGGGCAGGGCGTTGTCGACGCCCCGGGACGCCGCCGCGTGGAGCAGATGCTCGATGGCCGCGATCTGTACGTCGATGGTCGCGTCGTCGCCCGGGTAGCGGCCGGCGTCCACCTGCGGTGCGTAGGTGGTGAGGAAACCGGCCACGGCGGTCAGCCAGCGGAGCGCGACCGGGGTGAAGGCCGTGGCCGGCGTCTTCTCGGCGCCGACCAGCGCGGTGCCGTGCAGCCAGCCGGCCATGGTGGACCACATCAGGCCGAGCAGGGCCGCGTCGTAGAGGGAGGCCAGGCCGGGGTCGTCGGACAGGTGCAGGGGGTCGCCCAGGGCCGTCAGGGTCGGCCGGTGGGCTTCGAAGACGGCCTGCGGGCCGCTGTAGAGGAACATCATCTCGGGGCTGCCGACCCCGGGCGGGGTGGTCATGATCGCGCCGTCGAGGTAGTCGGCGCCATGGGACCGGGCCCATACGGCCATCTCCTGGGCCTGCTCCGGTGCGCCGGAGGTGAGGTTGACCAGGACCTTGCCCGCGAGGGTGTCGGCGACGGGGCCGAGGACGGTGTGCAGCGCCTCGTAGTCCAGGACGCAGGCGACGATGAGCGGGCTCGCCGCGACCGCCTCCCCGGGCGTCGCGGCCGGTCGGGCGCCCCGGTCGGCCAGCGGCCGGGCCTTGTCCGCCGAGCGGTTCCACACGGTGGTCGGGTGGCCGCGGTCCAGCAGCGCGGCGGCCAGCGCCGAGCCCATCGAGCCCAGTCCGATGACCGTGACGGCCTGGTGGTCAGCGTTCAACTCACAACTCCTCGTACGTCCGCACACAGCGGTTGATCACTCACCTCCCACGCTCGCAGCGCCCGGCGGCCGCGGACAGTGACACCGATGACGGCCATCACCAAATTCCTGCCATACGCTGCGAGGCATGAGTGCTGGTTCCGTGGCCGTGGTCGTGACCGAGGAGATCGGGCTCCCCTCCTGGGACCTCTACGAGCTGAGCATCCCCTGCACCGTCTTCGGGAAGGCGCAGTCCGACCTGGCCGACCCCTGGTACGAGCTGATGCTGTGCGGCACGGGAGCGGGTGAGCGGCCCGAGGACGCCGCGGGCACCGGGCTCGTGCTGCGGACCGGCTACGGGCTCGACGACCTCGTCGGCGCCGACACGGTCATCGTGCCCTCGGTGCCCGACCCCTGCGTCGAGGAGGGCGAACCCCTGCCGCGGGAACTGATCCGGGCCCTGCGCCGGGCCTACGACGCGGGCGCCCGTATGGTCTCCCTGTGCACCGGCGCCTTCGCGCTCGCCGAGGCCGGGCTGCTCGACGGGCGGCGCGCCACGGCTCACTGGCTGCACACCGCCCAACTCGCCGAGCGCTACCCGAAGGTGCGGGTCGACGACTCGGTGCTGTACGTGGACGACGGCGACGTGCTCACCAGCGCGGGCCTGACCGCCGGGCTCGACCTCTGCCTCCATCTCGTACGCCGCGACCTCGGCGCCCATGTCGCGAACCAGCTGGCCCGCCGCATGGTGGTGCCCGCCCACCGGCCCGGCGGCCAGGCCCAGTTCATCGACCTGTCCGTGCCCACGACCGACGACGACGCCCTGGCCCCCGTACTCGACTGGGCCCGGTCCCACCTCGACCGGCCGCTGACGGTGCGGGACTTGGCGCTGCGGGCCGCGATGAGCCCCCGTACCTTCTACCGTCGGCTCCAGGCGGCCACGGGGACGACGCCCTTGCAGTGGCTGCTCACCCAGCGCCTCGGGCGGGCCCAGTCCCTGCTGGAGTCGACCGACCTCCCCGTCGAGAAGATCGGCGAACTCAGCGGCCTGGGCACGGCCAACAACCTCCGCCACCACTTCCTCCGGCACATCGGAGTGTCGCCGAGCGAGTACCGGCGGGCCTGGCGTCAGACGGTGTGCTGATACGCCGAGTAGGTCAGATAACCCGCGTCGCCGCCCTGGTAGTACGTGGCCTCGTCGGCCGGGGCGATCGGGAGCCCGGTGCGCAGCCGCTCGACCAGGTCGGGGTTGGCGATGAAGGCGCGCCCGAAGCTGATGAGGTCGGCCCCCAGCCCGAGCCAGTGGTCGGCCTCGGTCCGCCCGGTCTGCTTCGGGCCCATCGGAAGCACCGGGTTCATGATCAGGGTGTTCGGCCACGCACGGCGCAGGCCCAGCAACACCTCCTCGTCGACGGTGGCTTCGAGATGCACGTAGGCCACCTGAAGGCGGGCCAGCTCGGTCAGCAGCGCGGTGTAGAGCTCGGGTACGTCGGCTTCCGTCACGCCCCAGAACGTCCCGCCCGGGGAGAGCCGGATACCGGTCCTGGCCCCGCCGACGGCCTCGACGGTCGCCGACGCCGCCTCGACGGCGAACCGGATCCGGCCCGCGATCGAGCCTCCGTAGCGGTCCGTGCGCAGATTGGCGTTCGAGGAGAGGAACTGCGAGATCAGATAGCCATTGGCGCCGTGCAGCTCGACACCGTCGAAGCCGGCGTCGATGGCGCGGCGTGCGGCCTGCGCGTACGACTGGGCGTGCTCGGGCACCTCGGCGGCCTCCAGGGCGCGCGGTGTCGGCGCGGGCTGGGGCCCGGTCGGGGTGAACACCTCGCCGACGGCGGCGACGGCCGAGGGCCCGACCGGGCGCATACCGGTGGTGTCCGGATGTGAGACCCGCCCGCCGTGCATCAACTGGGCGAAGATCCGGCCGCCGTTGGCGTGCACGGCGGCGGTCACCGGGCGCCACGCGGCGACCTGCTCATCGGTGTGCAGCCCCGGCGTGCCCGGATTGGACTGACCGATCAGACTCGGCTGCACGCCTTCGGTCACGATCAGCCCGGCGGTGGCCCGCTGCGCGTAGTACGTCGCCATCGACGGCGTCGCCAGACCGCCGCCGGCGGCCCGGATCCGCGACATCGGGGCCATCACCACCCGGTTGGGCAGCGTCAGGTCGCCGAGCCGGTAGCTGTCGAAAAGGGTCGTCGTCGTCACGTCGGCTTTCCTCCGCGATCCGCGGCGCCCGCTTCTCGGGCGCTCGGCGGCTACGCTAAAACCTCACATGGATGTCAGAGGCAAGGCTCTGTGTCGCGGGTCACAGTCAGCGGGTCACGGTCAGGAGGACGACATGCGCATCGGGGAGCTCGCTGCACGAGCCGGGGTCAGCGTCAGATCCCTGCGCTATTACGAGGAGCAGGGGCTGCTCAGCAGCATCCGCAGCGCCAGCGGGCAGCGGCATTACACGGACGACGATGTCGAGCGGGTCACGTTCATCCAGCGGCTGTATGCCGCGGGTCTGTCCAGCCGCACCATCGTCGAACTGCTGCCGTGCGTCGACGCGCCCAGCGAGGAGAATTCCGACGCCGCGCTGGAGCGGATGGCACAGGAGCACGACCGGCTCTCCCGCCACATCGACGAGCTCATCCACACCCGGGACGCACTCGAAGGGCTGATGGCCACGAACCGCGCGCATCGCGAGACCTTGCGGGCAACGGCTGCCTGCTGACCGCGGCCCGCTGATCGCGGTCTGCTGATCGCCCCGACCGCGCCCTAACCCGTGTGCGCGGCGAACGCCGCATACGCGGGCTCGTCGAAGAGGACGAACGTGACCTCCTCGACCGCGGTCTCCGCGGCCCGCACCGTCTCGACGGCGATACGGGCGGCGTCCTCCATGGGCCACCGGTAGACGCCGGTCGAGATGGCCGGGAACGCGACCGTACGGGCACCGAGTTCGTCAGCGACCCGCAGCGACTCGCGGTAGCAGGAGGCGAGGAGGCCCGACCGGTCCTCGGTGGCGGACCATACGGGCCCCACGGTGTGGATCACCCACTCGGGGTGCAGCCGCCCCGCGGTCGTCGCCACGGCCCGCCCGGTCGGCAGCCCCTTGCCGTAGTGGGACGCCCGCAGCGCCCGGCACGCCTCCAGGATCTCGGGGCCGCCCCGGCGGTGGATGGCGCCGTCGACGCCTCCGCCGCCGAGGAGGGAGGAGTTCGCGGCGTTGACGATGGCGTCGACGTGCTGGTCGGTGATGTCGCCGCGGACGAAGGTGATGGTGGTGCTCATGGGGTCATCTTCCGTGGTCTACGGCTGCCGGGGCGAGCTGACGCGCTCCGTCGGGCCGCCGAAGGGCAGGAACGTCGTCCGGGTGGCGAGCAGCCAGACGCCGTTCTCCTTGCGGAACGTGCTGCCGCCGGTGTAGTTGCCCCACGTTCGCGGGCAGGCGGGGCGGCAGCATGCCGCCGGTGTAGCCGTCGACGCGGTACGTCGCGAAATACGACGTGGCGGCGGCCGTCGTCGGGGAGTCCACGGTGACCAGGATGTTCGTACACATCCGCCGGGACAGCCGGTCCGCCGGCCGCGACCCGAAGTACTCCCGCAGCGCCCCCCGTCCCTCGATCCGGCGGGCGCCCTGCGGCCACTCATCCGGCGGGCGGGCCCGGTTCCACCGCCTGGGAGACCGCGGCGAGCAGGGTTTCGACCTCCGCGCCCCAGCGGGAGCTGATGACCAGGTCGCGGGACGGGTCGACCCACAGCAGGTGGCCGCCGCCGTTGCCGCGGGCGCAGCGGCCGGTCGCCGGGGCGGTTGGCCATACGGTGTGGTGGTCATTGAGCCACCAGGACAGGCCGTAGTTGGGCTTGTGCCGGCACGGGGTCCACATCTCCTCGATCCAGCGGGCGGAGAGGACCTGCCGCCGGCCCCATCGGCCGCCGCGCAGACACAGGTGCCCAAGGCGGGCCAGGTCGAGCGCGTTGATCCACAGGCCCCCGCCCCAGTGGGCGCCGCCGGAGACCACCGGCACGCGGGTGCCGTCGACGTCCGTGAGGGAATTGGCGTAGCCGTGCCAGGACCAGGACGACGAGGCGCCGATGGGGTTCATGACGCGGTCCCGCAGGACGTCCGGCAGGGTCCGCCCGAACAGGGCGGTGAGCGCCAGGGCGGCGAGGTTCACGCGGACGTCGTTGTACGCCCAGCCCTCACCGGGCGGCCCGCCGGGCGACTCGGTGCCCTCCCGCGTGCTCTGCGCGTCGACCGATGTCGGCTTGGACCACAGCTCGCCCTCCCACTGGCTCGTCTGGTCCAGCAGATGGCGCCAGGTGATGCCCCGCCCATGGTCGTCGGCGAACTGCGGAAGCCTGACGCGGACCGCGACCGGCTCGTCGAGGATGAGCAGCCCGTCGTCGTGGGCGATTCCGGCCACCAGCGCCAGCACGCTCTTCGTCGCGCTGTACGCCATCTCGGCGCGCGTCGGATCCCCCCAGGACGCGAGGACCGCGCCGCGCCGGACGATGACCCCGCTCGCGCCCTGGCCGTCCAGCAGCGGGCCGATGACCTCCCGGTGGGAGTCGTCGGCCACCTGGGCGGCGAGATACGACGCCATGTCCTCGATGCCGGGCACGGGGCGCTCGCCCTGCTGCCGGGCCGCCCGCGCCACGGCCTCCGCGTCCACGCCCTCCCAGGGATCCCCGGCGCCGACCGCCTCGTCCAGGCCCGCAAGTACCTTGTCCATTCCCACCCTTTCCACGGCCGCCGTGCGCGGTCGGCCACTCATGAATTCCTCTACCTGCGGTTTCCCGGTTCCGGAGCCGTTGATCCCAAGAGTTCCGCGAGCATGGGGCGCAGGTGGGTGGCGAGTGCTGGATCGGAGCGTTCCAGTTCGTCCGTCGCGGCGGTGAGAGCCGCGGTCAGGGCGCGGCCCAGCTCCGGTTCTGTGAGCGAGCGGACGAGCGTCGTCTCCAGCGGTGCCGTGACTTCTTCGGGCAGCAGATGGGCGCCCTTCGCGTGCGCGGCGGGATGGCCCAGCCGCAGACAGGCCAGCGTGATGACGTGGTCGCGTATGGCGCTGATCCAGTGCTCGGCTTGCCACCAGCGCCTTCTGTGCAGGCAGACGCGGGCGTGCAGGGCGTGATGCCAGACGAGTCCGATAAGGGTGTTGCGGTCGGGGTCCTGGAAGGGGTCAAGCGATTGTGTCCGGCCGAAGACCGTCTGCCACTGCGGTCCCCTTGGGCCGAACTCGGCCTCCGGTGCGAAGGTCAGATCGAGCTCGAGCCAATCCGGCAGCAGGAAGACGCGGATGACCCGTGAGCCGGCCGGCAGATCCCAGTGGTGTCGCGCGCCGAGCTCGTCGTAGAGCCACCGCGTCCATCGGTCCAGCGTCGCGGGCAACTCGCCGCGGACGGCGAGGACGAGGTCGGTGTCCGACCAGCGGTCATCGGACCCGGTCGCGTATGAGCCGGTGAAGGCGGCGCCGACGATGGCGTCGTCGGCTTCCGCCTTCGCGAGCAACTGGTCCCGCACACGGCTCCGTTCTTCGGCGCTGAACACAACACGACTCCCTTTCTGGCCCTCGGGCCGGCCTGGTTCAGGTGCGGGCGATCAGGGCGTACCGCTCATCGCTCACCGGTCCGCCCCACAGCTCGCCGTCGCCGCTGAGGTCGTCGATGCGCAGCTCGGTCACGAGGGGGCGGACGGCGGCCGTCAGGTCTTGGGCGGTGATCCCTCGGTGCCAGGGCAGGGTTTCGGCGCCGGCCACGTACGGGACGCCGCTCTGCCCGGCCTCGCGCCACCGTCCTTCGACCAGGATGAGGGTGCCGCCGGGGCGCAGCCGGGCGGTCCACTGGCGCAGGGCCGCGTGCGGGTCGGGCAGGGTCCACAGCAGGTGTCGGCAGAGCAGCGCGTCGAAGCGGTCTTCGCCGGTGGGGGGTTGGGCGGCGTCCCCGACGAGGAAGGTGCCGGTGAAGCCGGCGGCGGTGAGCTTGGCCCGGGCCTGGTCGACCATACGGGGCGAAAGGTCCACGCCGGTGACGTGGTGTCCGGCCGCCGCCAGCAGGTGCGCGAGCGAGCCGGTGCCGCAGCCCACATCCAGCACGCGGGCCGGGGCGGGTGGCATCCAGCGGTCCAGGAGGCTGGCCCATGCCCGGCGGGTGTGCTCGGCCCGCAGGCCGTGATCGGGTTCGTCGTCGAAGTCGGGCGCGGCGGCGTCCCAGTAGGCGGTGATGGCAGCGGTATCCGTCATGGCGCGATCGTTTCAGCCGCCGCTGACAACGCCCGGAAACGCGGGGCCGTACGCCGTCACGGCACCGCGGGGCGCCCAGGCGCCGGACCGCCCGACGGGCGCTTCGGCGTCCGCCGAAACGTCCGGATCCTAGGCTCCGGGCCATGACCACCGCGCCGCTTCGCCCCGCGACAGAATCCCCCCGCCACATAGAGATCGAGCCGAGCATCCTGTACTTCGGGACGCCCGTCGTGCTTCTGTCGACGGAGAACCAGGACGGCTCGTTCAACCTCGCCCCGATCTCCTCCGCATGGGCGCTTGGGCACACGGTGGTGCTCGGACTGGGGCGGGAAGGCCAGACGGCGCGGAACCTTCTCAGCCGGCCCGATGTCGTGATCAATCTGCCCGCCCCGGGCCAGTGGCGGGCGGTGGAGCGGCTGGCGCCGCTGACCGGGCGGAGTCCGGTGCCGTCGACCAAGGCGAGGGGGTGCCGGTTCGAGCCGGACAAGTTCGGGGCGGCCGGGCTGCGTGAGGAACCGTCCCAGGTGGTCCGGCCGCCGCGCGTCGCCGAGTGCCCCATCCAGTTGGAGGCCCGCGCCGAGCGGGTGCGGCCGGATGTCGCCGGAGGGTTCGTCATCGTCGAGGCCGTGGTGCGGAAGGTCCACGCCGACCCCCGCATCGTCGTACCCGGTACGGACCACGTCGATCCCGCGGCCTGGAGCCCGCTCGTCTACAACTTCCGGCACTACTTCGGACTCGGCCCCGAACTGGGCCACTCCTACCGCACCGAAACGCCCCGCACATCCGAGGGCTGAGCCTGTGCACGCATCCGGGTGATCCACCCCCGGGCCCACCCCCGGGCCCGGGACCGGTCCCGGGTCGGGTGCGGGACGGTCGGGAGGTGCCGGGGGTCCGCCTCGGCCGTAGGGCGCATGTGGCGCATGCGGCGCATCGTGGGAAAGGTGAGATCTGATGGCGGATCAGGTCCTGGAGCGCATGCCGGGCAGGGTCAAGTTCGTCGTGGCGGGCGTATGGGCTCAGGCCGTGGCCAACTTCTTCGCAGGGTCTTCGCTGCTGTCCGAAGTGGACAGCCGACTCGCCCACGGCCAGGAGGCCTCGGAACCCGGTCTGGTGCGGGGCCTGGCGTACTTGTCCATCGTCATGGCGGTTCTGCTGGCCGTCGCCAGCCTCTTCGTGCAGAAGCGGTTCGGATGGGTGTGGACCGTGTTCGTCGTCGTCGAGACGCTGGCCGTGGTGGGCGCGCTGGTCGGGATCGTGGCCGTGTGGCTGGGGCTTCAGGGCGTGAGCGCGGGCTCCATGGCCATCAGCCTGGTCCTCCCCCTCGCGATCGGCGGGGCGCTGATCACCGGCCGGGGGCAGGACTGGTTCAGCCGCTGATGCCGAGGGCCGCCGCGTGGGTCTCCAGGTGCTCGGCGGCCAGGGCGGTGGCGGATGCGTCGTCGCGGGAGGTGGCGACGACCAGGGCGCGGCCGGCCAGGGTGTGGGCGCGCTGGCGGAGGGCGGTGATGTGGGCCGGGGTGGTGGTGGTCGTGGTGGGGGCGGCGCGGAAGGGGGAGCGGCCGTCGCGCAGCCGGGTGATCTGGTCGGTCAGGCGCTGGGCGGCGGTGTCGAGGGCGGGGGCGGGGGTGAGGGCGCGCAGCTCGTCGGTCACGGTCAGCAGCGCGGTGAGGTGGCCCGCCAGCTGGTTGTCCAGCTCCTCCTCGCGGGAGCGGTGGGGGAAGTCGAGCCTGGGCTCGGCCATGGTGTGGACCGACTTGGTGCGGATCGGCTCGTACATGGATGGCCTCCAAGGGTTCTCAGGAGGCCATCCTAACTTAGACTCTGTCTAAAGTTGAGCTCCCGCTAAGGGTAGGATCCGCCGCGTGATCGAACTGCGGGTGCTGACCTCGGACGACTGGGCCATCTGGCGGGAGCTGCGGCTCGCCGCGCTCGCGGACGCGCCGTACGCGTTCGGGTCCCGGCTCGCGGACTGGCAGGGCGACGGCGACCGCGAGGAGCGGTGGCGCGCCCGGCTGGAGATCCCCGGTTCGTACCACCTCGTGGCCGTGCTCGACGGGCGGCAGGTCGGGATGGTCAGCGGGGTGCCCGGTCCGCACGACGGCATCGTCGAGATCATCTCCATGTGGGTCGGCGCGGCCGCGCGCGGGCGCGGGGTGGCCGAACGGCTGGTGGGGGCCGTGGAGGAGTGGGCCCTGGGGGTGGGGGCCGAGGTGCTGCGGCTCGACGTCGCGCCCGGCAATGGACGCGCGATCGCCTTTTACCAGCGGATCGGGCTGGCGGACACCAAAGAGGAAGGCGACCCGCTGCCCGGCGGGGAGCGGAGGATCGTCATGGAGAAGGCGCTCCGGGCTCGCTGAGCCCCGTGCGGCAGTGCCGCGCGTCAGTGCTGGCTGTAGCCGTCCAGGAACTTTCCGATCCGCGTCACCGCGTCCGCCAGGTCCTTCTTCGCCGGGAGCGTCACGATCCGGAAGTGGTCCGGCTCCGGCCAGTTGAAGCCCGTGCCGTGAACGATCATGATCTTCTCGGAGCGCAGCAGGTCCAGGACCATCTGCCGGTCGTCCTTGATCTTGTAGACCGTGGGGTCGAGCCGCGGGAACGCGTACAGCGCGCCCTTCGGCTTGACGCAGCTCACGCCCGGGATCTGGGTCAGCAGCTCGTACGCCGTATCGCGCTGCTCCAGCAGCCGGCCGCCCGGCAGCACCAGGTCCTTGATGGACTGGCGGCCGCCGAGGGCCGCGGCCACCGCGTGCTGGGCGGGCATATTGGCGCACAGCCGCATATTGGCGAGGATGGTCAGGCCCTCGAGGTAGCTGGCGGCGTGGGCCTTGGGGCCGCAGACCGCGAGCCAGCCGCTGCGGTAGCCCGCGACGCGGTACGCCTTGGAGAGCCCGTTGAAGGTCAGGGTCAGCAGGTCGGGGGCGACGGCCGCGGTGGGGGTGTGGGTGGCGCCGTCGTAGAGGATCTTGTCGTAGATCTCATCGGAGCAGACGACCAGGTTGTGGCGGCGGGCGAGCTCGGTGAGGCTCCGCAGCATCTCCTCGTCGTAGACCGCGCCCGTCGGGTTGTTCGGGTTGATGATGACCAGGGCCTTGGTGCGGTCGGTGACCTTGCGCTCGATATCGGCGACGTCGGGCATCCAGTCCGACTGCTCATCGCAGCGGTAGTGCACGGCGGTGCCCCCGGCGAGTGAGACCGCGGCGGTCCACAGCGGGTAGTCGGGGGAGGGGACCAGGACCTCGTCGCCGTCGTCGAGCAGGCCCTGCATGGCCATCTGGATCAGCTCGGAGACGCCGTTGCCGAGGTATACGTCCTCGACGTCCAGGTCGATGCCCTTGGTCTGGTAGTGCTGCATCACCGCGCGCCGGGCGGACAGCAGCCCCTTGGCGTCGCCGTACCCATGCGCCCCGCCGAGGTTGCGGAGCATGTCCTCCAGGATCTCCGGCGGGCATTCGAAGCCGAAGGTCGCGGGGTTGCCGGTGTTGAGCTTGAGGATGCGGTGACCGGCAGCCTCCAGCCGCATCGCCTCCTCGAGTACCGGACCCCGGATCTCGTAGCAGACGTTGGAGAGCTTCGTGGACTGGATCACCTGCATGTCGGCCACCTTACGGCGGTGTAACCGGGACCGCTCGGTGTTCTTCGCCACGTCGGCGGCGTAAGGCGGCGCAAGGCGGTGCAACGGGGCGTCTTCAGGCGTCTCCGGGCGGATGGGACGGCGGCGCGCACCGGGTAACGAGTCGGTTTCCCGGGTTGATTTCCGCGCGCGAAGGGTTGGCCCGGACGGGTCGGCTGGCTATCGTTCACGCACTTCAAAGAATCGTTCCGCTGAACGAATAGCGGAGAAGGGTGGCCGGCCCATGTCCGACACCTCACCCCGACACGCCCCGGGGGCGGCCGGTATCCCGCCCACTCCGGGGGCGGCCGGGATACCGCGCCGGTCGCTGCTCGCCGGCGCGGCGGCGAGCGGCGCCGCGCTCGGCGCGTCCTGGCTGCTCAGCGGCTGTTCGGGCGCGGCCTCCGCGTCGCCGACCGACGCCCTCCCCACCGCCGGGCCCACCGGCCGCCCCGACCGCGGCGGCACCCTGCGCATCGCCCGGCCGCCCGCCTCCGACGCCGAGACCCTGGACCCGGCCAGCTCCCTGTCCGCGTACGAATACCTGGGTGCCCTCTACAACCGGCTGGTGCGGATCGGCCCCGACGGCGCCCTGGTCCCCGACCTCGCCGAGTCCTGGGAGCCCGACGACAAGGTCCGCACCTGGACGTTCCGGCTGCGCCGCGGCGTCACCTTCCACGACGGCCGCGCCTTCACCTCCGCCGACGCCGCCTACACCCTGCGCCACATCCTCGACCCCAAGACCGCCTCCCCGCAGGCCGGCGTGCTGGCCCCGCTGGTCGACCCGAAGAAGCTGCGCACCCCCGACGCACACACCCTCGTCGTCCCGCTGAAGTCCCCGAACGCCGAGTTCCCGAGCCTGCTCACCAACTACAACTGCTACGTCATCCCCGACGGCAGCGCCGCCTCCATCGGCCGCACCGGCATCGGCACCGGCCCCTTCAAACTGGTCTCCTTCACCGCCGCCGGACCCGGCCGGATCACCGCGTACCCGGACCACTGGGCAGGCCGACCCGTCCTGGACGCCATCGACTTCTACTCCGTCGCCGATATGCAGGCCCGCTCCAACGCCCTGCTCGCCGGCCAGGTCGACCTGCTCTCGCAGACCAACCTGGACTTCGCCACCGCCCGCGTCGTCGCCAACTCGTCCCGCGCCACCGTCGCCCGGGCGAAGAACGCCCAGTGGTACGTGCTGCCGATGCTCACCACCGAGAAGCCCTTCACCGACATACGGGTGCGGCAGGCGATGAAGCTCGCCTACGACCCCGAGCACGTCCTGAAGGTCGCCCTCCAGGGCGCGGGCACCGTCGGCTGGGACAACCCCGTGCCGCCCACCGACCCCGGCCACCTCGCCACCCACCCCGCCCACGACCCCGAAAAGGCCCGCCACCTGCTCAAACAGGCCGGGCAGGAACGGCTCGCGGTCGACCTCTACACCTCCTCCTACGACCCGATCTTCACGCCCATGGCCCTCGCCTACCAGGAGTCCGCCAAGCGGGCCGGCATCCGGATCCGGGTCAGAACGGCCGCCGCCGACTCGTACTACACCCAGATCTGGATGAAGAAGCCGCTCATGGCCACCTACTGGTACACCGGCCGCCCCGTCGACCAGCTCCTCAACCAGGTCTTCCGGAGCGGCTCCTCGTACAACGAGACCGCCTGGTCCGACAAGGACTTCGACGCGCTGCTCGACCGGGCCCGCCGAGAGACCGACGAGGGGCGGCGCCGCGAGCTCTACCAGCAGGCGCAGAGCGCGGTCGTGGAGCGGGGCGGGGCGATCACCCCGATGTTCGCCGACCGGCTCGTCGGCATCTCCCGCAAGGTGCGCGGCTACGCGGAGCACGGCTTCGAGTTCGACTACCTCGGCATCGGGCTGAAGGGGGCGTGAGAGACGTGCTCTCCTTCGTCGTACGACGGGTCGTGGCCGCGCTCGGCACGCTCCTGCTCTCCTCCGTCCTGGTCTTCCTCGCCGTCCAGTCCCTGCCCGGCGACGTCGCCACCCAGGTGCTCGGCAAGGACGCCACCCCCACCGCCGTCGCCGCGCTGCGCGACAAGCTCCACCTCGACCAGCCCGCCTGGGAGCGCTACCTGGAGTGGGTCAAGGGCGCGTTCCACGGCGACTTCGGCACCTCGCTCGTCAACGCCAAGCCGGTGGGCGGCGAAGTCGGCCAGTACCTCGGCAACTCCGCTCTCATCGCCGTCGTCACCGTCCTCTTCGCGGTCACCGGCTCGCTCGTGCTCGGCATCATCGCGGGGCTCTACCGCGACCGCTGGCCCGACCACCTCATCTCCACCGTCAGCCTGATCGGGATGAGCGTCCCCGAGTTCGTCGTGGCCACCGTGCTGGTGCTGCTCTTCTCCATCGCCGTCCCCGTCCTGCCCGCCGTGGTGCTCTACGGGCCCGACGCGAGCGTCGGACAACTGCTCCCCGCCGTATGGCTGCCCGCCGCCTCGCTCGCGATCGTGATGGCCGCGTACATCGTGCGGATGGCCCGCACCTCGGTCATCGACGTCATGGCCGGCGAATACGTCACCACCGCCCGGCTCAAGGGGCTGTCCACCTGGCGCGTGGTCACCCGCCACGCCCTGCCCGGCGCGCTGCTGCCCACCCTGCACGTCATCGCGCTCAATGTGGCGTGGCTGGTCGGCGGTGTGGCCGTCGTCGAGAACGTCTTCAACTACCCGGGCATCGGCAAGCTGATGCTCTCCTCCGTACAGAACCGCGACCTGCCCGTCATCCAGGCCATCGCCCTGATCAGCGCGGTCGTCTACGTCTGCTGCAACCTGGCCGCCGACCTCGGCGCCATGGCCCTCAACCCCAAGCTCAGGACCCGAGGAGGGCGGACCCGATGAGCACCCTGAAGACCCCCGACGCTTTTGTCCCGGCTGAACCGCCCGCCGTACGGACCGGCTTCGCCGCCCGCACCTGGCGCACCGTACGCTCCTCCCGCGCCGCCACCATCGGGCTCGCGATCGTCGCCGTCCACGTCCTGATCGCGCTGCTCGCCCCCGTGCTGACCTCGTACGAGCCGACGGTCGGCGACGCCACGCACGCCCTCCTCGGCCCCGGCGCCGACCACTGGGCGGGCACCGACCAGTACGGGCGCGACGTACTGGCCCGGGTGCTGTACGGCGGGCGGTACGCGCTCGGCGTCTCCGTCGCCGCGACCGTGCTGACCATCGCCCTCGGCACCGTCCTCGGCTGCGCGGCCGCGCTGCGCGGCGGCTGGCTGGACGATGTGCTGATGCGGGTGCTGGACGCCGTGCTGTCCATCCCCTCGATCCTCGCCCTGCTGGTCGTCGTCACCGCGCTCGGCACCGGGCCCGCGGTCATCGTGCTCGCCATCGCCGTCGTCTACGTCCCGCAGGTCGTACGGGTCGTCCGCGGCGCCGCGCTGGCCGTCGCCCCCGCCGACTACGTCACCGCCGCCCGCGCCCGCGGCGAGCGGACCTGGTCGATCCTGTGGCGCGAGGTGCTGCCCAACATCACCGATGTGGTGTGCGTGGAGTTCGCGATGCGCGCCTCGTGGGTGGTGCTGCTGATCAGCTCCCTGTCCTTCCTCGGCTTCGGCGCCAACCCGCCCACCCCCGACTGGGGGCTGATGGTCGCCGAGAACCGCACCGCCATCACCGTCGTACCGATGGCGAGCCTGGCGCCCATCATCGCCCTGGCCACGCTCGTGATCGGGCTCAACCTCGCCGCCGACGGGCTCTCCAAGGCCTGGGGCGTGGACCGGATCCGGGAGGGCTCCTGATGACCGCCATCGTCTCCGTGGAGGGGCTGAGCGTCGCCTACCGCTCCGGGGGCCGGGACGTCCCCGTCGTCCACGAGGTCGGCTTCGAGCTGTGCCCCGGACAGACCCTCGCCCTCGTCGGTGAGTCCGGCAGCGGCAAGTCGACCGTCGCCGCGACCCTGCTCGGACATCTGCGGCACGGCTCGCGCATCACCGCGGGTGCGGTGCGGGTCGACGGGCGCGATGTCTTCGCCCTCCCGGCGAAGGAGCTGCGACGGCTGCGCGGCGGTACGGTCGCCATGGTCGCGCAGAACGCCGGGCACGCCCTGACTCCCTCGATGCGGGTCGGCCGGCAGATCGCGGAGGGCCTGCGCGGCGACGCCGCCGCCGACCGCACCGCCGTCACCGCCGCCGTCACCGACCTCCTCGACCAGGTCCGCCTCCCGCGCCCCGCCGAACTCGCCCGCCGCTACCCGCACGAACTCTCCGGCGGGCAGCAGCAGCGCGTCGCCATCGCCATGGCCATCGCCGCCCGCCCCAAGGTCCTCGTCCTCGACGAACCCACCACCGGCCTCGACGTCATCACCCAGCGCGGCGTCCTCGACCTGCTCGCCGCGCTGCGCGACGAACTCGGCCTCGCCGCCGTCCTGGTCAGCCACGACCTCGGCGTCGTCAACCACATGGCCGACGAGGTCGCGGTGTTGCGCGCGGGCCGGGTCGTGGAGGCCGCCCCCACCCGCCGCCTCTTCGTCGCGCCCGCCGACCCGTACACCCGGCGGCTGCTGTCCAGCGTCCCGCGCCTGTCCGACGCCGGTCTCGCCCTCGTCGCCGAGGACGGCACCCGCGAGATCCGGCCCAAGGCCCAGATCCCCGCCGACGCCCCGGAGGCGGTCGCCGTCCGCGACATCACCATCGACTACGGCGCGAGCCGCGCGGTCGATGGAGTGTCGTTCCGGGTACGGCGCGGGGAAGTGCTGGCGCTGGTCGGCGAGTCCGGCAGCGGCAAGTCCACGCTGGCCTGGTCGCTGGCGGGGCTGCGGGCGCCGTCGGGCGGTGAGATGACCGCGACGGGGGCGGGCGGGGGCGCCGGCTCCGACTCCGACGGGGACCTGACCGGGCCCGACGGCGACCTGACCGGGTCCCTTGGCGACCTGGCCCGCCCGGCGCGGCGGCGGCCGCTGTCCCTGCGGCGCAAGATCCAACTGGTCTTCCAGAACGCCGACACGTCCCTGAACCCCCGGCGTTCGGTGGGCGACGCGGTACGGCGCCCACTGCGCTTCTTCGGCACGGCACCCTCCCGCACGGCCGCAGCCACTCGCGCCCAACAACTCATCGCCGACGTACGGCTCGACCCGGCCCTCGCCGACCGCCTGCCCGCGCAGCTCTCGGGCGGTCAGCGGCAGCGGATCGGAATCGCCCGGGCGCTGGCCGGCGAGCCCGACGTGCTGATCGCCGACGAGATCACCACCGCGCTCGACGTCTCCGTCCAGGCCGAAGTGCTGCGCCTGCTCGACGACCTGCGGCGCGAACGCGAGCTCGCGTGCCTGTTCATCAGCCACGACCTGGCCGTGGTGCGGGGGATCGCCGACCGGGTGGTGGTGCTGCGGCACGGGGTGGTGGTCGAAGAGGGTTCCACGGACGCGGTCTTCGCGGCCCCGGGCCACCCCTACACCCGCCGCCTCATGGCCGCGGCCCTGGACCCCGACGGGGAAGCCGAAGAGGTGCCCGAGGCGGCTGCGGACTGGCAGGACGCCGCTGAGCCGGACGACATCTGGACCGACCTCGGCGCCGATCACCGCATCCGCCGCTGGCGCCCGGCGGACGGCTGACGCCGAGGTGGTTCTTCCCCACCCCACCCCACCCCGCCCCTTCCCGAACCCGGGGGCAAGCCCCCGAACCCCCGGGCCACGGGCCCCGGACCCCCGGGCCACGGGCCCCGGACCCCCGGGCCACGGGCCCCGGACCCCCGGGCCACGGGCCCCGGACCCCCGGGCCACGGGCCCCGGCCCCGGGGCACGGCCCCGGCCTCGGGCCCCGGGCCCGGCCCCGGGCCCAGGCCTTGGGCTTCGGGCCACGGGCCCTGGCCTCGGGCCCTGGCTTCGGGCCTCGGCCTCGGGCCACGGCCACGGCCCGTGCCCCGAGCCACGGGTCCCGGGCCCCGGCCTCGGGCCACGGCCCCGGCCTCGGGCCACGGCCACGGCCCCGGCCCCGGGCCCTGGCTTCGGGCCCCGGCCTCGGGCCACGGCCACGGCCACGGCCACGGCCCGTGCCCCGAGCCACGGGTCCCGGGCCCCGGCCTCGGGCCACGGCCCCGGCCTCGGGGCACAGCCTCCGGCCCGGGGCCGGAGGCCCTCGGGCAGCCACGGGCCTCCCGTGACCCTGGGGGTCCGGGGGCTTGCCCCCGGTTCGGGAAGGGGCGGGTAGGGGACCGGCCCGCCGCAGGCGCCCCACCCGCACCCGCACCCGCACCCGCAAACGCACCGCACACCGTAGGAGAGTCGTGAAGTACCGCGAGCAGTTCGACCGCGAGGTCCAGGCGGAGGACGTCTGGATCCCCACCCGGGACGGCACCCGGCTGCACGCGCGGATCTGGCGCCCCGTCGACGCCACCGCAAACCCCGTCCCCGCGCTGCTGGAGTACCTGCCGTACCGCAAGAGCGACTGGACCGCCCCGCGCGACGCGCAGCGCCACCCCTGGTACGCCGGGCACGGCTACGCCTCCGTCCGGGTCGATCTGCGCGGCAGCGGGGACTCCGAGGGCGTGATGCTCGACGAGTACACCGAGACCGAGCTCGCCGACGGGGTCGACGTCGTGGAGTGGCTGGCCGCCCAGCCGTGGTGCACGGGCAAGGTCGGCATGTTCGGCATCTCGTGGGGCGGGTTCAACTCGCTCCAGATCGCCGCCCTGCGCCCGGAGCCGCTGAAGGCGATCGTCACCGTCTGCTCGACCGACGACCGTTACGACAACGACGTCCACTACACCGGCGGCGCCGTGCTCGGCATCGACATGCTCGCCTGGGCCGGCACCATGCTCGCGTTCACGGCCCGGCCGCCGGACCCGGCCGCCGTGGGCGAGGACCGGTGGCTGCCCATGTGGCGGGAGCGGTTGGCGGCGCTGGAGCCGTATCTGCACACCTGGCTGGCGCACCAGGAGCGAGACGGCTACTGGCGGCACGGCAGCGTCTGCGAGGACTACGGCGCCATCGACGCGGCGGTCCTCGCGGTCGGCGGCTGGGCCGACCCGTACCGGGACACCGTGCTGCGGCTGGTCGAGCACCTTGACGCGCCCGTACGGGGGCTGATCGGGCCGTGGTCGCACCAGTACCCCGACCGGGGCCTGCCGCCGGGCCCCGCGATCGGCTTCCTCCAGGAGACGCTGCGCTGGTGGGACCACTGGCTCAAGGGCGTGGACACCGGGGTCATGGCGGAGCCGGCCCTGCGCTCCTGGATCAACGACCCGGTGCCGCCCGCGACCCACTACCCGGCCATGCCCGGCCGCTGGGTCGCCGACGACGCCTGGCCCACCCCGGCCGTGACCTGGGACGAGCGGCCGCTGGGCGGTGACGGGACGGAGCCGGTGATCGTGCGCTCCCCGCTGCACACCGGAATCGACGCGGGCCGCTTCTTCCCCTTCGGCAACGCCACCGACCTGCCGCCCGACCAGCGCGAGGAGGACGGCCGTTCGGTCTGCTTCGACTCCGCGCCGCTGACCGGACGCGTGGAGATCCTGGGCCGCCCGCGCGTCCGGCTGCGCCTGGACAGCGCCACTCCGCGCGCGCATGTCATCGCGCGCGTCTGCGACGTCGCCCCCGACGGCTCCTCGACGCTGGTCACCCGGGGCGTGCTCAACCTGCTGTCCCGGCAGGGCCGGGACAAGGCGGTGGAGTGGGTGCCGGGGACGTACGAGGACGTGGAGTTCGAGCTGAGCGCCATCGGGTACGCCTTTCCGCCCGGCCACCGCATCCGCGTCGCCGTCTCCGACCAGTACTGGCCGTGGGTCTGGCCGCACGGCGAGCGCGACGAGCACGGAGCGCTGACCGTGCGCCCCGCGGACAGCGCCCTGCTGCTGCCCGTACGCGACCCGGGCGCCGACACCGGCCGTCCGCCGGTCACCTTCGAGGAGCCGGAGCAGGCCCCGCCGCTCCCGGTGACCACCGAGCCGCCCGCCAGGCCCCGGCCCGAGCGGGTGGTGCGGCACGACGTGGCGACCGGGGAGTGGACCCTGGAGGTGGACCCCAACTACGGGGGCTCGCGCACCTACCCCGACGGTCTGCGCTACGAGGAGAGCGCCCTGGAGACGTACCGGATCCACGGCGGCGACCCGCGTTCGGCCGTGGCAAGCTCCCAGTGGACCATCCGGCTGCGGCGGGGCGACTGGGATGCGGCGATCGTGACCAGTACCGAACTCCGCGCGACGGCCACGGAATTCATCATGGACAGCAGCCTCGAAGCACGGGCGAACGGAGAGACAGTGGCCAAGCGCACCTGGCACCACACCACCCCCAGGACCTCGGCATGACGTCGTCCGCGGCCGACCGCACGGGCCGCCCCAAGGCCCCCCGGCGGGCCGTCGCCGCCTCCGAGCGCACCCGGCAGCCCACCGAGGTGCGCCGCCGCCTGATCGTGGAGGCCGCCGTACCGCTCATCGTGGAGCGCGGTTCCGCGGCGGTGGGCGTACGCGATGTGGCGGCCGCGGCGGGGGTCTCCGTCGGCACGGTCACCTACCACTTCGAGAGCGTCCAGGAAGTCCTCTCCGAGGCGATGGTGCTGCACATCGAGCGCTACTACGCGGCGCTCAGCGAGGCCGCCGCCCGCGCCACCAGCGGCGCCGAGGGGCTCCGGCTGCTCATCGACGCGCTGTTCACCGACGACACCGACCGGCACTGGCGGATGTGGTTCGACTACTGGCACGCGGGCGACCGCGACCAGGCGTTCGCCCGCGGCCAGGCCGAGCGCTACGAGAGCTGGCACGGCGAGATCCGCTCCCTCGTCGAACGGGGCGCCGACGAGGGTGACTTCCGCTGCGCCGACCCCGCCGACTTCGCCGTCCGCTTCGCCGCCCTCGCCGACGGCCTGGCCCTGCAGCGGCTGCGCCAGGCCCCGCCGCTGAGCACGGAGGCCGCGCGACGCCACCTCTACCGGCTGGTGGAGGTAGAACTACAAGCAGGCGTGGCGGGGACGGCGGGCTGACCGGGGCTCAGCCCGCTGCCGTACGCCGCACGGACCGCCCCGCCAGGACGTCCGTACGCCGCCCGTCCTCGATGACGAAGCGGCCGTCGATGAGTACGTGCGGGATCCCGGTCGGCAGGGTGCGTGGGGACTCGAAGGTGGAGCCCGCGGCGACGGTGTCCGGGTCGAAGAGGACGAGGTCGGCGCGGTAGCCCTCGCGGACCAGGCCCCGGTCGGGGAGGCGGAGGCGGGCCGCGGGGCGCGCGGTGAGGTGGGCCACGCACTCCTCCAGGGACAGCACGCCCAACTCGCGCACATAGCGGCCCAGATACTGCGGGAAGGTCCCGTACGCGCGCGGGTGCGGCTTGGCGCCTTGCAGGATGCCGTCGCTGCCGCCCGTGTGCACGGGGTGCTTCATGATCGCCCGCACGTTCTCCTCGTGCCCGGCGTGCTGCAGGATCGTCGAGCCGAGCCGGTCCTCCAGCAGCAGCCGGCGCGCGGTGTCCCATGGCGCCTCGCCGCGCTCGTGCGCCGACTGGTCGACCGTCTTGCCGACGTACGCCTCCAGGGCCGGGTGGCTGACCCCCGAGATCTCGATGGTGTCCCAGTCGACGGGCACACCGTGACACCCGTCGGCCCCCTCCACCTCCATGACATGCCGGATCCGCTCGGCGGTCGCCTCGTCCCGGACCCGGTCCAGGATGGCCTGCGGCCCGCCCTCGGCGGCCCAGCTCGGCAGCAGCGCGGCGAGCGTGGTGCAGCCCGGGAGGTAGGGATAGGTGTCCAGGCTGATGTCGGCGCCCTCGGCGAGCGCCCGGTCCAGCAGCGCGAGCAGTTCGGGGGCGCGGCCCTTGTTCAGGCCGAAGTTCATGGTCGCGTGCGCGAGATGCAGCGCGCAGCCCGCCTCGCGGGTGAGCGCCACCATCTCCTCGTACGCCTCCAGGGCGCCCGCGCCGTACGAGCGGTGGTGCGGGCAGTAGTAGCCGTCGTACGCGGCGACGACGCGGCACAGCTCGGTGAGCTCGGCGTCGGACGCGTACATCCCGGGCGTGTACGTGAGCCCGGACGACAACCCGACCGCCCCCTGCTCAAGACCCTCCGCGACCAGCCGCTTCATCCGCTCCAGCTCGTCCGCGGTGGCGTCCCGGTCCGCCCAGCCGACCGCGAGCATGCGGACGGTGCCCTGGGGGATGAGGTACGCGGCGTTGACCGCGATGCCCTGGCCGTCGAAGCCGTGGTCGAGGCGGTCCAGGTACTCGCCGACGGTGCGCCAGCTGAAGTCGATGTCCGAGCCGTCGCCGTTCCAGCCGGTGATGGCCGTACGGACCTCGGCGAGGCTGCGGTCGTCGACGGGCGCGTACGACAGGCCGTCCTGGCCGATCACCTCCAAGGTCACGCCCTGCGCGGCCTTGGCGGAGTGGTCCGGGTCGCGCAGCAGCGCGAGGTCGCTGTGCGCGTGCATATCGATGAACCCGGGCGCGAGCGCGAGTCCGTCGGCCTCCACCACCCGCTGACCTGTCGGGCGCGGCCCGGCGCCCTCCGCCACGATGCGGGCGATCCGCCCGCCGTCGACGGCGACATCCGCCCGGTAGCGGGCGCCGCCGGTGCCGTCGATGACCTGCGCGTCGCGAATGACCATGTCCATATGCGCTGCCTCTCCCTGTGCGTGTCCGGATGGCTGGGCGGGCTAGAAGAAGGTGCGGATGTAGTCCGTGACCGTGCCGTCCGCCTCGGCCACCGGGATCAGCTGCCACTTGTCGAAGCTGGTGCAGGGGTGGGAGAGGCCGAGGCCCACCCAGTCGCCGACCTCCAGAGAGGTGCCCTCCTCGACCGTGAGCCAGGTGTGCTGGTCGGACAGGCCAGTGACGGTGAGGCCGGTGGCGGGGCGTTCGGTGCCGTCTGCGGAGCGGATCACCTGCGGTTGGGGCAGGTCGAGGTCGTAGGCCGCGTCGCGTTTGCCCGCGTTGAGGAAGGCCTGGCCGGGTTCGGGGCGGGAGACGACCTGGGCCCAGAGGCGGAAGGCGGGGTGCAGGGCGCCTTCGTCGGGGATGCGGTTGAAGGGGGTGATGTGGCGGTAGTGGCCGTCGTCGTGGGAGACGTACGCGCCGGAGCGGAGCAGCTTCAGGACGGGGCCGGACAGCTCGGGCAGTTCCGCGAAGACGTCGGCGACGGCGTCGAACCACGCGCTGCCGCCCGCGCTGACCACGATCTCGTCCGCGTCCGCGAACCGGCCCTCGCCGTCGAAGGCGACGGCCAGCGCGGTGAGCCGGCGCAGCCACGCCCGTACCCGTTCGCCGTCCGGCTTCGGCACCTCGCCCTCGTAGCCGGCGACGCCGACGAGGCGGAGGGTGTCGGTGGCGGCGACCGCGTCGGCGACGGCCGTGCAGTCGGCCTCCGTGCGGGCGCCGGTGCGGGCGCCGGGGCCCGCACCGAGTTCGACGACGACGTCGAGGGGGCGGCGGGCGCCGGCTTCGCGCAGGGCCGCGTCCATGAGCTCGACGCCGCGCGGGGAGTCGACGTACGCGATGAAGCGGAAGTCGGGGTCGGCATCCAGCTCGTGGGCGAGCCAGCCGAGCGCGGCGGCGTCCACGATCTCGTTGGCGAGGAAGATTCGCTGGATGCCGAAGGCGCGGTACATGCGCACATGGGTGGGGACGGCGGCGGTGATGCCCCAGGCGCCGTGGGCGAGTTGGCGTTCGAAGAGCTGGGGGGCGAGGGAGGTTTTGCCGTGCGGGGCGAAGGCCAGTCCGTGCGCGGCGGAGTAGCGCTCCATAGCGGCGAGGTTGTGCTCCAGGGCCTCGGCGGACAGCGCCAGGACGGGGGTGGTGAAGCCGCCGGTGAACAGGGAGCGGCGCTCGGCGGCCAGCTCGCCGACCGTACGGCCTTCGGCGCTGGGGGGCAGGCCCTTGAAGCGGTGGTCGACGCGCTCGCGGGCGAGGCGCCCGACGGGGGAGTCGGGCGTGTCGGCGGCGTGGTCGGCGGCCATGGAGCCTCCCATAAATCCTTGGTTGCAATATGTGCAACGGTCATTGCGTATGGCGCTTAACGGTGTCTAACATCCCGCCGAGCACCCGGTCAACGGTGCGCGCGCCACACCCGAGCCAGCAAGGAGCCAGCCCCTCGTGTCTGCAGACCTCCACGCCGACATCGCTGACGTCGCCGACGTCGTGTGCCTCGGCGAGTCGATGGTCACCTTCGTGCCGTCCTCGCCGGGCCGGCTCGCCGACGTGCCGGCGTTTTCGCGGGGGATCGGCGGCGCGGAGTCCAACGTCGCGTGCTCGCTCGCGCGCGTCGGGCACACCGCCCGGTGGATCAGCCGCGTCGGGGCGGACGGATTCGGGGACCACCTCGTCGCGGAGATCGCCGCCGCGGGCGTGGACGTCTCGTATGTGCGGCGCGACCCGGACCGGCCCACCGGCATCTACTTCCGTACGGCGGGGGAGCGGGCACTCACCGAGGAGGACGAAGGGAAGCTCTCCGAGGTGGTGTACTACCGGGCCGGGTCCGCCGCCTCGGCCATGTCCCCGCGTCTGGTGCCCCGCGAGCGGGCGTGGTCGGGCCGCGTTCTGCATCTCACCGGGATCACCGCGGCCCTCTCGGACGACTGCCACACCCTGATGCGGGAGCTCACCACCCGCGCGCCTGGCCGCCCCCTCCTCTCCTTCGACGTCAACTACCGCACGGCGCTCTGGCGCGGCCAGGACAGCGGGCGGCTGCTGGACCTCGCCCGCGGCTGCGACCTCGTCTTCGTCGGCGAGGACGAGGCCGTGGCCGCCTGGGGGCTGCGCGGCGCGGACGCGGTCCGGGGGGCCCTGCCCGAGCCGGCGGTGCTGGTGGTGAAGCAGGGGAGCGCGGGCGCCACGGCGTACGCACGGCAGCCGAACGGCGGCGACGTGGTCACCTTCGAACCGGCCCTGGACGTCGATGTGGTCGCGTCCGTCGGGGCCGGTGACGCCTTCGCCGCCGGGTTTCTGTCGGGCACCCTGCGCGGGCTGTCCGTCGCGGCGCGGCTGCGGCACGGCCATCTGATGGCGGCCGCCGCCCTCACCGTCCCCGGCGACCTCGGCACCCCGCCGTCGCGCGAGCGCGCCGACGGCCTGGTCGCTCTCGACGCCGGCGCGTGGGGCACACTGCGATTCGGCCCCGGCTGGACGGACACCGGGACGCCCGGGACCGTACGCGCGGAGGTGCCCCACCCATGAGTCAGACCGTCGACCGAGCGCTGAGCATCCTGCCGCTGCTGGCAGAGGGCCCGGCCAACCTGGAGCAGGTGGCCAAGCGGCTCGGCGTGCACAAGACGACCGCACTGCGGCTGCTGCGCACCCTGCATGAGCACGGCATGGTCTACCGGCAGCAGGACCAGCGCTACCGGCTCGGCGCCCGTCTCTTCGCGCTCGCCCAGCAGGCCGTGGAGAACCTGGACGTGCGTGAGATCGCCCACCCGTATCTGGCCGAGCTCAACGAGCAGTGCGGGCACACCGTCCACCTCGCCGTGTACGAGGAGAACGAGGTGGTCTACATCGACAAGGTGGAGAGCCGCTATCCGGTCCGGATGTACTCGCGGATCGGCAAGCCCGTCGCCATCACCGTCGCCGCGGTCGCCAAGCTGCTGCTGGCCGATCTGCCCGAGGCGGAGCGGCGCGCGGTCGCCGAGAGGCTTCAGTACCCCGCGTACACCGCGCGCTCCACCCCGAACGCCGCCGCGTTCCTCAAGGAGCTGGCGACCGTACGGGAGCAGGGCTGGGCCACCGACCTCGGCGGCCACGAGGAGTCGATCAACTGCGTCGGGGCACCCATCAGGGGTGCGGACGGGCGGGTGGTCGCCGCGTGTTCGGTCTCTGCGCCGAATGTCGTGGTCTCCGCCGATGAACTCATCGAGCTGCTGCCGCTGGTGCGCCGTACCGCGGAGGCGATCAGCCGCGAGTACTCCGGAAGCGCCCCGCCCGACGAACCGGACTCCGACGAACCGGACTCCGACGAACCGGACCTTGGCGAACCGGACCCTGACCAGCCGGAACCCCGACGGCAAGTAGACGACAAGTAACCGACAGCAATCCAAGGAACCCCATGAGCGAGAAGCTTCAGAAGATCGCGATCACCCCGGACACCCACACCGCGCCCCCCGCCAAGTTCTCGCACGGCGTCAAGAAGGGCAATATCCTCCAGGTCGCCGGGCAGGTCGGCTTCGGCCCCGCGGTCCCGGGCCAGGCGCCGGCCCCGGTCGGGCCGACGCTGCGCGAGCAGACCCTGCAGACCCTGCGCAATGTGCAGTCCGTCCTGGAGGCGGGCGGGGCGAGCTGGGAGGACGTGGTGATGGTGCGGGTCTACCTCACCGACACCGCCCACTTCGCCGAACTCAACGAGATCTACAACGACTTCTTCGCGGATCTGAAGGAGGCCCCGGCGGCCCGTACGACCGTTTATGTCGGCCTTCCCGCCGGGCTGCTCATCGAGATCGACGCGCTCGCCGTCCTCGGCTGACGCCCGCGCCCGGGTCGGCGGGCGGGGTCTGCCCCGCCCGCCGTACCCCGCCGCACTCCCTCCCCCCATTACCCCGCCGCACTCCCTCCCCCCCCCCACCGCCCTCGTCGGAATCCAGCGTTCTGAACCTCCGTACCCGCACCCCCAGTTCCCCCGCGCGCGGCCCCCCGCCGCGTGGCGGTCCCCCCTACCCGAAAACCGGAGCCCCCTATGCCGCTCACCGCCGCCCCAGTTCCCGAGGCCCCACCTCACACCGGTGGTCTCCTCATGATCATCGACGGCACCGCCGGTCTGCTGACCGTCGCCGCCCTGGGCATCGCCCTGCTGCTCTTCCTGATCATCAAGGCCCGGCTGCAGCCCTTCGTGGCGCTGCTGGGCGTGTCCATCGCGGTGGGCCTGGCCGCCGGTCTGTCGGTCACCGAACTCTTCGGCACGGTCCAGAAGTCCGACGCCGTCTCGCTCATCGAGTCCGGTATGGGCGGCATCCTCGGCCACATAGCGATCATCATCGGCCTGGGCACCATGCTCGGCGCGATCCTCGAAGTCTCCGGCGGTGCCGAGGCGTTGAGCGCCCGGCTGCTCGGCCTGTTCGGCGAGAAGCGCGCGCCGCTCGCGATGGGCCTGACCGGACTGATCTTCGGCATACCCGTTTTCTTCGACGTCGGCATCTTCGTCCTCGCGCCGATCGTCTACGCGGCCGCCAAGCGCAGCGGCAAGTCGATCGTGCTGTACGCGATGCCGATGCTGGCCGGCCTGTCCATGACCCACGCCTTTCTGCCCCCGCACCCCGGCCCGGTGGCCGCGGCCGGGCTGCTCCACGTCGACCTGGGCTGGGTCATCCTGATGGGCATCCTCGTCGGAGTCCCGTCCGTGCTCGCCGCCTGGGCGTACGCCGCGTGGATCGGCAACCGCCTGTTCGTCCCCGTACCGCAGGACATGCTGGAGGCGGCCGAGGAGTCCAAGGAGGCCGTCGCCGCCGAGCAGCGCGCCGCGGGGGCCACGCCCGCGGAGCGGCCGGTGCCGGTCTCCACCGTCCTCGCGATCATCGGCACCCCGCTGGTCCTCATCCTCTGCGCGACCTTCTCCTCCATCGCGCTGGACCCCAGCACCGGCCGCTCGGTGATCGAGTTCTTCGGCCACCCCTTCGTGGCGCTGACCATCGCCCTGCTGCTGGCCTACTACCTGCTGGGCATCCGGCGCGGCTGGTCCCGTAAGTCCCTGGAGACCGTCTCCACCGCCTCCCTCAAGCCGATCGGCAACATCCTGCTGGTCGTCGGCGCGGGCGGGGTCTTCGGCGCGGTGCTCAAGGGCAGCGGCGTGGCCCAGGCGCTGGCCGACGCCTTCGACAGCGCGGGCCTGCCGGTCATCCTGCTGGCCTGGCTGATCTCGGTGGTGCTGCGCGTCGCGCAGGGCTCGGCGACGGTCGCGATCGTCACCACGGCGGGGATCGTCTCCCCGATGCTGACCGAGGGCGACTACTCGCAGGCGCATCTGGCGCTGGTCATCATGGCCATCTCGGCGGGCTCGATCTTCGCCTCGCACGTCAACGACGGCGGGTTCTGGATGGTCGCGAAGTACTTCGGCATCTCCGAGCGGGACACGCTCAAGTCGTGGACCGTGCTGGAGTCGGTGCTGTCGGTGGCGGGGTTCGTGGTGGCGGGGCTGCTGAGCCTCGTCATCTAGGGCAACGCCAATTCCTTTTGGGGGCGTGGACTGCTTCCTTGCCTCAGCGCCCCTCTCTGCCACAGCGGAGAGGGGCGCTTCAGGGCCGGGAAATCAGCTGTCTATGGTGCGGCGGCAGTCCAGCTCTGATCGTCGCTTTCATCGCATTCGCTCGTCTGCAGTTGATAGCCGTTCTCCAAAGGGGAGCCGGTGTCTTTCAGGCAGAGACGAGTCTTCATGTTGTGCAGAGTTGAATTGCCGCCGGAGATATCCCACCGCTGATAATCGCCTTCATTGCATGAATACGTGTACACCTCGCCGGATTCGTTGCTGTCCAGGCAGAGATCGGTCGCCACGTCACGCAGTTCGAACTCTTCCCCGGATATATTCCACTTCCCGTCCTCGCTCCCATTCTCGGAGCAGTCGCTCAAGTGTGGGCCACCGGAGCCGCTGCCGCTCAGGCAGCGATCAGTCGCCACATTGCGCAGAACGGAACTGTCGCCGGAGATGTTCCACTTCTGGCCATCGCTGCTGTCGCATTCGATCGTGCGCAACGTGCCGCCGTCGTCGCCGTCCAGGCAGCGACCGGTCGCCGCATTGCGCAGTACAGACTTGTTGGAGATGTTCCACTTCTGCTGATCGGTGCGATCGCATGTGGACATGCTCAGCTCACCGGCATCGTCACTGCCCATGCACATATCGCTTGCCGCATCACGCAGACTGAACGCCTTCCCGGACGCAGTCCATTTCTGGTAACCGCCACCATTGCAATCGAATGCGTAAGCTTCTTCGTCGCCGTTACTGTCCAGGCAGCGTCCGGTCGCCGCGTTGGTGAATGTTTTTACGGTCGAGTCTAATGCTTTTGGGGGTGACGCGGCCTTCGCCGGGGGGTTCGCGGGGGAGGTCTTTTCCTGTGAGGACTCCTCCGACGGGGTTTTCTGCGGTGTGCTGCTCCGCGAGGAGCGCGAGGGGGAGGCGCCGTCGTTCTTGTCGTCGCCTCGGTTCGGGAGCCAGATGAGGGCGGCGGCGACGGCGACCGCGACGACGGCGAGCGCCGCAAGGCCCGTTACCAGTCGGCGCTTCCGGGGATTCCCCGGTCGCCCCCCGGATTGCGGGTCGTAGACGGTTCTCGGGGGTATGGACGGCGAGGCGGGCGTCGCGGAAGGCGTCGAGGAAGGCGTCTGGGCCGACTGGGCCGACGGCTGAGGTTGCATGGGCAATGTGGGGGGCGGCGCGGGCGCGGGAAGGAAGGCCGGGGGCAGCCACCCGGCGGTCGGAAGCACCTCGGTCAGGCCGAGCTTAGCTCCGGCCTGTCGGCAGAGGGCCACCACCTCGGCGGGCGTGGGCCGAGCCGCGGGGTCCTTCGCCAGGCAGCGGCTGATGACGGGCCGTATCTCCGCCGGGCAGGCGGTGAGATCGGGCACCTCGCGATCGATGCGGTACAGCACGGCCGGGCCCGGCCCGTCCCCGAAGGGGTGGACGCCGGTCGCGGCGACATACCCGGTCAGGCCGAGCGCGAAGACATCGATGGCCGGGGTCACCGCGGTACCCCTGAGCTGCTCCGGAGCCATGTACAGGGGGGTGCCGATGCGCATGTCGGTGCCGGTCAGCGGAGTGGCCTCGGCGGCCCGCGCGATCCCGAAGTCGATGACGGCGGGGCCGTCCGGAGCCAGGATGACATTCCCCGGCTTGAGATCCCGGTGGGTGACCTGCACCGCGTGGATGGCCTCCAGCGCGTGGGCCACGCCCGCGATCAGCCGCAGGGCCGCGTCCGGCGGCAGCGGTCCGTGCGTGGTCACCGCCGCCGCGAGCGACAGGCCCGGGGCGTACTCGGTGGCCAGCCAGGGCATGGACCCTTCGGTGTTGCTGTCCACCACCGGCAGGATGTAGCGGCCCCGCACCTGCCGGCTGGCGCGCACCTCCTGCTCGAACCGCTGCCGGAACTTCGGGTCCTCGGCGAACTCGTCGTGCACCACCTTCAGCGCGATCGGCTGCCCGCCCCGCGTGGCGGAGAGGTACACCGTCCCCATACCGCCCGCTCCCAGCCGCCCTTGGAGCGCGTAACCCGCAATGTCACGCGGATCTCCCGGTTTCAGCGGCCGAATTCCCGCCACGCGATCCCTCCCTCTCCACACCTCTGGCATACGCGTGACGACGCACGACCAGTCAACTGCCGTAGACCCGCGCAAAAATACCCCGGTGATCCGGTCGTCGGCACAGCAGCAGGTCGCTGTGGGTGTGGAAGCCGACGGTGGCCTCGATTTGCTGCTTGCCGCCGCGATGTGACAGATGGTCAGCAGCAGTCGCAGCCGGGACGGCAGGCACAGGCGTCCGGCTCGGCGCCGGTGTCCTGCTCGGGACAGGCGTCCTGCTCGGCGTCGGCGGACGGGACGGCCGCGGCGGCCGGGGCCGCGCAGCAGCCCTTGCCTCGCCAGGCGTCGCGGCCTTCCTTGGCGGCGACGGCGGCGATGACGAGGGCGGCGATCGGGTCGGCCCAGGACCAGCCGAGGGTGGCGTTGAGCACCAGGCCGACCAGGAGTGCGGCGGACAGGTACGTGCACAGGAGCGTCTGCTTGGAGTCGGCGACCGCCGATGCGGACCCGAGTTCGCGGCCGGCGCGGCGCTGGGCGGCGGACAGAAACGGCATGACCGCGAGGGAGAGCGCGGCGAGCACGATGCCGGGGATGGAGCGTTCGGCCTCACTGGTGCCGGTCAGGGCTCGTGCGGCGTCGACGGTGACGTAGGCGGCGAGTGCGAAGAAGGAGACGGCGATGATCCGCAGGGTCGTCTTCTCGCGGGTCTCCCGTACGTGGTGCTCGGCGGCGGAGAACTGCCAGGCGACCGCGGCGGCGGACGACACCTCGATGATCGAGTCCAGACCGAAGCCGATCAGCGCGGTCGATGAGGCGAGGGTGCCGGCGGTGAGGGCGACGACCGCCTCGATGACGTTGTAGGTGATGGTCGCGGCCACGAGCAGCCGTATCCGGCGGGTGAGCGCGTCGCGGCGGGCGGGGGACGGCCCGAGGGATATCGCGGTCATCAGCAGCACCCCTTGGTCTCGGCGTCGACGCATGTGCGGTCGGTGGCGACGGCCACCACGGCGGTGCGCAGGTCGTCCAGCGCGTGGCCGAGGCGTTCGTCGGCGAGTTCGTAGCGGGCGCGGCGGCCGTCGGGCACGGTGACGACCAGGCCACAGTCGCGCAGGCACGCCAGGTGGTTCGACAGCCGGGTGCGCGAGATGCCGAGCGCGTCGGCGAGATCGGCGGGGTAGGCGGGGGCGTCGCGCAGGGCGAGCAGGACGCGGCAGCGGATCGGGTCGGCGAGCGCGCGGCCGAACCGCGCCAGCACCTCGATGTCGGAGGCAACAGTCAGCACGCGTATGAGAGTACACGTTATCCTGAATTCAGGAAATCATGGACTGTTGTGGCGACGGTGGCGATGGCCAGGGCGGCGATCGGGTCGGGCCAGGGCCGGCCGAGGGTGGCGTTGAGCACCAGGCCAGGGCGCGGTAGTTGTGCGTCACGTGTCATACGGGAGTTATGCGGACGCCGCCCTGGAGGCTCTGCCCGGCACCGCCGTGTGCATGATGATCGACGAGACTGAGGGTGCCCCGGACACCGTCGTCACCATTCCCCTGGCCCACCCGGTGCGCGGCGCCGCCGTCGCCGTCGAGCTCACCGCGCTGACGGACAAGCGCCTGAGGGTCGGCGAGTTCCTCGGTACCGTCGACGCGGAGACGATGGACCGGATCTCCGCCGCCCTGCGCGTCACCTTGGACCTCACCCAAGGGCGCCTGAGCTTAGTAGGGCACCGTGTCGCACCAGGTCTCCGCCCAGGCTGAGGCGCCGTGTGCGTTGGCCGCGCGCACCGTGACGCAGATCTCGTCACCGGAGAACGGGCCCTTGATCGTGTAGCTGGTGCTCCCGGTGGAGTAGACCGTGTTGACGTTCTTCTCCGTGTAGTTGCTGCCCTTGTTGGTGTAGTGGATGTCGTACCTGGTCGCTCGGGAGATTGCCGACCAGCTCACCTTGAGCGGCATGTCGCACGCGCCAACACAGGAGTTGGTGTAATCAAGCCGGTAGCTCTTCATGGCGGGCGGTGGCGAGCCGGAGGACGTGCCGCTGGAGCCGGATGAACCTCCGCCTCCCGCCGATGAGTTTCCGCCGTCCGAGCCGGGAGAAGAGCCGGACCCCCCGTTGTCGGTACCACTGTCGCCACTGGATGAACTGCTGCCGCCGTCACCATCCGACGACCCGGAGCTACGGCTGCTCTTCTGGGCGTTCGGCTTGTCCGTCCCTTCCGCCTCGTCCTTCCCCTTCTTACCGTCATCGTCGCTGCCCTTCTTCTTTCCACCCTTGGAAGGTGAACTGTCGGGCGCGCTCGGCGAGGTACTGCCACCAGCGGCGGCGCTCGCGCCACTGCTTGGTGACTGGGCATGCGTTCCGCCCCCGCCGCCACCCCCAAAGGGCTGAAGCAGGGCGACCGTGCCGCCGCCCGCGGTGATGACGACGACGATGGGCAGCGCGATGAGCCTGCGGCGCCGACGAGGCTCCCGCTCCCGCTTCGTGGCTCCGACGCCCGGGGCGGCCGGAACGGCCGGGTCGACTTTGGGAGGCCCGTCCTTCGGCCGCAGCCCGACGGTCGCCAGGTCTGTGGCCTCCTCCCGCAGCGGTGCCGCCTCGGCGTCGAGCAGCCGTGCGGACTGCCGCGCGAGGTGCGCGACGACACCGGCAGGCAGCCAGGCGCCGCGCGTGGCGGGGGGACGCACCCGCTCGGGGTCCTCCAACAAGGCGTCTACGTCCGGCCGTTGAGTGACGTCCTTCGCCAGACAGCGGGCGATGAGCGCCCGCAGCGAGGCGTCCTCGACCCCCGTCAGATCGGGCTCGCCCTCCACGATCTCGAACATCACCGCGTGCTGATTAGCCGCCTTCTTCCCGAACGGCAGTTGCCCGGTCGCCGCATACGTCAGCACGCACCCGAGGGTGAACACATCGCTCTTGACCCCCGCGCGCTGCCCGCGCACCTGCTCCGGCGACATGAACCCGGGAGACCCGACGACCATCCCCGTACTGGTCAACAAGGACTCGACGGATGTCTCCAGAGCACGCGCGATCCCGAAGTCGATGACCTTCGTGCCGTCCATGGTGAGCATCACGTTGGACGGCTTCAGATCGCGGTGCACGATCCCGGCGCCGTGAATGTCCTTGAGCGCCTTCAGCAGCCCGTCGGCGAGGGCGAGTAGGGACGCGGTCGGCAACGGGCCGTGCCGTCGCACGACTTGCTCAAGCGAGAGCCCGGGAACGTACCCCGTGGCGACCCACGGCGGTTCGTCGTCCGGACCCGCGTCGAGCACCGGCGCCGTGTACTGCTCCCCGACCCTCCGTGCCGCCTCGATCTCCCGCCGGAACCGCGCCCTGAACTGCTCGTCGGAAACGTGCTCTTCGTGTACCACCTTCACGGCCACGGTCCGACCGCTGTCCGACCGCGCGAGGAACACCCGCCCCATGCCGCCGGCACCAAGCCGCCCGAGCAACAGATACGGTCCTATGCGCGCCGGGTCGCTCGCCGCGAGCGGCTTGATGCCCCCATCGACATGGCCGTCCGGCTCATCGGGCCCGTCCCCGTTCGTACCGCTCATGATGGTTTGGCTCCCCCCGCCATCTTCGCCTGGTCAACGGCGCGACCCGGATGAGGATAGACGGTGTGGGGCGGGTCAGGTGGTCGGGAACTCCCCGCGCTTGACGGCGGAGACGAACGCGGACCACGCGGGCGGCTCGAACACGAGGGCCGGGCCGTGCGGGTTTTTGCTGTCGCGGACGGGTATGTCGGCGCGGCCTCGTGCGACCTCAAGGCATTCGGCCTGATTGCCGCCGCTGTAGCTGGACTTGTACCACCCGGTGAAGGTGGGCGCGTCGGAGGCGGTGTGCTCACTGCTGACCATGCGCGTGTTCCTCTGCTGTCGCCCTGACGAGGGCAAGTGACTCCTGCTGCGACAATGCGTTGCTCAGCGCCAGAGCGTAGGCGGTCTGGCTGGCCTTCACCAGTGACGGATCATCGATCAAGTTGCCAGTGAGGAAGCTTTCGACGTACGCCGCCGGGGCGGAGTCATCGAAGCTCATGAGCGTGAGCAAACCCTGCTGGAGCGCGTGAGCACCGGCACTGTAGGGCAGTACGTGTAGCCGTAGGCGTCCCGCTTCGGCCATGTCCGCGATCTTGTGGAGCTGTTCCGCCATGACCTGGGGGCCACCCACGCGTCGTCGCAGGACGCTCTCGTCGAGGAGCGTCCACATGACAGGATTCGACGGGCTGTCCAGAATCTGGGCACGCTTTGTTCGGATGACAACCTCCCTGTCAAGTTCCTCGGCCGTGTGGTTGGGCCGGTAGGCGCTGAACACGGCGCGTGCGTAGGTGGGTGTCTGGAGCATGCCGGGAACCAGCGTAAGTGCGAACTGCTGGATCAGAGTGGCCTCTCTTTCCAGCTCAGCGACGGTAGCGAAGAAGTGCTCGTACGGGCCGCCGTCCAGATCGTCCAGCCACCGCGCGAAGAACCCGTCCGTCCCCAGCGCCTGATCGATCCGTACCGCGTCGTCCGGCCTCGGCAACCGGCGCCCCGCCTCCCAGTGGCTGATCAGCGTGGGGGAGCACACCACGATCTCGCTCAGCGCCTCCTGCGTCATACCGGCCGCGATGCGGCGGAGCTTCAGCTCCTCCCCGTACTTCTCCCTGGGCGTGCGTGGCCTTCGATCCATTTTCATCAGCTGACTCCCCGAGTTGAAAGGTGCGTGGTCAGGCTCGCCCTCCTTCCAGCGTAGCCAGAACAGCCACCACTCTGTGAGGAAAGCGCTACACAGCGTGAAGGAACCTCAATGGAGCTGATGAACGTGAGTACCGTGCTGCGCCTGCTGCCGTGGTCGGACCCCGATGGCAAGCCGTGTTATCTGGCGTCGGACGGCGGGGACAGTCCGCTGAGTCGACGTGCGGATGCGATCGAGGCCGTGCAGATGTCCATGGGTGCGGAACTCCTCCGGCACGCCAGGGCGTTGCTGGACGCCCCCAAGGCAGACGCGCGAGAACTCCGCTACCTCGCGGACCGGCTGTGTGAGGCGCTGCGTGATGTGCTGCGGATCGCCGAGAGCAGGGGCGCCCGCCTGCCCTCGTGCGAAGACACCAGCGCGACGTAAGGACCACGTGTGACCGCTAAGGACGGGCGCTGCGCCTCCTGCGACGGGGCGCCGTCCCGGCGGGTTTCCCCGCCGGGACGGCGCCCCGGTCGTGTCCTACGGCCGGGGCCTAGGAGCAGTACTGCGCTTCCTTGCCGATGGACCGGTACATGCAGTCCGCGTTCTCCAGGAGCTGGAGGACCGCGTCGCGGTTACGGGAGGTCTCACGCTCGATCACCTCGTCGGGCGGGTAGAAGCCGCCCGCGCCGCTGGAGCTCGGGTACATCTCGAAGGTGTACGCGAAGACCTTCTGGGCCCCCCAGAGATAGTCGTCGATAGCGCCGTCCGTGATGTACAGCTCGCTCGACTGCTCGGGGGTGTAGCCGTTGCTCGCGGCCATCTTCTTGCCGACCGTGGCGAAGGCGTCGTAGTCGTCCCGCGTCATCCCGGTGGTGGTTTCGTCGTACGTCCAGCCGAAGGGCCACAGCACCAGCTCGCTGTAGGTGTGGAAGTCGATGGCGGCCTTGATCTGCTGCTTGCCGCCGACGACGCGGCTGCGCGCGAAGTCCGCGACGACCTTCACCTCGGGGGCCGACTCGGCCTTGGGGCCGCGGTAGGTCTCGGAGCCGGTGGAGCCGGAGGAGCCGCCGCAGCAGCCCCATTTGAAGTCCCAGTTGCGGTTGAGGTCGGTGCCGACGTTGGAGGAGCCGGAGTTGGGCTGGCGGTTCTTGCGCCAGCTGCGGTAGGAGCCGGTGGCGATGTCGTACTCGCCGCCGTCCGGGTTCACGTCCGGGACGATCCAGATCTCGCGGCTGTTGACCAGGCCGGTGACCCGGGAGTCGGTGCCGTAGCCCTGGGTGAACTCGCGCACCAGGTAGAGGGCCATCTCGACGGTGAGGTGTTCGCGGGCGTGCTGGTGGGCGGTGAACAGCACCTCGGGTTCGGACTCGTCCGTGGCCACGTTGTCGCTGATCTTCAGCGCGATGATGTCGCGGCCCTCGTACGATTTGCCGATGACCCGCTTGCTGAGGATGTTGGGGTACTTGGCGACCGCGGCGTTGATCTCGGTGTTGGCCTCGGCGTAGTTGTGGTACTTCGCGTCCGCGGAGGGGAAGTCGAAGGGCTTGGCGGCCCGGCCCTCGGTGCGGGCCTGCGGGGCGGCCAGGGGGGTGAGGTCGTAGCCGCGCGAGCGCAGCTCGCGGGCCTGGGCCGCGTCGGCGGTGACCACGACGGAGCGGGCGTCCACCTCGTCGATGGACACGCCGGTGGTCGCGATGGAGGAGCGCTCGGCCGGGGTGGCGGGGCCCGAGATCTCGTACTGCCGCACGCTCTCGTCGGCCGAGGTGGCGGCCGAGGTGTCGGCCGCCGCGGCGGCCGCCCTGGGCGCGGAGCCCGAGCCGTCGGCCTGGGCCGCGACGGGCGCCGCGAGGGCGAGGGTCAGCAAGGCGGTGAGGGCGGTGGCCCTTCTGCCGCGAATGCGAAGTCGCATGAATTCTCCTGGGGGGTGGTCTGAGGCGAGCGACTGCTGCGCCAGTGTTCGGCCATGCGCATGACATGGTCAAGGGCGGGAAATGGTCGAAGCCGAGGGAACATTCGTGCGGCTCCGGATCGAACCGCCGCGACATGACCGGTCGCGGCGCGGTCCGAAGCCTCGTCATGGGAGGGGAACCACATGCGTAGACCTCTGATCGGCGCGCTGTCCGCGCTGCTGCTCGGCGGCGCGGGCCTCGCGACCGCGGGCGTCACGCCGGCCGCGGCCGCCCCGGACACCTCGAACGCGCCCCGGGTCAAGGCGGTCGACTTCGCCGGGACCGTGGCGCTGAGCAACTGCTCGGGCTCGGTGGTACGGATGCCGAACTCGGCCGACAGCGACCCCGCGTTCGTGATGTCGAACGGCCACTGCCTGGAGTCCGGTATGCCGTCCGCCGGACAGGTGATCGTCGACAAGGCGTCCACCCGGAGCTTCACCCTGCTCAACAGCTCCGGCAGCGGCGTCGCCACGCTCCGCGCCACCAAGATCGCGTACGCGACGATGACCGACACCGATGTGTCGCTGTACCAACTGAGCTCGACGTACGCCCAGATCCAGCAGTCGTACGGCATCAAGGCGCTGCAGCTGTCGGACAGCCACCCGGTCCAGGGCACTGGCATCAATGTGGTCTCCGGCTACTGGAAGAAGATCTACTCCTGCAATATCGACGGGTTTGTCTACCGTCTTAAAGAGGATGAATGGACCTGGAAGGATTCGGTCCGCTACACCTCCGCCTGTAACACGATCGGGGGAACCTCGGGCTCGCCGGTTGTCGACTCCGCCTCCGGCAAGGTCGTCGCCATCAACAACACGGGCAACGAGGACGGCGGACGGTGCACCCTCAACAACCCGTGCGAGGTCGACGCCAACGGGACCGTGACGGTGCGGCAGGGCATCAACTACGCCCAGGAGACGTACGGCATCACCAAGTGCGTCGCCGCGGGCAACAAGATCAATCTGAGCCTGGCGGGGTGTGAGCTGCCCAAGCCGTAGGCCCTGTGCGCCTGGACCTCCGGTCCACCGGGATTTCCCCCGGCCGGACCGGGGGCCGGGCGCAGCATGAACCCGGGGGACAGCATCAGTGTGCCCCTGGTGCGCTCCGCGCGAGGCTGTGGTCCTCACCGTTGATCACCAAGGAAGAGACGGGGACCTCATGCGCAACTCGCCACGCCGCGCCCGATCGAGCCGTACCCGAACGGGCGTCAGGACCCACACCCGGGCGGCGGCCCTGTGCGCCGTGCTGCTGCTGGCCGGGTCCGCTGCCCCGGCCGTGGCCACCGCCCCCGGCGGGGCGACGGCCACGATCGCGGAAACGAAGGTCGGCCGGGGCACGCTGGTCTCCGCCGACCTCCTCTACTCGCTGGAGAAGCCCGAGGACGTCACCACCTGGCTTACCTCCGCCAAATTCGACACCGGCACGGTCCGGTACGGCGTCGACGCCTACCGGCTGGTGTACCGCACGGTCGACCCGTACGGTAGGCCCACCACCGCCAGCGGCCTGCTCGTCCTGCCGCGCGGGGGCGAGGGCCGGCTGCGCCCGGTGTCCTTCGCGCATGGCACCGGCAGCCACAAGGACGACTCACCGTCGAAGCAGACGGGCGGCTTCCTGCCCGCGCCGCCGGTCACCTACGCCTCCGCCGGGTACGCGGGTATCGCCCCCGACTACCTCGGCATGGGCGTCGGCCCCGGACCGCACCCCTGGATGGACGTCCCCTCCGAGACCACCGCGTCCCTGGACATGCTGCGCGCCGCCCGCGCCTTCGCGCCCCGCACCGGCCGCACCCTGGACCGGGAGGTGGCGGTCACCGGCTTCTCCCAGGGCGCCTCGGCCGCCCTGGGCCTGGCCAGGGCCCTGCAGTCCGGCGAGGACCGCTGGTTCCGGCTGGGCGCGCTGGCCCCGGTCAGCGGGGCGTACGACTTCGGCGGCGCGGAGCTGCCCGCGCTGCTCGCGGGTGAGCTCGAGCCGAAGTCGAGCGTGCTGTACGCGGCCTACACCCTGGTCGCCTTCAACCGGCTGCATCATCTGTACGACAGCCCGGCCGAGGTGTTCCAGGCGCCGTACGCCGACACCGTCGAGGCACTGTTCGACGGCGCGCACACCGGTCGGCAGCTCATGGAGGGCACCCCGGACACCCTCGACAAGCTGCTCACTGCCCACGGCCGCGACCTCCTCGCCCACCCGACCGGCCCCATGGCCGACGCCCTGCGCACCACCGACGACGTCTGCGACTGGGCGCCCCGCGTGCCGACGCGCCTCTACATGGCCGTCGATGACGAGCAGGCGGCCGTCACCAACACCGCGCACTGCCGCACCGCGTTCGCCCGCCACGGCGTGGCCGCGCCGGTCGTCGACCTGGGCGCCGTCGACTACAACGGCTCCCGTCACCTGGGGTCCAACGTCCGGGGCACCGCGGTCATCGTGCGCTGGCTCGACGGCCTGGGGTAGCCGACACCAGTCAGCCGGGCGTCACCACCGGGCCTGGTAGTGGCCTGTGGCGGCGCGCCACAGCGCGGAGAACGCGGCTTTCGGCCGGTGGTTGAAATCATGGGCCGGAAGGTCGCCGAGCAGGTTCAGCACGGCGCTGAGGTGCCCACAGTCCGCGGCCTGCTCGATGAGCTCCACGGTCGGCATCTGGCGTTTGGCGCGCGGCGTTTTGAGCAGCTTGGCGTGCGCTTCGGCGAGGGCCGCGATGTCCTCCTCGGCCGGCGTCGGCGGCAGGGACCGCCGCGGGGCGCCGTCGGCGATCGCCTGGGCGCGCTCGTAGGCCTCGTCCGGTATGTACCACGAGTCGGAGAGCCACGAGCGGAGCAGATCGGGTCGGCCGAGCTCGACCAGTGCCTTGATCATGCTCGACGGCCGGTCCCCGGGCGGGACGCACGCTTCCAGGAACTCCTCCGCGATGTCGAGCCGGTCGGTGCTCAGCAGACAGAGCAGCCATGGCTCGGAGCGGAAGCTGTTGAGCCGGTCCTCGGAGGATGTCCATAGCGACCGGGCCTCGTCCACGCGCCCGCACTCGGTGAGCGCCCAGACGACCGCGAGGCGGTTCTCCCACGGGTTGGTCTCCGGCTCGATGGCTTCCCGGGCGCGGGCGAACCACGCGTCGGCGGCGGCCGTATCGCCCAGGGCTTGGTAGGCGCCGGCCACCGCGGAGGCGACGTTCGCGACGTTGTACTTTCCGAGGGCCGCCTCCGCCCTCGGCTCGGCGAAGGCGAAGACGGCCCGCGCCTGTTCGGCCCGTCCCGCGCGGGCCAGGATCATGGCCACCTGAGCCGAGGCCACGACGCGCTCGTCCGTACCGGGTATGGCGTCGAGCAGTTGCGCGGCGCCCTCGGGCTCCCCGCGCCGCGCCCGGAGCCGGGCCGCGTCGCTGAGGTATTCGTTCACGGCGAAGTTCCAGTTGCTCCCCAGCTCGGAAACGGCATCCTTCACCGCCGTGAACAGGTCGTCCATCGTCGCGGTGTTGGGCGGTGGCCACGCCCCGTCCCCCTGGGCCTCGGCGGGTTCCGTCCTCTCCACGTACTCCCGGACGAAGTAGCCGAGACCGTCCTCCCCGAGCCGTTCGGCGGCGGTCCGCACGTCCGGTACGACATCGAGCCCGCCCCACCGCACCGGCCATCCGAAACGCCGGTCGACCGACCAGGTCAGAACCGCGTCCAGGTCTTCCCTGCGGTCCGGCGGCGCGATGACGACACCCTCCTCGAACGCCGCACACCAGGTGTGGTCGTCCAGGGCGAAGTTGACGTTGCGCTGCTCGAGTACGTAGTCGTCCTCCAGGAGCCGGGGGCCCGGTGGTTCGCGGAGGAAGGTGAAGTCGTCCGACTCCCCTCCGGTGACGGGCCGGCGGAAGGTCACACGGGTCGGATCCACGGAGACCCGCACTCCGCCCCCGCCGCCCTTCCCCACGGCCGACTCGGGTTCGTCCTCCTCAGCCGCCCAGCCGACCTGCCTGGTGGCCAGGTCGATGACCAGATCCCGCTTGCGCCGGGCGTCATACGCGTACAACCGGGTGCCGTCCCGCGACCAGCCGACCCCGTCGTCCAGCCACAGCTCGTCTTCCTCGTGCCCGAATTCCTCGGAAAGCGTCTCGGGCAGCTCGGGCAGCAGATAGGGGTGCGAGGGGGGTGCGTAGCCGGGCAGCCAGAACAGATGGCCCGCCTCCAGGGGAACGACACAGCCCTTGATGGAAGAGGAGGACGCGGTCGAGACGAACGCGCGCCGCCCGTCGGGCGCCAGCGCCCACGTCGGCGGCCGGCTGGCCCCGTCCGTCACCGACGCGCCGGCCAGCGGACAGGTGTTGGTGGTGCGGGTGTCGAACGGGTCGAACACCCCTACCTGGTTGGTGTTGTAGGCGAGCCCGACACGGGTGCTGTCGGCCGACCACTGGATGGCGTCGTCGTAGTCGGGCCAGCCGACTCCGCCCTCGATGCGCTGGAGTGTGTTGACGCAGCGGCCACTGGCGACCTCCCAGATTTGCAGCGCACCACCGCGGTGGTAGTCGTCGCCGACCCAGCTGCCGGTGGCCAGATAGCGTCCGCACGGGCTGAGATCAAACGATGTGATCTCTGTGCTGTGGCCGTACGGATGCTGCAGCCGCGTGTCGCCGAGCCCACGAATCCTGTCGGTCGCGAAGCGGTGCGCCTCGGTGACCCCATGCGTGCGCTCGAGCTTCAGCAGCCGGGCCCGGAGCGGCGGCAGGTCCCGCTCGGCAGCGAAGGCGGACCAGTCCGCTTCCTGAAGGACTGTGAGCAGTGCGGCCGGGTCGGCGGCCGACGTCAGCGACGCGTGATCCGCGAAGGTCCCGGTCCCTGCCCCGTCGGTGGCGGACTCACAGCCCGCCGAGGGCTTGGCCGCCCCCTTGAGCACGGCCCGCAACGCCTTCGCGTCGTAGATCGGAATGCCGCGTGTGCTCGCCGCTCCGATTTTGCGGCCCGGGACGTCATACGCGGCGAAGACGAGATCAGTTCTGTCGGACACCGAACCCGACACCCGCGCGCCCAGTGCCTCCAGTCCGGCCTTCGCCGTAGTGTGCGGCAGCTTGTGGAACCGCCCCATCAGGACAATAGATTTTCCCCGTAGATCCATGGTCTTGACCGTAAGGCCACCCACCGACGCCACGGTCCATCCCAACTCCCCGTTCGAGGGGGAGCTTTCGGTCCCCCTCGAACGGGCGGGCCCTACGACAGACCGTGGACGTGCGGTCCGACCGCCTTCGACCAGGCGCTGCCGTTCGCCGCGTCCCAGTTGGTCGACCAGGTCATCGCGCCGCGCAGCCCCGGATACGTCTTCGAGGGCTTGAACGAGCCGCAGCCAGAACCCTTGGTGAGGCAGTCCAGGGCGGCGTTGACGATCCCCGGCTCCACATACCCGGAGCCCGCGCCGCGCGTGGAGGCCGGGACGCCGATCCCGACCTGCGACGGGTCGAGGCCGTTCTCCAGCTGGATACAGGCGAGGGCGGTGAGGAAGTCGACCGAGCCCTGTGAGTAGACCTTGCCGTCGCAGCCCAGCATGGAACCGCTGTTGTAGTACTGCATATTGACCACCGTCAGGAAGTCCTTGGTGGCCAGCGCGGTTTTGAAGTACTCGTTCTGCGGCGACTGCATATCGATGGTCTGCGGCGCCATCGTCACCACGACATCGCTCTTCTTGTCGTGGATCGCCTTGAGCGCCTTGGTCATATAGGTGGCGTTGAGCCCGTTCTCCAGGTCGATGTCGACGCCGTCGAAGCCGTACTCGTCCATGAGCTTGGTGACGGAGTCGGCGAAGGCGTTGGCGGACGCGTCGTCGCTGATCGAGACGGTGCCGTTCTGGCCGCCGATGGAGATGATGACGGACTTGCCCGCGGCCTGCTTGGCCTTGATGTCGGCCTTGAACTGGTCGACCGTATAGCCGCCGAGCCCGGCCGAGTCGAGGTTGAAGGTGACGGCCCCGGGTGTGGTGGTCGCGTCGGCGAAGGCGACGGCGATGATGTCGTAGTCGTCCTGGACGTCGGCGAGCTTCTGGACGGTCGCGCCGTTGTTGAAGTTCTGCCAGTACCCGGTGACCGCGTGCTTGGGGACGGCCGCGGCGCCGACCGGCTCCTCGGCCGCGCCCGCGGTGTTGGCGGCCATCAGCCCACCGGCGGCGAGGGCCGCCACGGCTATGCCGCCGAGCAGCTTCCGGGGGAACGTACGTGAATGTGCGCGTGCCACAAGTGCCTCCGAGCGTGGGGGATGTGGGGGGAGTGGTGCGCTTACGCGTTCAGGGGCCCCTGAGGCATGTGATCCACCGTGGTCCAGACCAATGCGCGTGTCAAGTCCCTGACAGGAAGCTCGTGGTTGACCTGAAGCGAGGTTGAAGTTTTAGCGTCGACGTCGGATTGATCACCATCTGGCGACAGGAGAGTGTGCCCGTGTTCCTCGTGACGGGAGCCACCGGAAACATAGGAAGTGCCCTGCTGAAGGAGTTGCGGGCGAGCGGTGCCGGGCCGCTGCGTGGTCTCACCCGGGACGCCGAGCGGGCCGGATTCCCGGCCGGAGTCGAAGCCGTCGAGGGCGACTTCGCGCGGGTCGACACGCTGAAGCCCGCGCTGGACGGGGTGCGTGCGCTGTTCCTCCCGTCGCGCATGGGCCCCGACGCCGACATCCTCGGCCTCGCCCGGCAGGCCGGTGTGGAGCATGTGGTCCTCGTGTCGTCCATCACCGTCCAGACCCATCCCCACCTGGGCCCCGCCGAGGAGAACCTTGCAGTCGAGCGGCTGCTGAAGGACAGCGGCATGGCCTGGACGATCCTGCGGCCCACACAGTTCGCCTCGAACGCGCTGTGGTGGGCGGACGCCATCCGCACGCGCGAGCCGGTCCGCCTGCCGTACGCGGACGTCGGGCTCCCCGCCGTCCACCCCGCGGATATCGCGGCGGTGGCCCGGGTGGCGCTCACCGAGCCGGAGCACCGCGGCCGGACGTACGCGCTGACCGGGCCGGAGAGGGTCACGGCGCGGCAGCAGGTCGAGGCCATCGCGGCGGCCCTGGGGCGGGAGGTGCCGGTCGCCGAGATCAGCCGGGAGGAGGCCCAACGTGACATGGCGGCCTTCCTGGGGGAGGAGGCCGCGAGTGCGGTGCTGGACCTGATGGGCGGGGACGTCAACGATGAACTGCTCGCGGTGCGCGACACGGTGGAGCGGGTCACCGGGCGGCCGGCCAGGCCGTTCCGGCAGTGGGCCGCGGAGAACGCCGACGCGTTCCGCTGACGGTGCGGCGCCGTTCGGGGGAGGGCTCTCGGTCCTCCCCCCGAACGCGGCGGCCGGCAGTGGGGATCAATCGGCCATTACTCGGCGTCGTACTCGTCGATGCTGGTGGCGATGCCGTCCTTGATGACGACCGTGGCCATGATGCCGTTCTCGTTCTTCAGTACGGTGTCGAGCTGGTCGGGGGTGCAGGCTGTGTTG